>JAGBFJ010000010.1 GCA_017936545.1 Sutterella sp.
CAAGAACACGAATCGTCTGCTTACTCTGTGCGGTCTGGCGAACCTGCTGACGTTCGCGTGTCTGAAGGCGCGGTTAAAGGGGGCAGTGTGACCAAAATTCGCGAAATAGCCTCCGATAGGGCGTCAAACGCTCGATCCGGAGCCATTTTTAGTGATTTGGAGGGATATAGATGAGACTGACTCGCAATATCCGATTTTTCAAAAAAACCGCAGTCACCCTTGAGAAGAAAACTGCGGCTTAATCAGAACATCCTTGTAGAATGATCTTCTAGATATTCATTGCATATATATTTGATATTAAATAAAAAATTGTTATGGCTCAGAAAGGTTTGAAATAGGATGAAAATTTGATCTTTTTCGGGCAGATGACTGAGAAGGCCTCTGCTGCAGAGGATCCCGCCGATGTTTTGTGACGCGGTGACAATGCTTGTTCATGTTCTTCGTTCGGTGCGGGAAACGCGTCAGGATCAAAAACAGAAAAAGAAAAACGCAGGCTGCTTGATAAGGATCAAGTAATGATCTTTTTGCCGTCGCCGCGCCGATGGCCTAAACTCTCCTGATGTGTTTTCCGGCGGGGAACCGGAACCAATAGGAGTAATTGATCGTGAGCGAACTCAAGCCCGGACTGCCTGAGAGACTGGAAGCCGTGAGAGCCGCCCTGCGCGCGGAAGAAGCCCGAGCGGGCCGTCCTGCCGGCGACGTCCGGCTCATTGCCGTGGGAAAGACGTTTCCCGTCTCGGCCTGCGAACTTGCCTATCAGTGCGGTCAGCGGGACTTCGGCGAAAACTACGTTCAGGAAGGCGTGGAGAAGGTCGAGGCCTTCCGAGCTTCGCACCCCCAGGATCCCGGCGTCTGGCACTTCATCGGCCCGATTCAGAGCAACAAAACCCGGGCCGTTGCCGAACATTTCGACTGGGTGCATTCCGTCGATCGTCTGAAGATCGCCGCCCGTCTGGCTGCCCAGCGCCCGGCCGGCATGCCGCCCCTCAACGTGCTCATCGAAGTTAACATCGACGGCGAGCCGACCAAGTCGGGCGTCACGCCGTCCGAAGCGGAAGCGCTGGCTGCGGAGATTGTGCTCATGCCGGGCCTTCGTCTGAGGGGGCTGATGGCCATTCCGGCACCGGCTTCTTCGAGTGAGGAAAGACGTGAGCCGCTCCATGCCATGAAGCGGCTGTTCGATCGTCTGCGCATGCGTTTTCCGACCATGGACACGCTTTCGATGGGCATGAGCGCCGATATGACCGAAGCAGTGGACGAGGGTGCCACCATGGTCCGCATCGGCAGCGCCGTGTTCGGACCGCGCGACTATTCGCATGCCTGCCGGGCTGAGGCGGGCTGAATGTCGTATAGGGATATCCCGAGCCGCGGTGGTAGCCGACTTTCCGTGATAACCCTAACAAAGGCTGCGGCACAGGGAATTCAAAGAGGTACGTCTTTTTAGGGGGTTCCACTATCGGCGTATGGACAGGCTAGACGGCTTACCCTATGATCATTAATCAGACGGATAGTTTTCGTCAAAAGGAGTATGCCTTTCCTCCTTTATGGAAGTGCCGCCGGAGTGTTTCGGATGCTGCTGTCGGCGCCTGGCAAAGGCCCCCTGTGCTCAAAGGAGATCAGCATGAGCAAAAAGTTTGTCGCTGCCGGAGTGATGGCGGCGTCCCTTCTGACTGCGACGGCAGCCGGAGCCGCTCCCACCGAAATCACGATGTGGCATGCGATGGCCAACACTCTCGGCGATTGGGTTGCCGATGTGACGAAGGACTTCAACGCCAAGAACCCCCAGTGCCGCCTCACCTCGACCTACAAGGGCAGCTATGACCAGACCATGACGTCGGGCATCGCCGCGCACCGCGCAGGCCGTTCGCCCAACATTCTGCAGGTCTTCGAAGTCGGCACGGCTACGATGATGTTCAGCAAGGGGGCCATTGTTCCGGTCGGCGAACTGCTTGACAAGGCAGGCTACAAGTTCGATCCGAAGCAGTACATCCCGGCGGTCTACGGCTACTACTCCACCTCCGACGGCCGCATGCTCAGCTATCCCTTCAACTCCTCCACCACGGTTCTCTACCTCAACCTCACCAAATTCAAGAAGGCAGGTCTTCCGACCGAGCCCGACAAGCTGCCTCGCACCTGGCCTGAAATCGAAAAGGCCGCCAAGGCTCTCAAGGACGCCGGCGAAGCCTGCCCGATGACCACTTCCTGGATGGGCTGGACGCAGCTTGAAAGCTTCTCCACCTGGCACAACGTCGAATACGCCACGCTGCGCAACGGCTTCGACGGCACGGGCGCCCGCCTCAAGATCGATTCTCCGCTGCATCAGCGCCATATTGAAAACCTGGCCCGCATGGCAAAGGAAGGCCTCTTCATCTACAAGGGCCGCGGCAATCTGGCCGACGCTACCTTCTATTCCGGCGAATGCGCGATCAACATGGGTTCCTCCGGCACGCTTGCCAACATTCGCCGCAATGCAAAGTTCGAGTACATGACGATGCCGATGCCCTACTATCCGGACGTGCCCGATGCGCCTCAGAACACGGCGATCGGCGGCGCCTCCCTCTGGGCGATGGCCGGCAAGCCTGAAGCGGAAAACCGCTGCGTGGCCGACTTCTTCAACTATCTTTCCGATCCGCAGGTTCAGGCCAACAACCATATGCGCACGGGCTATCTCCCGGTGACGCAGAAGGCCTTCGAAATCGCGAGGGAAAGCGGCTACTACGAAAAGAACCCGGGTGCCGACGTGGCTGTCAAGCAGATGCTCAAGACCACGGACAAGAGCCGCGGCATCCGTCTCGGCTATCTGCCCAACATCCGCACGATTGTCGACGAAGAGTTTGAAAAGATCTGGTCGGGCAAGGTTTCGGCCAAGCAGGCTCTCGATGCAGCGGTCCGCCGCGGCAACGAGCAGCTCGCACGCTTTGAACGCGTGACGAAGTAACTCTTCAGAAACCGCCGAAGTGCGCTTCAGCCGCGAAGGCTGAGGCGCCTTCTGCCGTGCTTCGGGCAGCGGCCCTCAGCCCGGTCCGCGCAGGCGGTTCGGGTCCAGACCTGTCCGGGGCGACGACACCATCAGAGTAAGAACAAAGTGGAAAAAAGAGTCGTATTCCAAAACCGGTGGCTGCCGTATCTTCTGGTGCTGCCGCAGCTCGCCATTACGCTCATCTTCTTCTTCCTTCCCGCGGGTCAGGCCATTTATCAGTCCGTGCTGATGCAGGACCCATTCGGTCTGAGCACCGAATTCGTCGGGTTGCAGAACTTCGTCGTTCTGTTTGAAGATCCCAATTCCATCTCGAGCTTCAAGATCACGATGGTCTTCTCGGCGCTTGTCGCCTTCCTCGGCCTCGCGATCAGTCTTCTTCTGGCCGTCTGCGCTGACCGCGTGATCCGCGGCGCCAACGCCTACAAATCCTTCCTCATCATTCCGTACGCCGTGGCGCCTGCCGTCGCCGGCGTGCTGTGGATGTTCATCTTCAATCCGACGCTCGGTGTGCTTGCCTACGCCATGAAGGGTTTCGGCATCAGCTGGAACTATCTCGTCAACGCCGACCAGGCGCTCATCCTTCTCGTGGTGGCCGCCGTCTGGAAGCAGGTGAGCTACAACTTCATCTTCTTCCTGGCCGGTCTTCAGGCCATTCCGCGTTCGCTTCTTGAAGCGGCCGCGATGGACGGCGCTGGACCCTTCCGCCGCTTCTGGTCGGTGGTCTTCCCGCTTCTTTCGCCCACGACCTTCTTCCTTCTCGTGATGAACATCGTCTACGCGTTCTTCGACACGTTCGCCATTGTCGACGCGACGACGCAGGGCGGCCCGGGTCAGGACACGAACATTCTCGTCTACAAAGTGTTCGTCGACGGCTTCCGCAACATGGACTTCGGCGGTTCCGCCGCTCAGTCCGTCGTGCTGATGGTCATGGTGATCATTCTCACGGTCATTCAGTTCCGCTTCATCGAGCGGCGAGTCAACTACTGACGGGAGGCGGACATCATGGTTGAAAATCGTCCCTGGCTTAATTTCTTCACGCATCTGACGCTGATTCTCGGCATCATCGTGGTTGTCTTCCCGGTTTACGTCGCGTTCGTCGCGTCGACGCAGACCGCCGTGGAAGTCGAACAGGCTCCGATGAGTCTGATTCCGGGCACCCACATGATCGAGAACTATCTGCAGATTCTCACCGAGGGCGGCGGCACGGCCTCCCGCGCGCCGGTCGGCCGCATGCTCTTTGTGTCGCTCGTTATGGCGCTCGGCATTTCGATCGGCAAGATTCTCATCTCGCTCATCTCGGCCTTCGCCATCGTCTACTTCAAGTTCCCCGGCCGCAAGCTCTGCTTCTGGCTCATCTTCATCACGCTGATGCTGCCGGTCGAAGTCCGCATTTCGCCCACCTATGAGGTGATGGCCGGACTGCACCTGCTCGACAGCTGGGGCGGCCTCATCCTGCCGGTGATTGCCTCGGCAACGGCGACGTTCCTCTTCAGGCAGTTCTTCCTGACGGTGCCCGACGAGCTCACGGAAGCCGCCCGCATGGACGGCGCTGGTCCGATGCGCTTCTTCTTCACGATTCTGATGCCGCTGTCGCTCACCAACATCGCGGCCATGTTCGTGATTCAGTTCATCTACGGCTGGAACCAGTACCTGTGGCCGCTTCTCGTCACGACGTCGGAAGACATGTACCCGATCGTGATCGGCATCAAGCGCATGATCGGCGGCGGCGACTCCGCCAATGAATGGAACCTCATCATGGCAACCGCCATGCTCGCAATGATCCCGCCCGCGCTGGTCGTGACGCTCATGCAGCGCTGGTTCGTCAAGGGTCTCGTCGATACGGAAAAATAAGAGAAACAGATTATGGCTAGCATTCAATTCAAGGACATCCGCAAGAGCTACGGCGAGGTGGCCGTCGTTCACGGCATTTCTCTCAATATCCGCGACGGCGAATTCATCGTGATCGTCGGTCCGTCGGGCTGCGGCAAGTCGACGCTTCTGCGCATGGTGGCGGGTCTCGAACCCATCACTTCGGGCGAACTCGTGATCGGCGACCGCGTGGTCAACAATCTCGAGCCGAAGGACCGCGACTGCGCGATGGTCTTCCAGAACTACGCGCTTTATCCGCACATGAGCGTGTACGACAACATGGCCTACGGTCTTAAGATCCGCCGCGTCGACAAGGCGGAAATCGACCGCCGCGTGCAGGAGGCGGCCAAGATGCTCGAACTCTCCCATCTGCTCGAGCGCCGTCCCCGTCAGCTTTCCGGCGGCCAGCGTCAGCGCGTCGCCATGGGTCGCGCCATCGTGCGCGAACCGGCGGTCTTCCTGTTTGACGAACCGCTCTCGAACCTCGATGCCAAGCTTCGCGTCCAGACCCGTCTGCAGATCCAGAAGCTTCACCGCCGTCTCAAGACCACGAGCCTATACGTGACTCACGACCAGGTCGAGGCCATGACGCTCGCTCACCGCATGATCGTGATGAACGGCGGCGTAGCTGAACAGGTCGGCACGCCCAAGGAGGTCTACGACGATCCTGAAACGATGTTCGTTGCGAACTTCATCGGCTCGCCTCCGATGAACCTCGTTCACTGCCGCGTGTCGGATGACGGCATGCGCTTGGAACACGAGGGCGCTTCGCTCGAACTGCCGGCGCCTGCGAAGGCGCTCGCCGGCCGTCAGGTCGTGCTCGGCGTGCGTCCCGAACACGTGGAAGTGCTGCCCGAAGGCGGCTTCGGCACCTGCGAAGTGGAAACCGTTGAGGCGCTCGGCGCCGATCATCTGATCCACGGCAGCCTGCTCGGGCAGAACGTGGTCTTCCGCGTCGACAATGCCTGCTACATTCCGGAAACGGGAGGCCGCTGCGGCATCCGCTTCCCGTCCAAGGCCGTCCATTGGTTTGATCCGGAATCCACCAAGCGGATCCGTCTGGCTGACTGATTTCCGGACACGCATCGGATGAAATGAAAGCTTCGTTCTTCCCTGTCGCTGCAGGGAGAACGAAGCTTTTTTGCACGGGAAGTCCCGGCAGACCGGATGCCTGAAAGAGCCGGGAGGCCGGCACAGACAGTCCGATCGCGGTTTTTTCGGGCATACTGATCAAATATGCTGTTTCTTAGGAGATTCGCATGTCCGATAATGCGTAGAGTCTGAATTTCTGTCAAAGGACGAGATTATCGGCCTGATCCGTTCGCTGCCTGATCCCCCTCGCGGCTACTGCAGCTGGATTTTCGTCGGTGCGTGCGATCTGGCGAAGGCACTTCTGGCCAGCCGCGACGCCGTCAAAACGGTGTCCGCAATCGACGGCCTGTCATCGGAGGCTGTCCGGCAGACGGACATCGCCTTTTCCGCCGTTGCAGCGCTTCGTCAGAAGGCGCTGTCTTTTGAGCGGAAGTACGGACAGACAGACTTTGCCGGGGAATTCGGCGAAGAGCTTGCCGAAGCCATCGGATTCGATAAAAAATTCGCTCTCGGAGAGTTGTTCGCGGATATTGATGAGCCTATCGCGACGCTCCTTGATGAAAGAGACGAGGAGGGCGATTACGAGGCTCTTCTTCAGACTCGCTTGCAGGAAACGGATCTCCCGGACGAAAAGAAGGCGAGGTTCCTTCGAGTCTGGGAATCGCTGTCCGAAATCCCGAACGCTCCTTTGCTTGATGATGAAACCGTGAGTTCGCTTGTGTCCGTCTCCGACGAGGAGCTCGAGCGCCTGATCGGCAGACTCCCGCCCAAGCTGCGGGCGCTTTACTCCTTCATGCACAACCGGCTGATGGGTCGCATTCTGGCCAGGACCGGCGATCGGCTTTCGGTTGCCGAAGAGTTGCTTCAGGAAGAGATGGATGACGAGAACGACCGGCAGGCTGTGCTCGAACAGATCGTCTGGTCGGCTCGTCTTTTCCTCGTATTCAGCCGTCGGCGGAACGCTTCGCGCCGAAGGGAGACACGCCGACGGACAGATTCATTCGTCCGCTTCTCGAGACGGTAGAAGAGAATATTGATGTTTTCATGCCGCTGGCCGACGGACTCCTTACGCTCTACAGCGCCGCTGCCGCACTCGAAGGAGTCGAACTGCCGGCGCTGTCCATGCGTATCGGTGATGATGCTTTGGCTAAGGAGGAGAAGACGGCTGCGGAACTTGCCGAGATTTTTCTGATGCTGGGCGGCTTCGGCAGCGGCTTTGCCGATGAGGACCATCCCGGATGCCCGGGCTTTGACGGAGAGGCGATTTGGCGTGCGCTTCGGACCAATCTGTCGACGGCTGAAGCGCACCGCATCGGACAGGCGCTCTGCAGCGTGCTGTTTCCTCTTTCCAGACTCGGTGACGACGAAAGGATCTATCGCTGCTTCAAGAAGGTCGATCAGTGTCCGAATGACGACCTTTTTGATCGGACTCAGGAATGGCTTGTTCCTCTGATGGCCGCATCGGGCGCCTATGTTGATATTGAAGGACCGATTCCGGAATCGATCTCGACGCTTTTCCATCCGAAGACGGCGGCTCAGGCGGAGGGCGATTGAGGATCTTATCGAGCGCTTTCCTTCTGTATTGAAGGCGCTTCCTGACGACATTCGGGAAGACGTCGTTGTCGGATTTTTCTCTGCAGGGATCCTCGGCCAGGGACTTCTGAGACTGCCGGAGGAGATGCGCCGGAAACTGTATGAGTGCAAAGCCGGCGAGGACGATTTTCTGGCGTTCGAAGACGAGCAGACGTCGATTCTGGTCATGCTCGGCGTGCAGGCAGACAAGCTCTTGGCGGAGCAGGACGGCCCGGATCATGTCTGACCTGCTGTCTGTCTTGTCAGACTGTTTGGGTAGTGTGCGGATTTGCTTGGAATCAACCGAGCGAATCCGTTCGGCTGACTCTCTGCAAGAAACTTAGCGGATAGAATGTGAACTTCGTTCTTCTCTATCTCAGAGGGGAGAACGCCGTTTTTTGCATTGGTAAACCGGATTTGAACAGCGAACAATGACGGACTGGCTCACCGAATGGCTGGCGGGATCCTCGGCGGAATGGGCGCTTTTTGTGAGCGCTTTCGTTTCAGCCACGCTCTTTCCCGGCGGCAGCGAAGTGCTGCTGGCCGGCGCACTGGCGGCCGGCGGCGGGACGGAGCGCATGCTTCGTCTGATTCTGATCGCAGCAGCCGGCAACACGCTCGGCGGCATGACGAGCTGGGTGATCGGCCGCTTCGTTCCCAATCGGACGGAGGAAGGCCGGGCAGCGGCATGGCTGCGGCGTTTCGGGGCGCCCGCCCTCTTTTTCTCCTGGGTGCCCGTCGTCGGCGATGCCATTCCGCTGGCGGCAGGCTGGCTGCGCATTGGCTGGCTTCCGGCCCTGTTCTGGATCGGTCTCGGAAAGCTGGTGCGTTATCTGGCCGTCTCGTGGGCGACGCTGTCGCTTCTCTGACGCATCAGCGAAGGAATCTTTATGACCGCACTTACTGCGCTTGTGCTTGCCTATCTGGCGGGCGTGCTTTGGTACGGCCTGGCGGGCGCCAGGCATGCCGAGAGCAGCCGGACGTTTCTTACCAACGGCGGCACGACGGGCGCGCTCTTCTGCGCGCTTTCACTGGTGAGCACCATCATCGGCGGCTCGGCGACGCTCGGCATGGGTTCGCTTGCTCAGAAAACCGGCGCCGCCGCTTTCTGGTGGCTCGGCCTAGGCGCCGTCGGCCTCTTCCTGCACGGACTCATCGCGGCTCCCAAAATTCGTGCGCTGCCCGCCGTGACGTTGCCCGAGGTGGCGGGTTTTTACGCAGGACGAGCGGCTGAACAATGGTCCGGCGCCATCATTGCCGTCTCCTGGGTCGGCGTGGCGGCGGCGCAGTTTGTGGCGCTTCATGTGCTTCTCACGACGCTGGCGTCGCCCGCGACGGCGGAAATTCTTTACCTTCTTATTGCGGCCGGCGTGCTGCTGCATACCGCCCTGGGCGGTCAGAGCGGTGTCATCCGAACCGACGCCGTTCAGGCGGTGCTTCTGGTGGGCGGCTTTTCCGCAGCAGCCCTGTGGCTCCTCTTCTCGCAGCCGGAAAAGGCGGCTTCGCTGGACTGGGTGCCGTTCAACGAGCGCTTCGGTCTGGGCGACTGGATCCGCATGATGTGCCTGGTCGGGATCACCTACATCGTCGGCCCCGACATGTTTTCGCGTACGTTTTCGGCTAAAGACGGTGCGACGGCCCGCCGTGCCGCCTGGTGGGCGGCGCCATGCCTGGTCTGGTTCGGCATCGCCATCACGCTGCTCGCCATGATGAATCTCGGCGATAAGCAGCCCGTGGCCGGCTGGCTCGCCGAAGGCGCCGTCATGCCCGTGTGGCTCAAGGCAGCGATTGCGCTCGGACTCATCAGTGCGCTCTGCGGTACGGTCGACACGGTTCTGCTGTCCGCGTCGGGCATCGTCGAGCGCAATCTTCTCGGAGGCGACAGCACGAAGGCCGTTCGTCTGCTGGTGACGCTTTTCGGCATCGGTTCCGCAGCGGTGGTCTATGTGTCGGGCGACATCATCAAACTTCTGCTGACTGCCTATTCGCTCTATGTGCCGGGCGTGGCGGTTCCTCTCTTCGTTGCACTTTTCGGCCGCGCGGCGCCCGTTCGAGGCAGTCTTTGGCTCGCAGGCGCCGTCCTCGGCGGACTCGCAGGACTTGCCGGCAGTCTCACGGGAGAAAGCAGCTGGACGATGGCGGGCATTGCGGTCTCGGCTCTTCTTGCTGCCTGGAGTCTTCGCCGCTGAGACGGCAGGGCTGAAGGAAGATCATCAGGGACGCAAGCAAACGGCCGCGGTTTTCACCGCGGCCGTTTGCTGTTTCAGAGAACGATCAGCGATCCGGAGGATCAGACCGGACAGTCTTTGAGATCACGCACGCTGGGAGCGAGCCAGGCGGGCATTTTGGCTTCGTAGGCGGCGATGGCGTCTTCGTGCTGCAGCGTGAGCGCCACGGCGTCGAGGCCTTCGAGAAGGCACTTGCGGCGGAACGGATCGAGCGTGAAGGACCAGCTGCGGTCGCCGGCGGTCACGAGGAGCTTTTCCAGGTCGACCGTGATCTTCATGCCGGGATCGGCGTTGAGAATGCCGAAGAGCTCATCAACTTCCGCTTCAGTGAGCTTCACGAGGAGCAGGCCGTTGCCGAGCGAGTTGTTGCTGAAGATGTCGGCGAAGGACGACGCGATGATGGCGCGGATGCCGAAGTCGAGAAGCGCCCAAGGCGCGTGTTCGCGGCTCGAGCCGTTGCCGAAGTTGTGACGCGCGACGAGAATCTGCGCGCCCTGATAGGCGGGCTTGTTGAGCACGAAGTCCGGATTGGGCATCGTTTCCGCAGCGTCGAGATAACGGCGCTCATGGAAGAGATGCTTGCCGAAGCCCTTGCGGTCGACGGCGAGCAGGAACTGCTTCGGGATGATCTGGTCGGTGTCGACATTGGACGCGTCAAGCGGGGCGGCAATGCCGGTCAGTACGGTGAATTTCTGCATGACGGATCCTTTAGAGAAGTTCGCGGACGTCGGTGATGTGACCCGTGACGGCGGCAGCGGCCGCCATGGCCGGGCTCATCAGATGAGTGCGGCTGCCGCGGCCCTGACGGCCGACGAAGTTGCGGTTGGACGTGGAGGCGACGCGGGAGCCTTCTTCTGCGCGGTCGTCGTTCATGGCGAGACACATCGAGCAGCCGGGGAGACGCCATTCGAAGCCGGCTTCAATAAAGATCTTGTCGAGACCTTCCGCCTCGGCCTGGGCACGCACGGCCATGGAACCGGGAACGGCAAGGGCGCGCACGCCGGGTGCAACCTTGCGGCCCTTCACGACCTTGGCGGCTTCGCGGAAGTCTTCGATGCGGCCGTTCGTGCAGGAGCCGATGAAGACCGTGTCGATCTTGGCGTCCGTAATGAGCGAGCCGGGTTCAAGACCGATGTAGGCCAGTGCGGCTTCGACGCCGGCGCGTTCGCCCGGATCGGCGATGTCGGCCGGATTGGGCACGCGGCCCGTCACCGGGCAGGCCTGACCGGGGTTCGTACCCCAGGTCACGTAGGGCACGAGGTTGGCGGAGTCGATCGTCACTTCCTTGTCAAAGACCGCGTCGGCATCCGTCGGGAGCGTCTTCCAATAGGCGACGGCTTCGTCCCAGGCAGCGCCCTTCGGCGCAAACGGACGATCCTTCAGATAGGCGAAGGTCGTTTCGTCGGGGGCGATCATGCCGGCCTTAGCGCCGACTTCGATGGCCATGTTGGAAAGCGTCATGCGGCCTTCCATGGTGAGGTTAGTGACACCCGAACCTGCAAATTCGATGGCGTGGCCCGTGCCGCCGGCCGTCGTAATCGCGTCGGCGATGGCGAGAATGAGGTCCTTGGCATAAACGCCCTTCGGGAGCTTGCCTTCGGCGGTGATGCGCATCGTCTTGAAGCGCTGCTGCTTGAGGGTCTGGGTGGCCATCACGTGTTCGACTTCGGACGTGCCGATGCCGAAGGCGAGGGCGCCGAAGGCGCCGTGGGTCGCCGTATGTGAGTCGCCGCACACAAGTGTCGTGCCCGGGAGGGTAAAGCCCGTCTGCGGGCCGATGATGTGCACGATACCCTGACCCGGATGACCGAGGCCGAAGAGCGTGACGCCGAATTCGCCGCAGTTGGAGACGAGCGTCGTGACCTGCTTCTTGGCCATGGGCGAGCAGACTTCGAGCGTGGCTTCCTGCGTCGAAATGTCATGGTCCATCGTGCCGAGCATCAGATCGGGGCGGCGAAGCTTGCGGCCCGCTTCACGCAGTCCGGCAAAAGCCTGAGGACTCGTGACTTCATGAATGAGATGACGGTCGATGTAGAGCAGCGGCAGTTCGCCGGGTACTTCCGTGACGATGTGGGCGTCGTAGACCTTCTGATAAAGCGTACGTCCCATGGTTCAGATCTCCTTGACGGCTGCGGCGATGGCCGAGCCCATGACGTCGGTGGTGACGGGAACGGCGCCTTCGACGGCGCAGGCGAGGTCGCCGGTGACGGTGCCGGACTTCAGCACGTGACCCACGGCCTTTTCAATCAGATCGGCGGCTTCGGTTTCGCCGAGAGAATGACGGAGCATCATGGCGGCCGAGAGAATCTGGGCGATCGGGTTGGCGATGTTCTTGCCGGCGATGTCGGGCGCGGAGCCGCCCGCGGGTTCGTAGAGACCGAAGCCGGATTCGCCGAGAGAGGCGGAGGGGAGCATGCCCATCGAGCCGGTGATCATGGCGCATTCGTCCGAGAGAATGTCGCCGAACATGTTCGAGCAGAGCACGACGTCGAAGTGCGACGGAGCCTTGATGAGCTGCATCGTGGCGTTGTCGATGTACATGTGTTCGAGTTCGACATCGGGATACGCTGCGCCGATCTCGGTCACGATTTCGCGCCAGAGACGCGACGTGGCGAGCACGTTCGACTTGTCGATCGACGTGACGCGGCCGCGGCGGCCTCGGGCGATTTCAAAGGCGAGGCGGGCAATGCGTTCGATTTCGCGGCGGGAATAGGTTTCGGTGTCGAAGGCGCGTTCGTCGGGGCCCGTGCCTTCGCGGCCCTTCGGAAGTCCGAAGTAGATGCCGCCCGTGAGCTCGCGCACGCAGAGGGCGTCGAAGCCCTTTTCAGCAATGTCGGCGCGAAGCGGAGAGAGACCGAAGAGACCTTCGTAGAAGCGGGCCGGACGAAGATTGCAGAAGAGGTCGTAGCGCTTGCGAAGCGGAAGGAGGGCACCCACTTCGGGACGGTCCTTGTGCGGGAGATGGTCCCATTTCGGACCGCCGACGCTGCCGAAAAGAATGGCTTCGGCGGCATCGCAGGCGTCAAGCGTCGCCTGCGGAAGCGGCGTGCCGCAGGCGTCGATCGCCGCGCCGCCCACGAGAGCTTCGGTCTTTTCGAGACGGAAGCCGCAGCGTTCGCCGGCGGCGTCAAGCACCTTGAGCGCTTCGGCCATGACTTCGGGACCGATGCCGTCGCCGGCGAGAACGGCGATCTTGTGAATGCGTGTCAGCATGTTTTTTCCTTGGAACTGGAGGATGCAAATGCCGTGCGCGGACTGTGCGCTGAGCACGGCGTATCTGATTGAAAAAGAGACGGGGTTACGGCGTGTTCATGGCCGGGACGGCGTCTTCCTGCGGCGCCTTGCGGGATTCGCGGATCTTGGCGGCGCGGTCGATGCTGTTGGCGGCATGGATGAGGGCGAGCGCGGCGGCTTCGACGATGTCTACCGACATGCCCATGCCGTGGAAGATGCGTCCGTCGTAGTCGACGGTGACGTTGACCTGGCCGAGAGCGTCCATGCCTGCGCCGTTGGCCGTGATGGTGAAGCTCGTCAGCTGGCAGCGGATGCCGGTCAGGCGCGTGATGCAGTTGTAGACCGCGTCGATCGGACCGTTGCCGATGGAGGATTCGGTGCGCGTGCGCTTGCCGACGCGCAGACGGACGGAAGCCGTCGGAATCGAGTGGCTGCCGCCGCTCATCACGCTGATATGATCGAGTTCGAAGGCGTTTTCCTCTTCCTCTTCGTCGAGCGTGGAGAAGAAGAGCAGCGCTTCAAGGTCGTAGTCGAAGACCTGACCCTTCTTGTCGGCGAGCTTGAGGAAGCGCGCATAGATTTCGTTCAGATCGTAGCTGTCGTCCTCGTAGCCGAGGTTGCGCAGGCAGGCGCGGATCATGTGGCGGCCCGAGCGGGCGGTCATGCGCATCGTGTTGCCGGTGAAGCCCACGCTTTCGGGCGTAAGGATTTCGTAGGTTTCTCGGTTCTTGAGGACGCCGTCCTGATGGATGCCCGAGCTGTGTGCGAAGGCGTTCGAACCCACGATCGCCTTGTGCGGCGGAACGGGTTCGTTGCAGATCTTGGCGACGAGACCCGAGGTGCGGGCGATGTTCTTCGCCACAATGCCCGTGTGCACGCCGCCCATGTAGGCTTCGCGAAGGCGGATCGCCATGGCGACTTCTTCAAGCGAGCAGTTGCCGGCGCGTTCGCCGAGACCGTTCATGCAGCACTCGATCTGACGGGCGCCGTGCATGACGGCGGTGAGCGAGTTGGCGGTCGCCATGCCGAGGTCGTTGTGGCAGTGCACGCTGATGACGGCCTTGTCAATGTTGGGCACGCGGTTGTAGAGCGTCGTGATGATGCCGCCGAATTCTTCGGGGAGCGTGAAGCCCACCGTGTCGGGAATGTTCACGGTCGTGGCGCCGGCGGCAATGGCTGCTTCAACCATGCGGCAGAGGTGGTCGATCGGCGTGCGGCCCGCGTCTTCGCAGGAGAATTCCACGTCGTCGGTGTAGCGGCGGGCGCGTTTCACGGCTTCAACGCCCATTTCCAGAATCTGGCTGAAGTCCTTCCTGAGCTTATCCTTGACATGAATCTCGGAGGTCGCGATGAAGGTATGGATGCGGAAGCGTTCGGCAACGCTCAGCGCCTTGGCGCAGGCGTCGATGTCGCCCGCTACGGCGCGGGAAAGACCGCAGGGAACGGCGCGGCGGAGCACGCGTGCAATGCCCTGCACGCTTTCAAAGTCGCCCTGGGAGGAAACGGGGAAGCCCGTTTCAATGACGTCGACGCCGAGCTGCTCGAGCGCCAGTGCGATCTGAAGCTTCTGCCGTGCTGAGAGACTCTGAGGAAGAGCCTGTTCGCCGTCGCGAAGCGTTGTGTCGAAGATAATGATGCGGTTCGGGTCGCTCGCAGTCATGGTAATCCGTCTTTCTGTCTGATCGTGTTTGAAAATGCAGGGTGCGCGAGCTGCCGGAGCTCTGCACAATTCCGATGAAACGTAACTTTATTCCTTTGCAAAAGCTACGTCAATTGCGGATGAGGTCATGTGCCTTTATTTTCAATGAAGTGTATGAATAACAATAAAAAACAAAAGATTGCCTAAGATACATTGCCTACGTGGAAAATTTGCAAAGAACCTGATTTTTGCAAAACCATTGACGTGCATCTTCCTTCATTCTTGCAAAAAAACACCTCCCCCAAAATCGCCGATTCGCTTAAGCATGAAAAGGGGGGGCTGCCGTTATAATGACCCGCACGTTTAAACATTCGGAGGCCGCCGCCGTCCTGGGGGGATGACGGCCGCTTTGTGTTTCCTGGAGTTTTTCTGATGAAGATCCTCGTCGCCGTCAAGCGCGTGGTGGATGCCAAGATCAAGGTGCGTCCGCTGCCCGACCATTCCGGTGTGGATACCAAGATCGCCAAGATGGCGATGAACCCGTTCGATGAAATCGCCGTTGAAGAGGCCGTCGAACTTCGCGAGGCCGGCAAGGCCGACGAAGTCGTGGCGGTGACGGTGGGGCCGCTCAAGGCTGTCGACACGCTGCGCGTGGCCATGGCCATCGGAGCGGACCGTTCGATTCACGTAAAGACCGACGATGCGCTCGAGCCGCTCGCCGTGGCGAAGGTGCTCAAGGTCCTCGTCGAACGCGAACAGCCGGGGCTGGTGCTTCTCGGCAAGCAGGCGATCGACGACGACGCCAATCAGACCGGTCAGATGCTGTCGGCGCTCTGCGACATGCCGCTCGGCACCTTTGCGAGCGACATCGGCTTTGAAGACGGCCGCTGGATCGTCACGCGCGAAACGGACGGCGGCACGCAGACCGTGTCGCTTGCCTCGCCTGCCGTCGTGACTGCGGACCTGCGCCTTGCGGAACCCCGCTACGTGACGCTGCCTTCGATGGCCAAGGCCCGCAAGAAGCCGGTTGAAACGATCGAACTGGCTTCGCTTGGTCTTGACACGGCCTCCCGCATCCGGGTGCTTAGCGTCGACGAGCCTCCCGCCCGCAAGGCCGGCGTGATGGTGGCGAGCGTCGACGAGCTCGTTGAAAAGCTGAAGAACGAAGCGCACGTGCTCTGAGGGGGATATAGAAAATGACAGCTCTTCTGATTGCCGAACACGACAACGTCACCCTCAAGCCCGCCACGGCTCAGGCGCTTGCCGCCGCACTAGAAATGACCGATGCCGTCGACATTCTCGTCGCCGGCAGCAACAGCCAGAGCGTGGCCGAGCAGGCTTCGCGTCTGGCCGGAGTGCGCGGCGTCTACTATGCAGACAGCCCGCAGCTCGCCCAGGAGTCTCCCGAAGTGCTCGCCAGCCTGGTCTGCTCCGAAGCCGAGGGCTACAGCCACATTCTTTTCGTCGCGAGCTCGGTGGGCAAGTCCGCCATGCCCCGCGTTGCCGCGCTCCTGGATGTTTCGCCCGTCTCCGACATCGTCGCTGTGAAGGGTCCGAAGACCTTCGTGCGCGGCATTTATGCGGGTTCGCTCCTTGCCACGGTAGAAGTGTCCGATCCCGTCGTCGTGGCGACCGTCCGCACAACCGCCTTCAAGGCGGCGGGCGAAGGCGCCGAAGCGCCGGTCGAGGAAGTGATCGCGCCCGACGGTTACGACGGCTCTCGTTTTGTCCGCTTTACCGAAGCCAAGTCCGATCGTCCCGAACTCGTCTCCGCCCGCATCGTCGTGGCGGGCGGCCGCGGTCTGATCGACGAGGCAGGCTTCAAGGCGCTCGAAGACTTCGCCGACTCGATTGGTGCTGCCGTGGGCGCCACCCGCACGGCGGTGGACATGGGACTCTGCCCGAACGACTGGCAGGTCGGCCAGACCGGCAAGATGATCGCGCCTGATCTTTATATCGGCGCGGGCATTTCCGGTGCTATTCAGCATACGGCCGGCATCAAGGACGCCAAGGTCGTCGTCGCGATCAACAACGATCCCGAAGCGCCGATCTTCGAAGTGGCCGACTACGGTCTGGTGGCTGACGGCGTGCAGACGCTCAATCAGCTCCGAGAAAAGATCGGTACCCGCTGATTCCTGTTTCAAAGCAGGGCGGCAGGCCCGATATGCGGCGAGTCCCGGCGGGCCCGCCGCTTTTTTTGCCGGCTGCGGCAGAGGCACAGAAAAACTTGGCTTCTGCGCTTGCATGCGAACGTTCTCTGAGATAAAATTCAACGCTTTCGTGAGATGCCGAAACCCGGGCATCCCGCAAAGAATTTCTTCCGGCAGCTCCTCGTGACGGGGGCACCGGCATTCAAACCGAACCAATTAGTTCAAGAGGTAAACTCAATGGTTATCATTCGTCTCGCCCGCGGCGGCTCCAAGAAGCGTCCGTTCTACTCCATCAACGTCTGCGACAGCCGCTGCCGCCGTGACGGCCGTTTCATCGAACGCATCGGTTACTACAACCCGATGGCTGCCGGTCAGGCCGTCCGCCTCCAGATCAATCAGGAACGTCTCGCCTACTGGCAGAAGAACGGTGCCGGTCTTTCCGACACGGTCGCCCGTCTCGTCAAGGAAGCCGCCAAGGCTGCCGCCTGATTTCCTGAAGGAAATTCGTCTGAGCGCCTGACGTAAAACACGGCGCAGCAAACCCCGCAAACCCTCAAGTGCGGGCTCGCTCGCAAGCGGTCGTGCCTCTCGTGTCCAGCACATCGTGATCCGTCTGCAGCAACATGAGCCCGGTATCTACGCCTGAGTGAATGCGGGGTTTCTTTATGCCTAACTGTCTGAGCGATATTCGGAGTCAAACAATGGACGAGCTCGTTGAACTCGGCCGTACGGCCGGCGCCTACGGCTTTCGCGGCTGGGTGCGCGTCATTCCCCATGAGTCGGGCGAAGTGCTGCAGAAGGTGAAGACCTGGGTTCTCACCGATCTGAAGGGCACGAAGACCGTGCTCAGAATCGAAGCCTTCCGCCGTCACGGCGAGGGCTTCATTGCGAAGTGGGAAGGCTGCGACACGAAGGAGCAGGCCGACGCGGCCCGCGGCCGCGTGTCGGTGGCCAGAGCCGATTTTCCCGATGCCGGCGACGATGCGGTCTGGGCGGTCGATCTGATCGGCTGCCGCGTGGTGAACGGCGACGGCGCCGAGCTCGGCACGGTGTCGTCCATCGGGTCGAACGGCGCTCAGGACCTGTTGGTCATCGACTGGGAGGCCGTTCCGGGCAAGACCCAGCAGTTCATGATTCCGCTCGTGAAGGACGTGTATCTGCTGGCGATCGACACCGAAGCGCGCACCGTGACCGTTGACTGGCAGCCCGAGTGGCGCTGACGTCCGGAGAACGCTCATGATGCGCTTTGACGTCATCACGCTATTTCCCGAGATTTTCGACTCGGTCACGAAGTGCGGCATCACGGCCCGCGCGATGAAGCGCGGACTCTGGACCTGCCACACCTGGAATCCCCGCGCAGCCGCAACCGACGTTCACCGCACGGTCGATGACCGTCCGTTCGGCGGCGGTCCGGGCATGGTCATGATGGCCGAGCCGCTCGCGCAGACGGTCGATATGATCCGTGCCTCGGGAAACCGCGGCCGTGTGATTTCGTTTGCCCCCAACGGCACGCGTCTCACCGATGAGCGCGTTCGGCGCATGGTAGCCGAAGACGAGGAGGTCGTGCTGATCTGCGGCCGCTACGAAGGCATCGATCAGCGCTTTCTCTCGACCTATGTCGACGAGGTGGTCAGTCTCGGAGACTTCGTGCTGTCGGGGGGCGAGCTTCCCGCCTGCGCGCTGATGGACGCCGTCGTGAGACAGCTTCCCGGCGCCATCAAGGATCTTTCGGCTTCCGACGAAAGCTTTGCGACGGGGCTTCTCGATGCGCCGCACTATACGCGTCCCGAGGTCTGGAGGGACATGCCGGTGCCGCCGGTGCTGATGTCCGGCCACCATGCCAATATTCAGGCTTGGTCTCGTGAAGAAAGTCTGCGTCTCACCTTGCAAACGCGCCCAGACTTGATTACAATCGCGAATTCTTCCGGCCTTCTCGGCAAAGCGGATCTGAAATGGCTCCGCGAGCACGGCTGGAAGCACTGATATTTTTTAAAAACTATCCATCCTCTCGGCGGCGGGCTCAGGTCCCTCAAATCAAGCCGCATGACGATGGTTTCGGAGATTGAAATGGATCTGATTCAGATTCTTGAACAGGAAGAAATCGCCCGCGTTTCCGCCGGCAAGACCATCCCCGCTTTCCGCGCCGGTGACACGGTTGTCGTGAACGTCAACGTTGTTGAAGGTTCCCGCAAGCGCGTCCAGGCCTTCGAAGGCGTCGTGATCGCCCGCCGCAACCGCGGTCTGAACTCCTCCTTCATCGTCCGCAAGATCTCGAGCGGCGAAGGCGTGGAACGCACGTTCCAGCTCTATGCCCCGACGATCGCTTCCATCGAAGTGAAGCGCCACGGCGATGTCTGCCGTTCCAAGCTGTACTACCTGCGCGACCGCTCCGGCAAGGCCGCCCGCATCAAGGAACGTCTGGTTCGCAAGAACTAATTTCTTCGCTTTCGAGCAAGGAAATAGACCCGGAATCCCTGCTGTCCTCCGCGGACGGCGGGGATTTTTTGTTGGTGAAAACGAAAGGCCCGCTACGCATTCCGGCAGAGCGGGCCTTCGTTCATTTATGAAGGTCGGGACGATCAGTCTTCAGATGTTTCCTCGGCGCGGGGCTTTCTGCGGTTGCTGCCGGCCACCATGTCGAAGCGGAAGAAGCGGCATTCAAGCGGACCGTTGAAGAGCACGGTCTTGCGCGATTCCTTGAGGCGCATCTGCTGCGGAAGAGATCGGTCGGAGGTGAGCATCCAGGCGCTCCAACCGGCGAAATTCGCCTTCAGATTATCGGCGACGTGCTTCATCATCGAGCGGATCGAGGCGCTCTTCGGATTGGACTGTTCGCCGTAGGGAGGATTGGCGATGAGAAGCCCCGGCGTCATGCCTTCTTCGGGCGCCGCTTCGCGGGCGTCGCCCTGACGGAAGGTCAGACGGCCGTCGTCGAGCATGGCGCCGAGACCGGCGCGGCGGGCGTTTTCCTCCGCTTTTCCACGACGAGGGACGAAATGTCGCTGCCGGCGATGCGGACCTTAGCATGGCGGTTCACGGCAGCGCGGGCGTCCTCCTTGAGGTCTTCCCAGAGGTCAGGATCAAAGCCCTGAAGCTTTTCAAAGGCAAAGCGGCGGTTGAGGCCGGGCGCCATGTTGGCGGCGATCTGGGCGGCTTCGATGTCGATCGTGCCGGAACCGCAGAACGGGTCGATGAGCGGCTTGGAGGGCGTCCAGCCGGAGAGCATCAGAAGACCGGCGGCCAGATTTTCCTTGAGGGGCGCTTCGCCGTGCGTGAGTCGCCAGCCGCGCTTGAAGAGCGCTTCTCCGGCGAGGTCAAGATAGAACGTGCAGGTGTCGTACGTCAGAAAGGCGGCAATGCGCACGTCGGGGTTGTAACGTTCGACGTCGGGACGGCGGCCGGCAAGATCGCGGAAGCGGTCGCAGATGCCGTCCTTGATGCGGAGCACAGCAAAGTCGATCGATTCGAGCGGGCAGCGCTGGCCCGTGGCGGACACCTTGATCGTGAGATCGGGGCCGAACCACTTTTCCCAGGGGGTGCGCGCGGCAAAGTCGTAGATGTCGCGGGTATCCCAGTAGGAGGACTCGGCGAGCTTCATGAGGACGCGGCTCGCAAGACGCGACCAGAGGCAGACGGACATGGCCGTGACGGCCGTGCCCTGGAAGGAGACGCCGCCCTTGCCGGCGCGGGTGCGTTCGCCGCCCGCACGTTCGATTTCGCCGGAAAGAAGTTCTTCAAGCCCGAAGGGGCAGACTGCGTAAAAGGAGAGAGCCATGGAATGTTCTGTCTGATTGGTTAATGGCGGCCTTCGCCGTGCCCGAGCACGACGTACTTGAGGGAGGTGAGACCTTCAAGACCCACCGGTCCGCGCGCATGCAGCTTGTCGGTCGAAATGCCGATTTCAGCGCCGAGGCCGTATTCGTAGCCGTCGGCAAAGCGCGTGGAGGCATTGACCATCACCGAGCTCGAATCGACTTCGCGAAGGAAGCGCTGCGCGGCGGTCCAGTTGTCCGTCACGATGGCGTCGGTGTGGTGGGAGGAGTGCCGGTTGATGAAGGCGACAGCCTCGTCGAGCGACTCCACGATGCGGATGGCAATGATCGGGGCATTGTACTCGGTATCCCAGTCTTCAGGGGAGGCGTCGACCGCGCTCATGCCGCTTTCTTCGACGATGCGCCGGGAGAGACTGTCGCAGCGCATCTCCACGCCCTTGTCATGGAAGATCCGCGCCATCGGCGGAAGGAATTGCCTGGCGGCTGCGCGATGCACGAGGAGGGTTTCCGTCGCGTTGCAGGGCGAGTAGCGCTGAGTCTTGGCGTTGTCAGTGACGCTCACCGCCATGTCGATGTCGGCATCCCGGTCGACATAGGTGTGGCAGATGCCTTCCAGATGCTTGATCATCGGCACGGTGGCTTCGGCGGTCAGCCTCGCGATGAGCTTCTTGCCGCCTCGCGGAATCAGAACGTCGACGTAGTCCCTGGCGCGGATGAGTTCGCCGACGAGAGCGCGGTCGCTCGATTCAAGCAGCTGCACGGCTTTGGCGGGCAGACCGGCTTCGGCCAGCCCTTTCTGGACGATTTCCCAGAGCGCTGTGTTGGTGCGGAGCGCTTCATGACCGCCGCGCAGAATGATGGCGTTGCCGGACTTGACGGCGAGCGCGGCCGCATCGATGGTCACGTTGGGGCGGGATTCGAAAATCATGGCGATCACGCCCAGAGGCACGCGCATGCGTCCGACGGAAATGCCGGACGGACGGGGCGAAAGTCCGGAAACGATGCCGATCGGATCGGGAAGCTCGGCGATCTGACGGCAGCCGTCCGCCATAGCGGCGAGCACTTTCGGCGTCACGGCGAGCCGGTCGATGAAGGCGTCCGAAAGTCCTTCCTCGCGTGCGGCCCGGATGTCGGCTTCGTTGGCTGCGCGCAGAGCCGGCTCTTCTTCGGCAAGCAGTTCGGCAATGCGGCAGAGCGCGGCATTCTTGGCGGCGGTCGATGCCTTCGCCATGTCGCGGGAGGCCTCGCGGGCGGCGCGGCCGAGACGGGTGATGTAGTCACCGGGACTCAGAGTGATTTCGGACATGAAGGAGCTCCTCAGCGGAAAGCGGTGCGGCGGCGGATTCTGCGCCGACAACTTTTCATTGTAGCCCGACGGCTTCCCGCTCATCAGAGCTTGATGCTCTTTTTGAGGATGATCTCCATGACGATGAAAAGCAGGGCGGCAAAGAGCGACAGCACGACGCAGAGCGCATTCGCGACGTCGAAGTCGGCGCGCGAAACGGCATTGAAGATTTCGATTGAGAGCGTGTTCGTCTTGCCGGAGATATTGCCGCCGAGCATCATCGTGATGCCGACTTCGCCCGAAACGCGCGCGCAGCCCATCAGCAGGCCGACGGCGAGCGAGGGCCGGATGAGCGGAAGCGTGATCTTGATAAAAATGCGGGCCTCCGAGGCGCCGTGAACTCTGGCGGCCTCTTCGAGGTCGAGAAGCAGGAAGGAGGAGAAGGCGGCCTGAAGCGGACGGACGACGAGAGGAAGACCGGCGACGAAGCCGGCGGCCGCCACGGCGGCTTCCGAAAAGATGAGGGAAAAACCGGCGTCCGCAAAATGGGCGCCGAGAGGCCCCGTCCGCCCGAGGACCGTCAGCAGCATGTAGCCGAGGGCGACGGGCTGAAAGACAAGGGGCATCGTCACGAGAAAACCGAAAACTCTGACGGGCGTGTTGGGACGACGCGCGAGCAGATAACCGACCGCAGGTCCCGCAAGGAGAAACAGAACCAGCGATATGAGGCAGGTTCTCGCCGTGAGCTCAAGGGAGCAGAGAATCTGGGACTCACGGAGGAGATCGAGCATCTGCGGGATTCCCGTGACGAAAGGGGTTTACTGAACGCCGAACTTCGCAAGCACCGGGCGGGCGGTTTCGGAGGTCAGGAATTTGACGAAGGCCTTGACGTTGGCCTCGTTTTCAGCGCCGGCGACGGGCTTTGCGACCATGCGGACACGGGCGCTTTCGTCCTTGATTTTCAAAATGACCGCCGACCTTGTCCTTGCCGGCGCGCCAGGCAAGAAGATTCACGAAGCCTGCGTCCATGTTGCCGGTGGCGACATAGGAGAAGACCTGCGGAACGGTCGAGACGGCGTTGAACTTAGGCGCGACCTTGGCTTCAAGGCCGGTCGGCTTGAGCCAGGCGGCGGCAGCGCGTCCGTAGACGGAGGCCCTGGCGTCGGGCGCCGCGACGGACTTCACCTTGTCGGAAGCGATGTCGGCGGGCCGGAGAGTTCGATGCCCTTGCGCCAGACCAGCACGAGCGGCGTATCGCCGAGGCGGGTCGTTTCGGCGGCGAGAAGCGACTCAAAGCGCTTGAGCGTCGACTCGTCGGAAATAACGACGTTGACCTTGCCGCCTTCCTTCATCTGAGCGAGCATCTGACCGATGTTGCCGCCGAAGGCCTTGTCGACGGTTTTGCCTGTTTCCTTCTGGTAGAGCGCGGTGAGCGCATCGACCATCTTGATGTAGCCGGCGCCGGTCGTGACGGTGACCTGCCCGGCGGCGGCATTGAGGGAAGCGCCTGCGAGGAGGGCGGCAAGAATAAGTCCGGAAATCTTCATGAAATGTCTCTGTGATTAAGCGTGGTCGTGCTGACGATGCGGCCCGCCTTCATGCGGATGACGGTGCAGGCAAGCCGTTCGGCCTCCGCCTGCGAGTGGGTGATGTAGAGAACCGGCAGCGGCGTCACTTTGGGAATCTGTTCGAAATACCCGAGCAGTTCGTCGCGGCGTTCCTCGTCAAGGCTCGCGAGCGGTTCGTCCATGATGAGAAGCGACTCGGCGGAAAGAAGTGCACGGCCGAGCGCCGCACGCTGGCTTTCTCCGCCCGAGAGCGTCCGGGGATGTCGGTCCAGCAGCGCGCCGATGCCGAGCACCTCGATGAGGGCGTTGGGATCGATCTCCGAGCGTCTGCCCGCCCGCCTGCCGTAAAAGAGGTTTTCTCTCACAGTGAGGTGCGGAAAGAGTCGGTGCGACTGAAAGACATAGCCGATGCCCCTTGCCTGAGGCGTGAGCCAGACACCTTCTTCGGACGGAAAGAACGTTTTTCCGTTGATGCGGATAAATCCGCTTTCCGGTCTGCAGAGTCCTGCCAGACAGGAGGCAAGCGTCGTTTTTCTGCAGCCCGAAGGGCAGAGGAGCGCGGAAAACCCGGTTCCCGGGAGTTCGCTGCATGTGTTAAGACGAAAGCCGTCCAGAGTCTTTTGAAGGGCAAGGCTGATCATCGCTATTCATAATTAGAATAGCGAACAGTGTAGCAGATCATCCCGGAAAAGCAAGGCGGATCAGGGATGTCCAGAGTGTCGGACGAAGGACTCAGCGGGCGAGAAAGAGAACGACGCTTTTGAGTTCGATCCAGGGATCGCTGTCGCGCTTCGGAACCAGGAGGCCTTTGGCGAGACGGTCGATGTCGGCGCAGACGAGAAGGGCGTTGGTCAGCTTTTTGACGGAAAGGCGGCGGGCGGCGCGCTGCAGCGAGGGCGTCGCGAACACGCCGGGCACACGGCTCATGCCCTGATCGTAGCCGGTGCGCAGCTTGAGAATGCTGCGGATTTCCTGCGTCAGCATGACGAGCAGGAAGGGAAGAGCCTCGTTCTGGGCTTCCAGGCCGTCGATAATGCGCACGATGCGTTCGGCTTCGCCCATCTTCATGCTCTCGAAGAGCGTGTCGAGTTCAAAGCGAGAGCTGTTGGCGACCGAGGACTGGATCTGCTCGCGGCTGAGCTCGCCCTTGGGAAAGAGCAGGGAAAGCTTTTCGATTTCCTGTGCGGCGGCAAAAAGATTGCCTTCGATGAGGTCGGCGAAGAATTCGAGAGTATCGGAAGAAGCGCTCTGGCCGTGTCTGGCCATGCGGCGCGAGAGCCACTGCGGCAGCTGTCGGCGCTCGACGGCAGAACAGTCGACGACCGTGCACTTCTTCATGAGAGCCTGCCACCAGGCCGCCTTGGCGGCAGACCAGTCGGGCGTCGGCACGGCGAAGATCGTCACCACGCCGTCGACGGGCCGTTCGAGATAGGCGGCAATGGCTGCGGCGCCCTGAACGCCGGGCTTTCCGCCCGGAAGCCGGACTTCGACGATCTTTCTGTCGTCGAACATGCCGATGTCGGCGGCCGCCATCGTCAGACGAGACCAGTCGGAATTGCCAGTCATGTCGAGCACCTGACGGTCGCCGTAGCCCATGGCGCGCACGGCGCGGCGGACGGCGTCGCCGGCTTCGACGGCCAGGAATTCATCCGTACCGGTGATCAGCCAGAAGGGATCGGGAGAGGCGGCCTTGGCCTGCCGCGCGAGGTAGTCCTCGAGATCGGCCGACTTCACTTTTCACCCTTCCCCGAGTGGGGACGGATCGCCTCGATGAGGCGGATGAGCTGAACGATGATGTCCTGTTCCATGTCTCGGTAGAGAAAATCCTCTTCCTTTTCACGAGAAAGGAATTCCGATTCGGAATAGGTCATGTCCCGAGACGCGGTCAGCCGCGTCGCTTCCATGAAGTCGAACCCGTCCGGACTGGAGACGCGGAAGGTGAGCGAGAGCGTCAGTTCGTACTCGCGGGCACGGCCTGCGTCGTTGATGCTGAGCACGTCGCTTGAGCGGTTCTGGCTGATGAGTTCGAGAATGGCGTCCGCTTCGTTGGGCGAGCGAACGAGTTCCACGGAGGAGCCGGCCTTGAGCAGGCGGGCGATCATGACGCCGATGCGCGAATTCTCACCCATCTGCAGATACATCGTTCTGAACGGGGTGTCGAAGGTGCCGCGCATGCGAAAGCCGCATCCGGCAAGAGGCGTAAGGCTGAGCGCGGCAGCGCCGAGAAGAGTGCGGCGGGAAATCACGGCGAAAAGTCCTCGTGTGGTAAGAGAGAGCCCTTCGGACGGGCATCCGAACATTATAACGGGCGCCTGTCGGCAGCACCCTCCCCGCCGTCGGTTCTGCTTCTGAAAACAAGAACAGGAAAAGGCCGGAACCCCGTGATCGGGATCTCCGGCCTTTATGCTGGATGCTGAACGCTCAGGGCGTTCGGATCGTCAGGCTTACTTCGCCACGACGTTCACGAGGCGGTTCTTCACTACGATGATCTTGCGGACCGTCACGCCGTTGATGAAGCGCTGCACGTCGGGGTTGGCGAGCGCTGCGGCTTCGATCGTCGCCTGATCGGCGTCGCTCGGCACGAGAATTTCTCCGCGGAGCTTGCCGTTCACCTGGACGACGAGCTTGAGTTCGTCGGCCTTGATGGCGTCTTCGGACCACTGCGGCCACGGCGCATCGATGAGGTCGCCGATGCGTTCGGCAAAGCCGAGTTCGCCCCAGAGAGCCGTCGAGATGTGCGGCGCGATCGGGTAGAGCGTGCGCAGCAGGATCGAGGCGGTTTCAGCGCGGGCGGCTTCGTCGGCCGGCGTCGTGCCCTTGAAGCCTTCGATCACGTTGAACATCTTCATGCAGGCGGACACCACGGTGTTGTACTGCATGCGCGAGAAGTCGTAGTCGGCCTGACGCAGGGCGGCATGGACTTCGCGGCGCAGATGCTTCGCATCATGTTCGAGCGTGAGGCCGTCGAGCGCCGGGGCCTGACGGATTTCTTCATGACGGGCATAGGCCCAGGCCCAGATGCGGCGCAGAAAGCGGTACGTGCCTTCGGCGCCGGAGTTGGACCAGGCGGCGGACTGATCGGGAGGACCGGCGAACATCACGAAGGAACGGGCCGTGTCGGCGCCGAACTTGTTGATGATGTCGCGCGGTTCGACCACGTTGTTCTTCGACTTAGACATCTTTTCGATGCCGCCGAGCGTGACGGGCTGGCCGTCGGCCTTGCAGATGGCGCCGACCGGGCGGCCCTTTTCGTCGTACTGAACTTCGACTTCGTCCGGGTAGAACCACTGCTTGCGGCCTTCGGGCGTCAGGCGGTAGTAGCTTTCCGCCATCAGCATGCCCTGCGTGAAGAGGTTCTTGAACGGTTCGTCGTACTTGACGAGGCCGAGGTCGCGCATCACCTTCGTCCAGAAGCGGGCGTAGAGGAGGTGGAGCACGGCGTGTTCGATGCCGCCGATGTACTGATCCATCGGCATCCAGTAGTCGGCGCGCTTGTCGACCATGCCCGTCGTGCAGTCGGGCGAGCAATAGCGCTGGAAGTACCAGGAGCTGTCGACGAAGGTGTCCATCGTGTCGGTTTCGCGCTGAGCGTCGCCGCCGCACTTCGGGCACTTGACGTTGAGGAAGGCTTCGCACTTCGTCAGCGGGTTGCCGGAGCCGTCAGGGATGAGGTCGTCGGGGAGCACCACCGGCAGATCTTCTTCAGGAACAGGCACCGGGCCGCAGCACGGGCAGTTGATGATGGGGATCGGCGTGCCCCAGTAGCGCTGACGGGAGATGCCCCAGTCGCGCAGACGGAACTGCACCTGCTTGTCGCCGAGGCCCTTCGACTTCAGTTCGGCAGCGATGGCGTCGCAGGCCTGATGGAAGTCGAGACCGTCGAACTTGCCGGAGTTGACGAGATAGGTCGGACGGGTCTTGTCGGCATACCAGTCCTGCCAGGCGTCGGTTGAGAAGATTTCGCCTTCGACGGCCACCACCTGCTTGATGGCGACGCCGAACTTCTTGGCAAACGCGAAGTCGCGTTCGTCGTGCGCGGGCACGCCCATGACGGCGCCTTCGCCGTAGCTCATGAGGACGTAGTTGGCGATCCACACTTCGACGTTTTCGCCGGTGAGCGGATGTCTGACGAAGAAGCCCGTGGGCACGCCCTTCTTTTCCATCGTCGCCATGTCGGCTTCGCTGACGCCGCCCTTGGCGCATTCATCGATGAAGGCCTGAAGTTCGGGACGGTTCTTGGAGACGTAGGCGGCGAGCGGATGTTCGGCGGCGATCGCCACGAAGGTGACGCCCATCAGCGTGTCGGGGCGGGTCGTGTAGACGCGCAGTTCCTTCGGCTGACCGTCGAGTTCGTACGGGAAGCTGAGGTTCACGCCTTCGGAGCGGCCGATCCAGTGCTCCTGCATGCGGCGGACCTGTTCGGGCCAGCCTTCGAGCTGGTTCAGATCGTCAAGCAGTTCCTGAGCGTACTGCGTGATGCCGAGGTAGTAGCCCGGAATCTCGCGCTTTTCAACAACGGCGCCGGAACGCCAGCCGCGGCCGTCGATAACCTGTTCGTTGGCAAGCACGGTCTTGTCAACCGGGTCCCAGTTGACGATCTGCGTCTTGCGGTAGGCGATGCCCTTTTCGAGCATCTTGAGGAACATCCACTGGTTCCAGCGGTAGTACTCGGGCTTGCAGGTGGCCACTTCGCGCGACCAGTCGAAGGCAAGACCGAGAGGCTCCATCTGAGCCTTCATATCCGCGATGTTGCTGTAGGTCCACTTGGCCGGCGCGACCTTCTTCGCCAGAGCCGCATTTTCAGCAGGCAGACCGAACGCGTCCCATCCCATGGGGGTCATCACGTTGTAACCCTTCATGCGGTAGTAGCGGTACATCACGTCGTTGAGCGTGTAGTTACGCACGTGCCCCATGTGAAGCTTGCCGCTCGGATACGGCAGCATCGAGCAGACGTAAAACTTGGGTTTGGGCTGTCCTTTGTCATCGAGCGCGTCTTCGACGGCACGGTAGACGTCCTTGGCCTTCCACATGGCCTGGACTTCGGATTCCACTGCCTGAGCAGAGTAAGTCTCGCGCATAACGCTTTCCAGTGTTGGTGAGTCAAAAAGAAAAAAGAAGAATAACGTAAAAGTATACTCATACTGGCCTGAGCTCAGGACTCGGGGCGGAATCGGGATGTCGGGGTTTTTTTGATTGATGCCAAAAGGAGGCGGCTCTTTTGAAGGGACTGCTCCGCCCTGCCGCCCGACCAGATTTGCCGAGGCATGAGCGCCGCGGCGAAATGTGCTACCTTCTCTCTCCCGTTTTATTCTTCGATCCACTCATTCCAAGGCCGCGTTTTGCGGCGTCCGATTTATGTCCGATCTTCTGCAGTCGCTCAATCCCAGACAGCTTCAGGCCGTCACCGCTCCCGAGGAAAGCATTCTTATTCTGGCGGGCGCGGGCTCGGGCAAAACCCGCGTGCTCACCACGCGCATCGCCTGGCTGCTGAACGAACACCGCGCATCCACCTCCGAAATTCTGGCCGTCACCTTCACCAACAAGGCTGCCAAGGAAATGCTGGTGCGTCTGGAAACGATGCTGCCCTACGATCTTCGGCGCATGTGGGTGGGCACCTTCCACGGACTCTGCAACCGGATTCTGCGCCGCCATGCGCTTGAGGCCGGACTGCCGAAGACCTTCCAGATTCTGGATTCGGGCGACCAGCTCTCGCTGGTGAAGCGCGTCATGAAGGCGCTCAACGTCGACACCGATACGTGCGATCCCCGTCAGGTTCAGAACTTCATCAACTGGAACAAGGAAAACGGCATCCGCGCGGCGCGCTCCGGGTCTCATGGCGGCGACGAGCGGGGCGTGAAGATCTATCAGGCCTACGAGGCGCAGTGCCAGAAGGAGGGCGTGGTTGACTTCGCGGAGCTGCTTCTTCGCTGCTACGAGCTTCTCGACTGCAACGAGATCGTGCGCCAGCACTATCAGAACCGCTTCCGCCACATTCTGGTCGACGAGTTTCAGGATACCAACGTTCTTCAGTACCGCTGGCTCCAGATGCTGGCGGGCTTCGGCCGCGGTCCCGCCGGCGAACCGATGAACGCCGTCTTCGCCGTGGGCGACGACGACCAGTCGATCTATGCCTTCCGAGGCGCCAACGTCGGCAACATGTCGGACTTCCTGCGCGATTTCGGCGTGTCCGAACCGATCAAGCTTGAGGAAAACTACCGTTCGACGGGCACCATTCTCGATGCCGCCAACGCCATTATCAGCAACAACACGCAGCGTCTGGGGAAGAACCTCTGGACGGCGGGCAGCCGCGGCCACCGCATCACGGTCGTCAAGCATGAGGACGATCGCGAGGAGGCGCGCTGGATTGCCCAGGAAATCGAGGCCGATCATCTGAGGGGCCGCGCCTGGCGCGACCATGCCGTGCTCTACCGCATGAATGCGCAGTCCCGAGCGGTGGAAGCCGCCATGACGGCGGCCGGCATTCCGTACCGCGTCTACGGAGGCCAACGCTTCTTCGAGCGTGCCGAAGTGAAGCACGTCCTCGCCTACCTGCGTCTGCTTGATAATCCGGGCGACGACACGAGCTTCCTGCGCGTGGTGAATTTTCCGGCGCGCGGCATCGGCGCGCGCACGATCGAATCGCTGACGGGCGAGGCTCAGGTCCGCGGCAAGAGTCTCTGGCAGACGCTTGAGGCGCCGGGCTGGAAGGTTCCCGCCAAGCTTGAAGCCTTCCGCGACATGATTCTTCAGATGCGCATTGAGGCGGAGGGACTGCCGCTCACCGACACCATCCGTCTGGTCATCGTCCGATCCGGCCTTGAGGCGTACTACAAGGCGGAAAAGGACGGCGAAGACCGCATCGCCAACATGAATGAAATGCTGTCGGCAGCGGCGGGCTATCTGGCCAATGAAGGTTTCCCCGAGGCGATCAATGCCTTCAGCCCGGCCGACGATGCCGATCAGACGCCGCTGCAGGGATTCCTCGCCCAGGCGACGCTCGAAGCCGGCGACAAGAACGAGCAGGGCGATATCGACGCCGTTCAGATCATGACCGTGCATGCCGCCAAGGGTCTCGAATTCCGGGAAGTCTTCATTGCAGGCTGCGAAGAAGGCATCTTCCCGCATTTTTCCGCCGTCACCGACACCCGGGGACCGGGCATCGACGAAGAGCGCCGCCTCATGTACGTGGCCGTCACCCGCGCGAAGGAGCGCCTTGTCATCACCCACTGCCGCTCACGCATGCAGTACGGCGAGACCCGGAGCAATCCGCCTTCGAGCTTCATCGGAGAAATTCCGGAGCCTCTGCGCGAGGAAAAGAATCTCACCGCCCGGCGCGGCTGGGACGACGGCGGGCGTTCGGACGAGGACGGCTCGGGAAGCAGCTGGGGATGGGAGAGACCGTCCTTCGGCGGCAGCCGATCGGCATCGTCCTACGGCCGCTCCGGCTCGAGAGGCGGTTACGGCGGGTATTCGTCTTCGCGAGGCTATGCGGAGTCGTCCTCGCGGAATGACCGCGACGACTGGCGCCGCGGACTGAACGGCAGCGGCACCTATCGTTCCCGCGAGGAGCCGCTCGTCAGGCGCGCGGCCGCCAAGAGCGCGGGCGACACTTTCGGCTTCAGCGCCGGCGACCGGCTTCGTCACAAGAAGTTCGGGGAGGGGACGGTGGAAAGCGTGACGGGCTCCGGCGCCGACGCGCGAATCCGAATCCGCTTCGACTCGGCGGGCTCGAAGGAGTTGATGCTGGCACTAGCCGTGAGGAATCTTGAGAAGTGCTGATGCGCCGTACCTGGACGGACTCGGTCGGGCGTCCGGCGATATCTGCTAGAATCATTCACCTGCTTCTTCGGCGTCTGCCGGAGAACCCGGCTTGTCTCCGTAGCTCAGCAGGATAGAGCATCCGCCTCCTAAGCGGAAGGTCGCGCGTTCGAATCGCGCCGGAGACGCCACTGAAGAATCCCGTTCCTGTCCTGAGGTGCGGGATTTTTTGTTGCCGTCTGAATTTCAGAAGGCACAGCAGCAGAATGTGAGATTCTTTAGTATGAGTAAAGTTATCTTAAAGATACATATATTCTATGCATTGTGGTATAGTTTTTGCTGAGCAGCCGTTTGGCAGCCGCCGGATCTGAGGACAGCTGTCTCAAATCCGGCGGAATGAGAGGAGTTTCGTACGGGACTCTTTTTCAGGCTGCCCTGCTGAACGACTGACGCCCGGGTCGGACCCGCGTCGGACGGGGCGGAAGAATCTGCGGCGGACGGAATGGACGAGCGAAACCGCTGCACAGCTTCCGGCCCTTTCGTTCATCTGCGGGCCGGACTGTGATTCGTCGATCCGAGGCGGACGGATGCGGCGCAAGTGTTTTTCAGAGACGCTTCGTGCGCCAGCTGCCTTTTCTCCAGCAGACGAAAAGAACCGCTCCCGCCGTCAGATAGTAAATGTAGTCGGCGGTCCAAACCACGGCGACCTCGGCGGTGACGGAAACAATCGCGAAGATATAGACGAGGTAAAGGACGGCCGCGGCCATTGTCGCGACCGACGCTTCCTTCGTCTGACCCATGCCGCCCGTCACGAAGAGCAGGTACATCGACGGAATGGCCGTCGCAAAGCTGCCGAGCATGACGTAGAGCGTGGCCGTCGATGCTTCGATGACCTCGTCCAGACTGGTGAAGACAGAAAGCGTCGCGGCCGGAAAGAGCGCGATGAGGACCATCAGCGGAATCATCGCTGCGGTGCAGACGATCAGTCCGCGTCTGACGACGCCCGGCACTTCGTCGGGACGATTTTCTCCCATTAGATTCGACGCGATGGCGCCGCAGGCGGAACCGAAGCCGTGAATGAAGAGAAACAGCGTGGAACAGATCTGGCGGGCGATGTTGGAGACGGCAAGCGGCGTTTCGCCGAGATGCTCCACCGCCAGAAAGAAGATCAGCCAGGCCAGAAAGGCAAAGGCTTCCTGAATCATCAGCCAGCGCCCTAGCGCGAAGAGTTCTCGATGCAGATGCCATCCGGCGGGGCTGCCTGAAAAGAGCTGGTAGCGAAGGCGGTCGACTTTGCAGAATGTGTAGACGGCAAAGAAGATCAGGCAGACGGCGTCGGCGACGGAGGAAGCGATGGCGGCGCCCGCGATGCCGAGTGCGGGAATCGGTCCGCAGCCGAAGATGAGCGCCCAGTTGAGCAGGCAGTTCGTGACGACCATCACGACGGAGCTCGCGGTCAGAATGGCCGGACGCAGGACTGCAATGAAGAAGGCGCGGAAGGCGGCGCAGAGAAAGGCAAACGGCAGTCCCCACACGCGCCAGAAAAGATAGGTGTCGCTTGCGGCGGCGACGTCCCCCGAGGCGCAGACGTGCGAGAAGAAGGGGCCGGAAAGAAAGAACGAAACGAGGATGAGGAGAACGGACAGAGCCGTCAGAAAAAGCGCGCCTGCGCGAAACGCCCGTCCGATGTCGGCGAAGCGTTTTTCTCCGTTGCGCCGGGCCATGAAGGACTGCAGCCCGAAGCTGTAGCCGAAGCCCAGCATCAGCAGCACCAGGAAAAAGACGCCGGAGAGTGCGGCGGCGCCGAGCTCGACTTCGCCTACGCGGCCGAGAAAGGCCACGTCCGTCATGCCGATCAGCTGCTCGAGCAGAAAGCTCAGCATGAGCGGAAGCGCCATGCGGACGATGCGTCCGGTGCCGTAATGCTGCTGCGGAATGACTGAAGTCGACATATGCGGTAAGTAAGCATGAACAGACGGAAAAAGCGTACCGCCGCGGGCTGCGGACGGTACGCTTCAGGTTACCGCATCATTTTAGCGGGATCGCACGGCGCACGCTTCAGGCTTGCCGTCCGGTCAGACCGCCTTCTTCAGATCAGTAGAGGTCGAAGAACTTCTGGATTTCCTGCCAGTCGCCGGTCTTCGTGAGGGCGAGCTGGAGAAGCACGCGGGCCTTCTGCGGGTTCAGCGTGCCGGAGGACACCCAGTGCTGGGCCTTGTCGTCCACTTCTGCGTCCTTCGTGGTGGCGCCGGTCGGAACGCGGGAGGAGCGGACGACGACGATGCCGTCCTTCGTGGCCTTTTCAAGCACCGGCCAGATGGCCTTGTGGATGTTGCCGTTGCCGACGCCGGCGCTCACGATGCCCTTGTAGCCAGCCTTGATGAGGGCTTCGGCCTGCATGCCTTCAACACCGGCGTGGTTGTAGACGATGCCGACCTTCGGAAGCTTGTCGAGCTTGGAAACGTCGAACGGGGTCTTCGTCGTGTGGGCGCGGACCGGCATGACTTCGTAGGTCACCTGGTTGTTGAAGATCGTGCCGACCTTGCCGAAGTTGGCGGCCTGGAAGGTTTCGGGCTGGACCGTGTTGGTCTTCATGACTTCACGGGCGCCGATCACGACGTTGTCCATGGCGACAACGACGCCCTGCTTGGCGGTTTCAGGCGTGGCGGCCGTCAGAACGGCGTTGAAGAGGTTGCGCGGACCGTCGGCGCCGAGACCGGTCGACGGAAGCATGGCGCCCACCATCACCACGGGCTTGGCGCACTTCGAGGTGAGGTTGAGGAAGTAGGCGGTTTCTTCCATCGTGTCGGTGCCGTGCGTGATCACGAAGCCGTCGTACTTGCCGCAGTCGGTGTTGATCGTCTTGGCGAGCTTGAGCCAGACTTCGTCGGACATGTCCTGGCTGCCGATCTGAGAAACCTGAACCGGCGTGACGTTGGCGATCTTGGCCAGTTCGGGCACGGCGGCGACGAGATGGTTGACGCTCACCTTGCCGGCGGCATAGGCGGAACCCGTCGAGGAATTGCCGGCGCCGGCGATCGTGCCGCCCGTGGCGAGCACGGCGATGTTGGGCAGCGCGAGAGCGGCGCCCGAAGCGGCGATGAGACCGAGACCGATAAGTGTCTTCTTGATGGACATAGCAGTTGCTCCTTTGGCTGGAGGATGATGCGCATCCTCCTTGGTTTCGAATGCGCGGAAAAAGGGCCGCGCGGCTGACGGCATGCAGCTGCGGACGGGAGGCGATGCTTGGTCCTGCGCCTCCTGTCCGGCACCGCCCTCACGGAGGGGGCAGACCGACAGCGTGCTGAAGTTTATCGGCCCGGAATTCTTCGACAGAGCGTCCGAACTGCGGTGTTTGACCTAGGATGAATGCCTGATGAAAATAGGAAAACCCTTATGGAAACAGACCTAGACGGCACGCTACGATTTGCCGTTTTTCGTCCCCTCCGCGTGTTCTCCAGAGCGCACGTCCCGCCTTTTCTCTTCTTTCTCAAACTTGAGAAAATTCAACAATTTCGGCCATTCGCGGCCAATGAAGGCTTAATGTCGACCAATTGTCCGCGTGGACGGCTTCGGCTAGGTATTTCGTCTGAATCTGTTTGAGGCGTCCATAGAAAGCCTGAAATTGATGCGCCGCATTCGGGCACAAAGTCTCTCCAGAGCGGATAATTCCGAGTCGCAGGCCCCAGGTTGCTGGGTAAACAACAACAGTCATTTATAAAGTATTGGTTTTCAGCTATGTCTCAAACGATTCTGCAAAGCGTTCCGGTCGGCCAGAAGGTTGGTATTGCATTCTCCGGCGGTCTTGACACGAGCGCGGCACTGCGCTGGATGAAGAACAAGGGCGCTCTGCCGTATGCCTATACGGCCAACCTCGGTCAGCCCGATGAAACGGACTACGATGCGATTCCCCGCCGCGCCATGGAGTACGGTGCTGAAAATGCCCGCCTGATCGACTGCCGCGAGCAGCTCGTGACCGAAGGCTTCGCCGCCATTCAGTCCGGCGCCTTCCATATCTCCACGGCCGGTCAGCTCTACTTCAACACGACGCCGCTCGGCCGCGCCGTGACCGGCACGATGCTCGTCACCGCTATGCGCGAAGACGGCGTGAACATCTGGGGCGACGGCTCCACCTACAAGGGCAACGACATCGAACGCTTCTACCGCTACGGTCTCCTTGCCAACCCGAATCTCAAGATCTACAAGCCCTGGCTCGACACGCAGTTCATCGGCGAACTCGGCGGCCGCGCCGAAATGTCCGCCTTCCTTCAGAAGGAAGGCTTCAACTACCGCATGAGCGCCGAAAAGGCCTATTCGACCGACTCGAACATGCTCGGCGCCACGCATGAAGCCAAGGACCTCGAAAGCCTCGACTCCAACGTGAAGATCGTTGAACCGATCATGGGCGTGGCCTTCTGGCGCGACGACGTCGACGTCAAGCCCGAAAGCGTGACGATCGAATTCCGCGAAGGCGTGCCCGTCGCCATCAACGGCCGCACGTTCTCGAACCCCGTGTCGCTCATGGAAGAGGCGAACCGCATCGGCGGCCGTCACGGCCTGGGCATGTCCGACCAGATCGAAAACCGCATCATCGAAGCCAAGTCCCGCGGCATCTATGAAGCCCCGGGCATGGCGCTGCTTTTCATCGCCTACGAACGTCTTGTCTCCGGCATCCACAACGAAGACACGATTCAGGAATACCGCATCAACGGCATCAAGCTCGGCCGCCTGCTTTATCAGGGCCGCTGGTTCGACAGCCAGGCGCTCATGATCCGTGAAAGCGCCATGCGCTGGGTAGCCCGCGCCATTACGGGCGAAGTGACGATCGAACTGCGCCGCGGCAACGACTACTCGATCATGAACACGAAGAGCCCGAACCTGACGTACGAACCGTCCCGTCTCACGATGGAAAAGGGCGACTCCATGTTCACGGCCGTCGACCGCATCGGTCAGCTCACCATGCGCAACCTCGACATCACCGACACGCGCCAGAAGCTCGGCATCTATTCGAAGGCCGGCCTCCTGACGGGCGGCAGCGTCGTGGCGCCGATGCTCGGCAAGTAAGCCGAGCGGCGGGAGCGGTCCAGCCGGACCGCTGAGCATGCACAGCCGAAGACGCCTCACTCCAGCGGGAGCGGGGCGTCTTTCTTTGGATGTCAGTTGCTGCAGATGAACCTTTGCCTGCCATCCGCTTCTCGGAAGCATTAAGATGAGAGGGCAATGATGCCGGAAGGTCCGATTTCCCCGACCTTCCGGTTTTTGTCAATGCAACGCACAGTTTTAACAGAAGAACCAATCATGTCTGAAGAACATACGAAGACACAGGAAAACGAGGCCGGCTTTTCCAGTCACGGCCGCGGCGACAGCCACTGGGTGCATGCGGCGGAAAAGACGAAGACGAGCGTGCTCGGCTTTGCCGTGCTGCTCACGCTGAGCTTTTCCGCGATCGAACTGATCGGCGGTCTGTGGGGCAACTCGCTCGCCCTGATCGGCGACGCCGGCCACATGGTGACCGACTCCGCCAGCCTGCTTTTTGCCCTCATCGCCAACAAGCTCGCCCAGAAGGGCGCCGACAGCGATCACTCGTTTGGCCACGGCCGCGTCGAAGTGCTCGCCGCCTTCATCAACGGTCTGGTGATGCTCGGCGTGGTCATCTGGATTTTTGTCGAAGCCATCGATCGCATCAATGAACCGCAGCCCGTCTCGGGCTTCTCGGTGATGACGATCGCCGCCGTGGGTCTGGTGATCAACGTGCTCGTCGCCTGGTCGCTCTCGCGTGACCAGAAGAACATGAATACGCGCGCGGCGCTGCTGCACGTCATGGGCGACCTTCTCGGCAGCGTGGCCGCGATTGCCGCCGGCGCGATCATCTTCTTCGGCGGCCCGACGATCGTCGACCCGATCCTGTCGATGCTCGTCTGCTGCCTGCTGCTGCACGCCACCTGGGAAGTGCTCCGCGACTCGAGCCGCGTGCTTCTTGACAGCGTGCCCGAAGGCGTCAACTACTTCAGCGTCGGCCGCCGCATCGAACAGATCCCCGGCGTCGAGAAGGTGCACGACCTGCACGTCTGGACGATGAGCCCCGGACACGGCGCCATTCAGTGCCACGTGCATATCGAAAGCCCCCAGTGCTGGCCGAAGATTCTTGATGCGATCCGCACGTCGCTACACGAAGAGTTCCAGATCGACCACGTCACCGTGCAGCCCGAATGGGACTTCTCCGGCGACGAAGAGGAATGCGAGGTCTGCCGAAGCGGCCTCTGCCCCGAGGATTTTTCGGAACCCTCGCCGCAGCCGGCGGGCGTGACGCTGGATCTTTCCAAACTTGACTGATGACGAATGAAGCGGGCGGGCGCCAAAAAAGCGTTCCGCCCGCATTCTTTTTCTCTTACAATTAACCGATCAGCCGGCGCGCTCGGCGCCGCATGCGCGAGGTCCATCCCCGGGATGCGCCTCAGCGATTCCCTGTATAATCCCGGCTTTATTTTTATTCTTTGTACCTCCTTGCGTGGGGCTCTTTCTTCATGACCAAGTACGTATTTGTAACCGGCGGCGTTGTCTCCTCTCTCGGTAAAGGCATCGCCGCCGCTTCGTTAGCGGCTATTCTGGAATCCCGTGGTCTGAAGGTGACCATGATCAAGCTCGATCCGTATATCAACGTCGACCCGGGCACGATGTCGCCTTTCCAGCACGGTGAAGTTTTTGTGACGGAAGACGGGGCCGAAACCGACCTTGACCTGGGCCACTACGAACGCTTCATCTCCACGAAGATGCACAAGCCCAACAACTTCACGTCGGGCCAGATCTATGAAAGCGTGCTTCGCAAGGAACGCCGCGGCGAATACCTGGGCAAGACGGTTCAGGTGATTCCGCACATCACGAATGAAATTCAGGAATTCATCCAGCGCGGCGCCAGCAGCACCTACGACGGCAAGCCCGACGTGGCCGTGGTGGAAATCGGCGGCACGGTGGGCGACATCGAATCGCTGCCGTTCGTCGAAGCCGTCCGCCAGATGTCCTTCCGCGTGGGCCGCAACAACACCTGCTTCATCCATCTGACGCTCTGCCCGTGGATCGCTTCCGCCGGCGAACTGAAGACGAAGCCGACCCAGCACTCCGTGCAGAAGCTGCGCGAAGAAGGCGTGTATCCGGACCTGCTCCTCTGCCGGGCGGAACACATGATTCCCGAAGGAGAACGCGCCAAGATTTCGCTCTTCTCCAACGTGCCGATGGACTGCGTGATCAGCGTCGCCGACGCCTCCACGATCTACGAAGTGCCGCTCATGCTCCATGCGCAGCGCCTTGACGATCTCGTCTGCGAAAAGCTCGGTCTTCAGACGAAGCCGGCCGATCTCTCCGCCTGGGAGGATATCGTCCGCCGCATCAAGAATCCGAAGCGCGAAGTCACGGTCGCCATGGTGGGCAAGTACGTCGACTACGCCGACAGCTACAAGTCGCTCAACGAAGCGCTGTCGCACGCCGGCATCCGCACCGAAACCAAGGTCCGCATCCGCTACGTTGACGCGAGCCAGATCGAAGCCGAAGGCGCCGACAAGATTCTCGAAGGCGTCGACGCCGTTCTCGTTCCGGGCGGCTTCGGCAAGCGCGGCACCGAAGGCATGATCAAGGCCATTGAATACGCCCGTACGAACAAGATTCCGTTCCTCGGCATCTGCCTCGGCATGCAGATGGCCGTCATCGAGTTTGCCCGCCACGTCTGCGGACTCGGCGCCGCCAACTCCACGGAACTCGATCCCGACACGCCGCATCCGGTCGTCGCCCTCATCACCGAGTGGAAGGACCGCACCGGCGCCGTTCAGAAGCGCGACGAACAGTCCGATCTCGGCGGCACGATGCGTCTGGGCCGTCAGGAAGTGCCGGTTCAGCCGGGCACGCTCGCTCACCAGATCTACGGCGATGTCGTGGCCGAACGCCACCGTCACCGCTATGAAGTGAACAGCGCCTACGTTGCCCAGTTCCAGGACAAGGGCCTGGTGATCTCCGCCAAGACCCCGACCGAACATCTGCCGGAAATGATGGAACTTCCGAACCATCCGTTCTTCTTCGCGGTTCAGTTCCATCCGGAATTCACGTCGAGCCCGCGCTTCGGTCATCCGCTTTTCAAGGCGTACATCGAAGCCGCCATTGCCTATTCCGAGGCAAAGAAGGCCGCGGCCTGACCGTGTGAGACGCTGAGGCGCCTCTGATGAAGGGCAGTCTTTCCAAACCGGCAAGGTTCGGGGGGCTGCCTTTTTTCTTGAACAGAACTTTGATAAGGATGAAGCCGTCATGAAGCTCTGCGGATTCGATATCGGACTTGACCGTCCGTTCTTTCTCATCGCCGGTCCCTGCGTGATCGAAAGCGAACAGATGGCCGTCGACATCGCCTCGGAAATGAAGGCGATCACCGACGATCTGGGCATTCCCTACATCTTCAAGGCAAGCTACGACAAGGCCAACCGCACGTCGTGCCGCTCCTTCCGCGGTCCCGGCATCGAAGGGGGTCTGAAGATTCTCGCCGCCGTTCGTGAAAAGGTCGGCGTGCCGGTGCTCACCGACGTGCATACCGAAGACGAGGTGCCTCTCGTCGCCGCCGTAGCCGACGTGCTCCAGACGCCCGCCTTCCTCTGCCGTCAGACGGACTTCATCCGCGCCTGCGCCGTGTCCGGAAAGCCCGTCAACATCAAGAAAGGCCAGTTCCTGGCGCCGGGCGACATGAAGAATGTGGTCGAAAAGGCCCGCGAAGCCTGTCTGGAAGCCGGCATGGATGCGGACCGCTTCATGGTCTGCGAACGCGGCGCCAGCTTCGGCTACGGCAACCTGGTGTCCGACATGCGCAGCCTTGCCATCATGCGCGAGACGCAGGCGCCGGTCGTCTTCGACGCCACGCACTCCGTGCAGCTGCCGGGCTGCAACGGCGTCTGCTCGGGCGGGCAGCGCCAGTTCGTGCCTGTGCTTTCCCGCGCCGCGGTGGCCGCGGGCGTGGCGGGACTCTTCATGGAAACGCATCCCGAACCGGCGAAGGCCAAGAGCGACGGTCCGAATCTCGTGCCGCTCGCGCGCATGCGCGAACTGCTGACGAGCCTCAAGGCAATCGACGCCGTCGTGAAGTCGGGTCCCTTCCTTGAAGACACCATCGCAGGCTAAGTACAATATCCCAATTCATGCCGCCCGTCCGAACATTGCGGACGGCGGCGCTTTTATGTGCATTCGAAAGGACAGAAGATGAGCGCAATTATTGATGTGATCGGCCGTGAAGTTCTCGACAGCCGCGGCAATCCGACCGTTGAGGCCGAAGTGTGGCTCGAAAGCGGCGCTGTCGGCCGCGCGGCCGTTCCCTCCGGCGCCTCCACGGGCGTTCGCGAAGCGCTTGAACTGCGCGACAAGGACCCGAAGCGCTATTGCGGCAAGGGCGTTCTGACGGCCGTGGGCAATGTGACGGGCGAAATCGCCGACGCGCTGATGGGTCTTGAAGCCTCCGACCAGGCCTACATCGACCGCACGATGATCGCGCTTGACGGCACGGAAAACAAGGGCCGTCTCGGCGCCAACGCCATTCTCGCCGTCTCCATGGCCGTGGCCCGCGCCGCCGCCGAAGAAGCCGGCATGCCGCTCTACCGCTATTTCGGCGGCATGGGCGCGCTCCAGATGCCCGTCCCGATGATGAACGTCATCAACGGCGGCGCTCATGCCAACAACAACCTCGACCTTCAGGAATTCATGATCATTCCGGTGGGCGCTCCGAGCTTCCGCGAAGCGCTCCGCTACGGTGCCGAAACCTTCCACGCCCTCAAGAAGATCATCAACGGCCGCGGTATGTCCACCGCCGTGGGCGACGAAGGCGGCTTTGCGCCGAAGTGTGAAAGCCATGAAGAAGCGATCGAACTCATCCTTGAAGCCATTGCCGCCGCCGGCTACGAACCGGGCAAGGACATCATGATCGGTCTCGACTGCGCTTCGAGCGAATTCTTTGAAGACGGCCGCTACGTCATGAAGAAGTCCTCCGGCAAGTCGCTCACTGCCGAAGAATGGATCGACGTTCTCAAGGGCTGGTGCGAAAAGTATCCGATCATCTCGATCGAAGACGGCATGGCCGAAGGCGACTGGGAAGGCTGGGCCAAGCTCACCGCCGCGCTCGGCAAGAAGGTCCAGCTCGTGGGCGACGACCTCTTCGTGACGAATCCCGCCATCCTGAAGGAAGGCATTGAAAAGGGCGTTGCGAACTCGATCCTCATCAAGGTGAACCAGATCGGCACGCTGACCGAAACGTTCGAAGCCATTGAAATGGCCAAGCGCGCGGGCTACACCGCCGTCGTCTCGCACCGTTCGGGCGAAACCGAAGACAGCACGATCGCCGACATCGCTGTGGGTCTCAACGCCGGTCAGATCAAGACGGGTTCGATGAGCCGCTCCGACCGCATGGCCAAGTACAACCAGCTGCTTCGCATCGAGGAACATCTCGCCGATGTGGCCGTGTATCCGGGCCGCGACGCCTTCTACTGCATCCGCTAAGCCGGGGATCCTCCCGTGACCCGCATCTTCATCCTGCTGATCGCGGCCGGCATCGCCGTCGTGGGCTGGCAGCTCGCGGGTCCGGGCGGCGTCTGGTTCCGTGCTGCGGAGCTTGAGGAGGCGCTCGCTCAGCAGAACGAGACGAACCGCCAGCTCCGGGCGCGCAACGAGGAACTGAGCGCCGAGCTCTATTCGCTGCAGCATCAGAGGGACGCCATCGAAGAGCGCGCCAGACGCGAGCTCTACATGGTGAAAAAGGACGAAGTGCTCTTCCGGCTCGAGACGCCGGAGGAGTACGAGAAGCGCGCGGCCGAGCTCGCCTCGATGCCCGACTACCGCTCGCCCGACATCAAGCCGGGTTCCCGGCAGACCTTCGCGGCAAAGCGCGGCGACCTTTATCACGCGCCGAAAAACCTTCGTGCGCCGCCTTCTCGAGGCAAGCGGGAATAAACCGCAGCCCCAGTGCAAAAACCCCGTTCCCGGGCAACGCCGGAAACGGGGTTCATTATTTTGGGGTTCAGCAGATCGGCCGCCGATTCACTCAGTTGAGCTGGGCCTTGGCGTGCGCTTCATGCGCAAAGAGCGCTTTGACGTCGGCCTCGTCGAAGCGGCGGACGGTTCCGCAGAAGTGGCAGGCGACTTCGATCGCACCGCGCTCGCGCACGATGGCTTCGGCTTCTTCGCGGCCGAGCGAGCGGATCATGCTGCGCACCCCTTCGTCGCTGCAGCGGCAGGAAAAGACGGGCTTGGCCTCGTAGGTGACGAGAGGTTCTTCCTCCCAGAAGAGGCGGCGGTTGATCTCTTCGGGCGCCAGCGTCAGAAGTTCTTCGCTCTTGACGGTGTCGACGAACATCTGCAGCCGCTGCCAGGCTTCGGGATCGAAATCCTCGGGGAGCTTGCGTCCGCCTTCGGTCGGCATCTTCTGGATCATGACACCGCCGACGCCGCGGTCGTCGCTCGCGAGCATGATCTTGGTGTCGACCTGTTCGCTCGACGTGAAGTAGTTCGTCATGACTTCGGCGAAGGAGGCGCCTTCAAGCGGCACGACACCCTGATAGGGCTGCTGATCGGCGGGACGGCCGGTCTGATCGAGAATGAGCGCGCAGCGGCCGCGGCCCGTGCGGTTGACGAGGTCGGTCAGGGAGGCATTGACGTCGATCTCGCCCGCATCGTCGCGCATGGTGACGGAAACGCGGAAGACGAGACCTTTGCGGACTTCGGCTACGATGAGCTTGACGGGACCGTCGCCCGCGATCTGAAGGAGCACCGAGCCGTCGAATTCCAGAGCAGCCGCAGCGAGCAGAGCGGAGGCGGTGACTTCGGCCGCCAGACGGCGGACGGCGACGGGCAGATGCTGGTGTTCGACCGCACGGTCGAATTCTGCGTGCAGCGACACGGTTTCGCCGCGCACGGCGGCACGCCTGAACAAAAGTTTCTGAAGAGCGTCCATATTTAGATAAGAATGCGGAATGTGGGACCGTTTCGGTCCGGCTTGTTATGCCGTATATGGGGGCAGAAGCGGGATTTTCAAGGGCTTTGCAAAGCCGGACCGGGCGTGCGCAAAAACGCAGGCCTCGGAATGATGCGCGGATTCTATAATAAAAAGATTGCTGATTGTTTTTTTGGGTCCGACATGCGCATTGACCTCCACATGCATTCCAACGTGTCCGACGGCAGTCTTTCGCCGTCGGCTCTCGTGCAGCTCGTGCACGACAACGGTGTCGAGCTGATGGCGCTGACGGATCACGATACGATGGACGGCGTTCATCTTGCCGCCAGAACGGCCGAGTCGCTCGGCGTCGGTTTTATTCCCGGCGTTGAAGTGTCGACGGGCTGGGGCGGCCGGGTCATTCACATCGTCGGTCTCGGCATGGACCCCGAAAGCGCCGGCGTGGATGCGTTTTTCCGCGACGTCTGCGTGAAGCGCGACGTGCGCGGCCGACGCATCGGCGAGCGCTTCGATGCGATCGGCATTCACGGCGCCTATGAAGGCGCGCTTTCGCTGGCCGACAACAAGGACAATCTCTCCCGCACGCATTTCGCGCACTGGCTGCTTCAGAACGGTCATGTTTCCAATTATCAGGAAGCCTTCGACAGATATCTGAAGACCGGGCGGCCCTGCTGCGTCGACGTCGAGTGGCCCGGTCTGCGGGAGGTGATCGGACTCATTCACGACGCGGGCGGCATGGCGGTCATCGCGCATCCGGGACGCTACAGCTTCTCCGAGGACTGGATGCTTGACGAACTCTTCAAGGCCTTCTGGGACATGGGAGGCGAGGCCATCGAAGTCTGCTCGGGATCACAGTCTCGGGATGCAGACGAGAAGCTTGCCGGCGTTGCCCGTCAGATGGGCTTTCTGGCGAGTTCCGGTTCCGACTGGCATTCGGTCCGCGGAACCCGTCCCGCCCCCGGCACGCAGCCCCAGATTCCCGACGATCTGACGCCCGTCTGGCGCTTTCTCAGCTGGCGCTGACATTTTCTGACCGACTGTCAGACGACGTTACGTTTTACCGGCGGTTCCGAAGGCACAATGTCTTTCGGCCCGCAACGCTTACCTTCGGAATTTCTCCATGATTGCTCATGCCATTCAGACCATCTGCATTTATGCGATCCCGCTCATCTTCGCCATCACCATGCACGAGGCGGCGCACGGGTGGGTGGCCCGCAGGGCGGGCGACAGCACGGCCTGGATGCTCGGGCGTGTGACGCTCAATCCCATTCCTCACATCGATCCGGTAGGCACCGTGCTGGTGCCGGGCGCGCTGATTCTGATGTCCGCGCTGACGGGCAGCGGCGGTCTGCTCTTCGGCTGGGCCAAGCCCGTGCCGGTCAATCCCCGGCGCTTTCGCAACTTCAACCGCGACTGGATGCTCGTCGCGCTGGCCGGGCCGGCATCGAACCTGTTGCAGGCCGTGATCTGGGCGCTTCTTCTGAAGTTTGCGGTGATGTGCGGCATTACGGAACGCTTCGTCGTCAGCGTCTGCGTGGCAGGCATCTCGGTCAATCTGATGCTGATGGCCTTTAACCTTATTCCGATTCCCCCGCTTGACGGGGGGCGCATTCTCCGCGGTCTGCTTCCCGGCCGCGCCGCGATGATGCTCGACAGAATCGAGCCCTACGGCATGGTGATTCTGCTCGTTCTGATGGTGGGCGGCGGACTCTGGTACTTCGCCCGTCCCTTCCTGATGGCGGGCGAGTGGCTCGTCAATCTGATTCTCTGAAGAAGGATTCCGGCATGGCGAAAATTCTTCCCTGCGGCTGCCCGGTGCGGCCTTCCTTCTGGGTGATGCGCTGGCGCGGGCTCATCGCGCCGGAAGGCGAGGTGCTCGACGTCGCCTGCGGCGAAGGACGGCATACCGCCATGCTGCTTCTCGAAGGCCGGCGCGTGCTGGCCTGCGACATCAATACCGCGGGCGTGGCGGAACTCGAAGGCGATCCGCGTCTCACCGTCGAGGAACGAGATCTCGAAGGCGATCCCTGGCCCTGGGGCCCGAACCGCTTTGCGGGCATCATCGTCACCAACTATCTCCACCGCGCGCATTTTTCGCATTACTGGGAGAGCCTGGCGCCCGAAGGCGTCTTCATCATGGAGACCTATACCCGCGCCAACGGCTTCATCTGGGGGCACCCGCGCAGTCCGGCGCATTTCCTTGAAGAGGGCGAGCTGGTGCGTCTGATGCCTGCCGGGGCCAGACTGGTCGCCTATGAAGAGGGACAGACGGCCGAAGGCTGGTGCGTGGCCCGCATCTGCTTCGTGAAGCCGGGCAGCGGCACGCCGCTCGCCTACGGACTGACGCCCTGACGGGAGCCTGTTTCCGAAGGCAAACCCGAGTTCGTACGGACGCTGAGCGTGCGGGAAGTTTGGTAAACTCAGTCAGCAAATGCGCCCGGGCTTCGGCCTTTGGCGCGGCTTCGCCCGACGGCGAAGAAAAAAGCGTTTCCTTCATCCGATCCCCTGCGGCGTCCGCGTTCAGCGCGTCGATGCCGGAGCCGGCGGGACCGGGCGGCGGGATGCGCATGCTTTTTTCGAAAAGGATTTTTTTAGATGAATAAGCGTTCGCTGCGCGCAGCGGCTCTTTGCCCGGCTCTGCTGGTGCTGGGCGGCTGCTCCGCTCTCGGTATCAATTTCTCCGACGACAAGGTTCAGTACGAGGCGTCCAATACGCGCGCCAATCTCGAGGTGCCGCCCGATCTGGCCCCGATCCCGAACGACAACCGCTTTGAAGTGCCGGCCCGTCCGGGCGTCGTGAGCGCCAATGCCGAGGCCGCCCGTCTGGAAGCTGCAGGCGAAGTGAAGGCCGACCGCGGCGAGATCGTGCAGCGCACGGTCGTCTCCAAGATGATGCGAGACGGCGCCTCCCGCTGGCTCCGCGTCAATGCCGATGCCGAACATCTCTGGACGGTGGTTCAGGACTTCTGGCCTTCCGTCGGCCTCGTCGTCCGCCGTCAGGATCCGAAGACGGGCTACATGGAAACCGAATGGGCCGAAAACAAGGCCAAGCTGCCGCAGGACATCATCCGCGGCACGATCGGCAAAGTGCTGGACTTTGCCTATTCGACAGGCGAACGCGATCAGTACCGCTGCCGCATCGAACGCAACGAGGACGGCACGAGCGACATCTTCATCACGCACCGCTCGATGGTCGAAGTGGTGACCGGTTCGCAGAGCGACTCCACCATGTGGCAGCCCGGTCCGGCCGACCCCACGATGGAAGCCGAAATGCTGCAGCGTCTTGCGCTTCGCATCGACAGCGAATTTAATCCTGACGCTGAGCCTGCCGCCAAGGCTGCCGACATCGTCAAGCAGGAGGACCTCACCAAGAAGGAAGCCCGCAGCGACGTCGTGAAGGGCGCCGACGGCAAGCTTGAGGCCGTCGTCCTGAAGGAACCGTTCGACCGCGCCTGGCGCACCGTCGGCCTCGTCGTCGACCGCATGGGCTTTGAGCTCGTCGACCGCGACCGCGCCGCCGGCTACTTCGCCGTCCGCTATCTCGATCCCGACTATGAAGCCAAGGTCAAGTCCGAACGCGGCTTCTTCACCCGCGTGTTCGGCTCCGACAAGGCCGTCGACGTGCCTGAATACCGCATCCGCCTCGGCGACGAAGGCAGCGTCACGCGCGTGACCGTGATCGGCGGCGACGGCAATGACGACAGGACGGGCGTTGCTCCGAACATCCTGACGCTTCTCGCCGAACAGCTGCGCTGATGCGTCCCGATGCCGGCCCGGCGGGCCGGCAGTCCGAAAAGCCTCGCTGCGGCATCCGTGCCGCCCGAGGCTTTTTTACTTGAGCAGTTGATTATGACCGTAGCCATCAATGAGGTTCTGACGCTTTCCCCCAAAGGCCGCGCATCCCGCGAGGCGTACTGGGCGTCGCTCTTTGTGTCGCTGATTCTGGCGGCGATTTTCCTCGTTCTGATCGGGCTCGTGCCCAACAGCCTGACGGGGGTGCAGCCGGCGGGCTTTCCCTATTGGCTGGCCCAGGCCGTGTCGGCCGTCATTCTGCTCTACGCCGCGGCTTCGGCCGTGTATCTGACGGCGGCCGTCGTGAGAAGGCTTCACGACATCGGCTATGCCGGCATAGCCGCGCTTTTTCTCATCATTCCCGGCGTTCAGTTCATCGTTCTCGTGATTCTCGGTCTGGTGCCAGGGAAGAAGGGACTCAACCGCTTCGGTCCGGATCCGCTTGCCGTGATGACGCTGGGCGACGCCGTGCCGACGTCCTCCGCGCCGCGAGCGGCGCCTCGCCGTCCGGTGCGCGCGGTGCGCGAAACCTCAGAGGCGGAGGTGCTGCCGCCGGAGACTCCGCAAAAGCCGGCTGCTCCCGATGCCGCATCGGCACGCACGGCTGAAACCGCCGATTTCAGGGACCTTCCGCCTTCGGAAGACACGGCGGAGGGACTCTTTCAGGCGGCCCGGTTCAAAATGGCCGGCGAATCGCTTTCGATTCGTCTTCAGGTCAAGGCACGCTATGCCGGCAAGCTTCGCGGGCTCCTTAAAAAGGGTAAGATTTCGCAGGCGGATTACGACCTCTGGGAACGCCGTCTGCACGAACTTCCATGAGAAACCTTGTCTGGCGCATCGGACTTCTTTTTTGTCCGCAGTTTCGCTGCGGACGGCGCGAATACGCCCGTGAAACGGCGGGACTCGTCCTGACGGTCTGCGCGCTCTGGTCGCTCATGGATCCGATCGCCGATGCCGAATTTATCAGCGATGAGATGCTCGAGGTGATCGCGCTTCGCGTGATTCCCGTCGTCGTCAATCTGCTTCTGCTTTTCATGACCGCATCGTGCGCGAGACGCATGCACGACATCGGTCTCTCCGGCGCATGGGGACTGCTGATGCTGATGCCCGTCTTCAACGTGCCGGTGCTTGTTTTCGCGCTCTGCTGGCCGGGAAGTCCGCTTCCGACGGGCTGGCGGATGCTTGCCGATGTGATTAAAAGGGAGTTCTGAAGCGCATGTCGCTCGCTGTAACAAAAGACACGCTGGTTACGCTGTCCGTCCGCATGGCGGATATGACGGGAAAGATTCTTGAGGAAACCGGCCCCGAGGGCATGACCTATCTGCACGGTCACGGCGATATCTTCCCGAAGCTCGAAGCGGCGCTTGAAGGCCGGTTTGAAGGGGAGGGGTTCGTCATCAAGCTCGAGCCCGAAGATGCCTTCGGCGAATATGATCCGGACTCGCTCGTCATGGTGCCCGCCGAGCGTCTCGGCAATCCTGAAACGGTCGTGCCGGGGCTCGTCTTCGAAGGTGTGCCCGGAGAACCCAACGACGGCCGCCGCTGGCGCGTGACCGACGTGGCCGACGGCATGGCCGTTCTCGAAACCAATCATCCGCTCGCCGGCATGGCGCTCCAGTTCGAAATCCGAGTGCTCTCCGTGACCGAACCGGGCGACGAAGATGCGCTCGGCAGTGACGATGTCGTCGTGCCGGGCTTCCTGTCCGTCGCCGACCGTCTGGTCGACGAAGAAGGCGAGGATCCTTCCGACGAGGACATGGACAGAATGCTCGAAGGCCGGGAAACGGCCGCGGCGCCCGACAGCTTCATGTCGGCGGCAGCGCCCCGCATCATTCGCTGACGTTTTCTTCCGCCATGACCCGAAAGCCGGCTTTTCGCCGGCTTTCGCCGTTCAGAAGACACCTCGAGCTTCGAGCCGCTCCTTCCAGCAGCGCGCGGCGGTTTTCCAGAACGCCGCCTGCGAGTCCGCGCCGATCGGCTCGAAGCCGAGATGCCGCCAGGCCCGTTCCGTTTCGCCGCGCAGATCGTCCGGGTTGAGGGGCACCGCGCCCTGCTGCTTGGAAAGCTTCTGGCCGTCGCTGTTGAGCACCAGCGGCAGGTGCATATAGCGGGGAGGACGGGCGCCGAGCGCTTCATAAAGCATGATCTGACGCGGGGTATTGTCGATGAGGTCGGCGCCCCGGACGATGTCGGTGACGCCCTGGTAAAGGTCGTCTGCGACCACGGCGAGCTGATAGGCCCAGAGACCGTCCGCACGCTTCAGAACAAAGTCTCCTGCCTCTTTTTCCACATTCTGCGTGAATGATCCGGCCAGACGGTCGTCAAACGTCACGGGCACGCCGTTCGTGAGAAAGCGCCAGGCTCGCACGGGACGCCCGCCCGTGCCGCTGCGGCAGGTGCCGGGATAGACGCCGGCGGGCAGACCGAGAGCCAGAGCGCGCTCGGCGGCTTCACGGCGGGAACAGGCGCAGCCGTAGACCCGGCCGTCCCGTCTGAGGCGTTTGAGCGTTTCGGCGTAGGCGTCGTACCGGTCGTGCTGCCACAGCACGGGTTCGTCGGAGTTCAGACCGAGCCGCCGAAGCGTATCGATGATGGCCTTGTCGGCGCCGGGCACGTCCCGGGGCGGGTCGATGTCTTCAATGCGCACAAGCCAGACGCCGTCGTGGGCTCGGGCGTCGAGGTAGCTCGCCATGGCGGCGACAAGACTGCCGGCATGAAGAAGACCGGTGGGGGAGGGAGCGAAGCGGCCGCGGTAGGACGTCATGAATCTGATCCGAAAACGCGAAAAGGTCATTGTAGCGTCGGCGCCGGCCGTGAAAAAGGGCGGCCCTCCGTGAAGAGAAGCCGCCCTGTCTGTCAGGCGGGAGCCGACGGGGTCCGGCGGACCCCGGGAGCAAACCGATTATTCAGTCTTCGTGTGAACCTGAATCAGTTCGCCTTCCTCCGTCACGACAGACGCCGTGCGGGGACGGCCCGGATAGATCACGGGCGCGTAGACGACGGGCTGAATGAGCTCGGGACGGGTATGCACCTGCTCGAGCACTTCGTCGGCTGCCGCTTCGGCGCGAGCAGGGCGTGCGCGTCCCGGATTCTTCACCGTTTCGTAGCCGCGGTAGGGGACGAGCTCGCGCTTGGTGAGCACCGGCACGAGACCGGCCGTGCGGAGGTTGGCCTCCAGGCCTTCGGCAACGGCGCCGCCGTTGACCGGACCGGGATGCGTGATCGCGGGCGCGGCTTCGGCGGGAACCGGTTCTTCAGCTGGCGCTTCCTCAGCCGGGACGGCTTCGGCTGCCGTTTCGGCAGGTTCCGGCGCGGTATGCGTCTGAGCAGTCTGAGCCGGATGCTCGGTCCGGACGTCGCGGGCGACGACCACGGCTTCCACCGGCGACGATTCCGCCACGATTTCGGCAACGGCTTCGGCGATGGGCCTGAGCTGCGTCTTCACCGTGTCGTCGGAACGACGGCGGCGGCTGCGGCGAGGACGGCGGTCGGCCTTTTCAAAGCTTTCCGTGATCTGCTGAGCGACGTCGGCCATATGGGCGGCGCTCTTCAGATCCACTTCGGCCTTGGCGTCGGTTCTGACGTCGGCCTTGGCTTCTGCAGGCTGAGCGGGCTCGGCCTGGGGCGCCTTGGTTTCGATCTGAACCAGCGGCGCTTCCTCGGCGGGCTTCGCTTCAACGCGCGGCTTGCGGCCGAGCGGCTTGGCGTCGACGTAGTCGGAAGGTGCGGCGGGCTTGGTCGTTTCGATCTGAACCAGACCGGATTCGGCGGCGGGCGCAGCTTCCGGCACGGCCGGGGCTTCAGACTTCGGCGCTTCCTTCACTTCAGCCGGGACTTCGGCAGGTTCCTGAACCGGGGCGTCTTCGGACCGGACAGGCGCTTCAGCCGGCTGTTCGGCTGCCGGAGCGGCTTCAGCGGCGGCAGGCGCGGCTTCAGGCTGCTCGGCAGCGGGAGCGGCAGGAGCTTCGGCTGGTTCGGATGCGGCTTCGCCTTCGGCGGCTTCAGCGCTATCGGCGCCTTCGGCGTTCTGAGCCTGGGCGTCGGCGCCGCTGCGGCTGCCGCGGCGACGGCGGCGGGGACGGCGGCGGCGGGTTTCGCCCTGCTGATCGTCGGCTTCCTCGCCTTCCGGACGGGCGCCTTCAGCATCTTCCGTGCGAACCTCTTCTTCGGCGGGCGCTGCGGCCTTGGGAGCTTCGGGCGCGCGGGCCTCTTCAGCGCGGACTTCGGACGCCGGTTCCGCCGGGACAGCGGCTTCGGCGGCGGTCTGCGTCACTTCCGCGGTCTGGACGGGCTGCTGAGCTTCGTCCTCGGCCGAACGGCGGCGGCGCGTGCGGCGGCGGCTCGTCTTTTCGGCGGGCTCGGTCTGCTGGGCGTCTTCGCGGGGAAGTTCCGCCTCAGCCTGACGGCGGACGGGACGCTCGCGGCGCTTCTTTTCTTCCTGACGTTCTTCAGAGCGTTCGGTCTTTTCAGCGCGTTCGCTCTTCTCGGCACGTTCCGGGCGTTCGGCGCGCTCCGGACGGTCGGCGCGGCGGACACGGCGGCCGTCGCGGCGGCTGCCGCGGCGCTTGCGGTCTTCGCGTTCGTCCGACTTGCCTTCGGCAGGCTTCTTGTCGTCCGCAGGCTTTTCTTCTTCCTTCTTGCTGCTGTCGCCGAAGAGGAAGGCGGCGATGCGGGCGAAGAGCCCCTTCTTTTCCGTGACGGGCTGGAGCTGAACCTGCTTGCCGGCCTCTTCCTTCTTCTCGGCCTGAACGTGAACCGGCGCCGGATCGCGCGGGAGCACGTTCTTGATCACGGGCACCTGCTTCGGACGCTGAGGCTTGTCTTCCTGGCTCTTGAGCGCGTACGGATCGTCGGCGACCGTTTCCACTTCCTCGGCGCGGTTGAAGCTCGGGGTCGTGTCTTCAAGACGTTCGTCGTCCTGACGCAGACGCTCGATGTGGTAGTGCGGCGTCTCAAGATGCGTGTTCGGGATGAGCACGATCGGCACCCGGTGGCGTGCTTCGAGCTTGGTGATGTCGTTGCGCTTTTCGTTGAGCAGGAACGTCGCCACGTCTACGGGCACCTGCGCGTAGACGGCGCCCGTGCCTTCCTTCATGGCTTCTTCCTGAAGGATGCGCAGAACCTGGAGCGCGCAGCTTTCCGTGTCGCGGATCACGCCGACGCCGTTGCAGCGCGGGCAGGTGATGTGGTTGCCTTCGGAGAGCGCGGGACGCAGACGCTGGCGGGAGAGTTCCATCAGGCCGAAGCGGCTGATCTTGGCCATCTGAACGCGGGCGCGGTCGTAGCGCAGCGCGTCCTTGAGACGCTGCTCGACGGCGCGCTGGTTCTTCGTGTCGGCCATGTCGATGAAGTCGATCACAATGAGGCCGCCGAGGTCGCGCAGACGCATCTGACGGGCCACTTCGTCGGCGGCTTCGCAGTTCGTGCGGAAGGCGGTTTCCTCAATGTCGGCGCCGCGGGTGGCGCGCGCGGAGTTCACGTCGATGGCGACGAGGGCTTCCGTGTGGTCGATCACGATGGCGCCGCCGGAGGGCAGGGGCACCGTGCGCGAATAGGCGGTTTCGATCTGATGCTCGATCTGGAAGCGCGTGAAGAGCGGAATGTCTTCGCGGTAGCGCTTCACGCGGCCGACCATGTCGGGCATGACGTGCGCCATGAACTGGCGAGCCTGCTCGTAGATGTCGTCCGTGTCGACGAGAATTTCGCCGATATCGGGCTGGAAGTAGTCGCGGATCGCGCGCACGACGAGGTTCGATTCCTCGACGATGAGGAAGGGCGGCGGATTGAGGCGCTTGAGCGGCTTGCCGTCGACGACGGGCGTCGTGACGGAGGCGGCGACCCGGCGGCCGTTTTCCTCGCGCATCAGTTCGTACTGCGGGACGGCTGCGTCGGAAATGGCTTCCCAGAGCTTGAGCAGGTAGTTGAGGTCCCACTGGAGCTCTTCGGTCGTGCGGCCGATGCCGGCCGTGCGGGCGATGGTCGACATGCCGGAGGGAAGATCGAGCTTTTCCATCGCTTCGCGGAGTTCCTGACGCTCTTCGCCTTCGATGCGGCGGGACACGCCGCCTCCGCGGGGATTGTTGGGCATCAGGACGAGGTAGCGGCCCGCGAGGCTGATGAACGTGGTGAGAGCGGCGCCCTTGTTGCCGCGTTCTTCCTTTTCAACCTGAACGATGAGCTCCTGACCTTCCGTGATGGCTTCGCGGATGCTTGCCGTACGGACGTCGACGCCTTCCTTGAAGTAGGCGCGGGAGATTTCCTTGAAGGGGAGGAAGCCGTGGCGTTCTTCGCCGTAATTGACGAAGCACGCTTCGAGACTGGGCTCGATGCGGGTGACGATGCCCTTGTAGATGTTCGACTTGCGGGCTTCGCGGCCGACGGTTTCGATGTCGATGTCGATGAGTTTCTGCCCGTCGACGATGCCTACGCGCGTTTCTTCCGCGTGCGTGGCATTGAAAAGCATGCGCTTCATTTGGCACTCCATCCGCCACTGACGCGGGCGGGCCGGCGTGCCGAAACAAAAGAAGCAGCCGAGTCCGACGGTTCATGCCGGGCAACGGTCGGCGCTCACGGAGTGACAGTTCCTCCGTGCCGCGCACAAAAGGGCTCCGCAGACGCAGGGATGCGCTGCGGGCCGGACCGTCCTGGCGGGCCGGTGCTTCAGCGGCGCTGTGTCGACGCACGACGGGCGTCCATGGGGAGAGCAGCGGGCGAGGCGGATGCACGGCATCCGGCCGACGGCGCTCAATCCCTCACAGCCTCCGAGTCTCTTCGCGGACGAATCTGTCCGCAAAAAGTCCGCCCCATAGCGCTGATAAGTCCGGCCGTGCGTATTTAAGACCCGCCGCATGAGTGACCGGCCGGCTGCGGGCGCTCTGACACCGCCCGGATCATCGCGCCCGATCGGGGCGGATATCGCGGGGGGAGCTGCCCGGCTGAGCCGGATGAGGCGGCGTTCGGACGCGCCTCGGGCGTTCGCGGCAGGTCTGCCCGGCCGGGACTGACAGCCCGGAATGGCAGACTGAAATCTTCTTTTCTTTCGGCAGCGGATCCGGCAGCCGGCCGGATCCGGTCGCATTTCCTGCATCCTGGCGGACTGGGAGCATCTCTCCAAGGCAGGGCCTCCGGCGGAAGACAGGGAGGCGGCCGCAGCGCATGTGCCGTGGAAGCGGATGGAAAGAGAGCCGGGCCGACGCACGCGCCTATGTCAGGCGCCTGAGCGCTCAAGCTGACGGGCTTTCGTTAAGCCGCCGCGAGCAGGCTGTCGGACCGGAAGCTTCCGGCAAAGGGCGGCGCCCCGCCGACGTCCTTCGGGACGGCAGCCGGCGCATGGGAGGCGCTCCGGCCGCACGGCGCGGAAACGCATGTTGAAAAAAGGGTCTGTCCGACCGCGTCGTCAGTGCGCCGCCGGCACAATAATCGGTGAAAACGTGAGAGAATGCGCACTCAGGCGCGGAATGCCTTCCGGGCCGAGTCTGACGGGGCGCGGCCTCGTCACGTCTCAGTAAAGACCGCTGCGCCGTAGGAACAACCGCGGGCACAGACCGATCACAGCCGATAAGTATAAACGATGCCAGAGCAGACCAAGGCGGAAATTGCACCCATCCCGTCAGCAAAAGTAACAGCACTCGGTGCCGATGCCGTTCACTGGATCCGCATCGGACCGGATGCCGACGGCCAGCGCATCGACAATTTTCTTGCGCGCGTGGCCAAAGGGGTTCCGAAGAGCCACATCTACCGCATCATCCGGGGCGGAGAAATCCGCGTGAACAAGGGCCGCGTCAAGGCTGAAACCAAGCTTGCCGAAGGAGACATTCTGCGCGTGCCGCCGATGCGCGTTTCGCAGAAGCCCGCCGGCCGTCCCGCCGCGGCGCCGCTCGCCGAAGGCGCGGTGCCCGTGCTGTACGAAGACCGTCATCTGCTCGTCGTCAATAAGCCGTCGGGGCTCGCCGCGCACGGGGGCTCGGGCATTTCGCACGGTCTCATCGAGCGTCTGCGCGTCTCCCGTCCGGAAGATCCCTTCCTTGAACTCGCCCACCGGCTCGACCGCGAAACCTCCGGCGCCATCATCGTCTGCCGCACCCGCAAGGCGCTCGTGCGTCTTCACGACATGATGAAGGAGGGCGGCGGCATCGAAAAGCACTACCGCACGCTGGTGAAGGGCGACTGGGTGAACGACCGTCAGCATGTGAAGCTGCCGCTCGAACGCTTTCTGCTGCCGTCGGGCGAGCGCCGCGTGCGCGTCAACACGGCCGACGGCATGAGCGCGCATTCGGTCTTCACGCTCCTGAAGCGCTACGGCGACGTGAGCCTTCTCGACGTGGAGCTTAAAACCGGACGCACGCATCAGATCCGCGTCCATGCGCTCAGTCAGGGCTTCCCTCTCGTGGGCGACGACAAGTACGGCGACTTCGACTTCAACCGCGAAGTGACGCACGGTCTCCTCGGCGTGCCCTTCAGACGCATGTTCCTGCATGCGCATACGCTCAGCTTCATGCATCCCGTGACGGGCGAGCCCGTCAGGATCACCGCGCCGATGCCGCCCGAATGCACGGCGCTTCTCGACGCACTCGACAAACGCGGAAGAAAGAACAAATGACCGGCTTTGCACCCAAATACGATCTTTTCGTTTTCGACTGGGACGGCACCGTGATGGATACGACGGCCCTCATCGCGCTCGGCATCCAGCATGCCGCCCGCGAGATGGGCTATGCGGTGCCGACCTACGAGGAGGCGCTCGGCGTCATCGGGCTCGACTGGCGCAGCGCGCTTCTCAAGGTGGTTCCCGACTGTCCCGAATCCGAACATCTCCGCTTCAATGAAATCTACCGCGCCTGGTACATCCCGCACGAGGCCGAGGTGATTCTGTTTCCCGGCATGCGCGAACTCATTACGGGTCTCAAGACCCGGGGGTGCCGCACGGCCGTGGCGACCGGCAAGAGCCGCGAAGGGCTGCGTCGCGTGTTCGCCGCAACGGGACTTGAACCCTTCTTCGATACGACGCAGACGGCCAGCGAATGTCTGCCCAAGCCCAATGCCGAAATGCTGGAGATGTGCGGCATCGAAACGGGCATTGATGCTTCTCGCACCGTCATGATCGGCGATACGACGCACGACGTGCTGATGGCCCGCCGCTACGGCTGCGATTCGGTCGCGATGTGCGGCGGCGCTTCGAGTCCGGAGGATCTGAAGGCGGCTTCGCCGACCGTCATCTGCCGCGACGTGAAGGAACTCGCCGACTTCCTCGGCGTGAGCGATCTGGTGAAGGACGTCGATTTTTCCGGCCGCCGCTGAACGGTCTCCTCACTGACGCCGACAAAAATCGATCGGGCGCCGTTTCTGCGGAAATCGGCGCCCGATGTTTTATCCGGACCGTTCAGACTGCGGCGGGTTCCGTCACGCAGAGAACGACGCCCGCTTCTCGGGCGGCGGCCTCCAGCTGCTCCGAGACCGCTTCGGTCAGCGGTTCGGCAAGACGCACGCGCACATATGGCGCGTCATGCCGGCGGCCGACCTCGGCCATCATCGTCCGCACGTCCGGGAGTGTGCCTTCCAGCGTCAGGAACATGCGGCGCTGAGGGACGGGCAGTTCTTCGACGGACAGGCCGCCGGCGCCGTCGAAGACGAGTTCGATGATGCGGTGGCGGTAGTGCTGGTGGTTGAAGGAGAGCATGAGCGGCGCACCGCTGTATCTCATCGGAAGGGACGCCGTCACGGGCTGGCCGTGATGAATATGGCCGAGCGCGACGTAGTCCCACGCATCTCCGAAGGCATCGGCCGGCACGTTGCGAAGCGGGTTGCGGTCGGCGTCGGGCCGGCCGCGCGGACGGAACTGACAGCCCGGCACGAAAAGGTGTCCCATCGCGACGGTCGGCGGACGGTGTCCCCTGCAAGCTTCCAGAATCCGCCGCCGGACCTCGGCGTAGCGGGCCCGCACGCCTGCTTCAAAGCGGGCGCAGCGCTCTTCGACGCTGAGCCGCCCGTCGGGCGTGCCGACGTCGCTTTCGGCAAGGAAGGGAACGGCGGCGACGCCGAGAAACGGGCTGCCGTCTGCTTCCCTCAGAACGACGGCTTCGCTTTCCGGCGTGATGTCCGATACCGTCGCACGCGCAGCGGCGAGCAGGTCGGCGGGACGGGCCAGCGCCTCGTACGAATCGTGGTTTCCCGGCGCGATCACGGTGTGCCGGATCGAAGAGGCGACGAGCCTTTCCAGAAACGCCCGCCAGAGGGCTTCTGCCGCCTCATCCGGTTCGGGCCGGTGAAAGATGTCGCCCGCCATCAGAAGCACGTCCGGCCGGCGGCTCTGCGCCAGCGCGAAGAAGTCTTCAAAGAAGCGTTCGTGGTCCGGCGTGCGGCCGGATCCGTCGATCGTCTTGCCGAGATGCCAGTCGGCTGTATGAAAAATGCGCAGCTCGCCCATATGTCTTCCTGTGAGGGTGAAGACAAATTATGCAGTACCCGGAGCATGACGGGCGCGGAGAGGACGGAGAGCGGGAAGTTCAGCGCGTTCTTCCGAGCGCCCATTCGGCAGCGGCCCGGCCCGTGAGACGGCCGTGCACCAGAGCGCCGGTGAGCCCCATGCCTTCAGGACGGCTGCGGCCGAAGATGCCGCCCGTCACTTCGCCGGCGGCATAAAGTCCGGGGATCGGACCGCCGGCGGAAAGGACGCGGCCCTGCTCATCCACGCGAAGACCGCCCGGGGTGTTGTGGATGCCGGGACTCACGCTGACGGCGTAGAGCGGATAGGAAAAGAGCAGACTCGGCAGCGTCTTGCGGCCGTAGTCCTCGTCATGGCGCTTCCGCACGTAGGAGCGGTAGATCGAAATCTGTTGGAAAAGCTTCTGCGGCGACACCCGGATGCGGCGCGCAAGCTCTTCCTCAGTCGAGCCCTTGAGGAAGTACCCGTTGCGGGCGTACTTGGAGAGGACGGGCATGCTGGCGAGGATCTTCTGGTCGAAGATCATCCAGGCGCGTCCGCCGGGCTGCTTTTCAATGGCGCTCCGAAGGCCGGACGAGAGTTCGTCCGCAAAGCGTTCGCCGCGCTCGTTGACGAGAATCGCACCGAGCTCGCGGGTCTGAAGCGGAATGACCAGCCCCGAGAAGGGAAGCGTCGTCGGGTGCACGGTCACGGCGTCCATGTCGATCGTCTGCGCGCCGAGCGACTGCGCCATGACGATGCCGTCGCCCGTGCAGCCGGGGGAATTCGTGCTCTGCATGGTCTCCGGCAGCGAGGCATGACACATCACCATGTCCTCGTTCGCGGCGAAACCGCCGGTGGCGAGAAGAACCGCCTTGGCCTTCACCTGCCAGACCCGGCCCTGGGAATTGAGCACTTCCACGCCGCTGATGCGCCCGGCGGCGTCCTGCGTGATGCCCGTGACCGAAGAGAGCGTCTGGATCGGAACCCGGAGGGTTTCCGCGCCGTGAAGAAGCGTCTTGACGATTTCCTCGCCGATCACGCGCCCGCCTTTGGGACGGATGCCCTGATCAGGAAGCGGCTGGCCGACCACGGTCGGCGTGAAGCGGATGAAGTCCGCGCCCATGCCGTTCAGCCAGTCGAGCGTTTCGGCGGAGTGCCGGATGATCATTCGGGCGAGCGCGGGATCTGACGTTCCGCCGCCCTTGGCCTGAACCAGCAATTCGAGCTTTTCCTCGGCCTGACGGCGGTTTTTCGGCGGAGACAGCATGTGGCTGGCCGAGAGGAGGGTATTGCCGCCCAGCATCGGCATCTTCTCAATCACCAGCACGTGCGCGCCCGCTTCGGCGGCCGAGAGCGCCGCACTCAGACCGGCGCCGCCCGCGCCGACCACCACGACGTCGCAGCTGAAGTTGCTCGGCGTGGCGCCGGCCGCAGCCGCCAGACCGCATGCCGCGGCGGCGCCGACTAGCACGCGGCGCAGCAGGGAGGTCAAACGGTTCTTCGTCGGAACGGAATGATCAAAACGAAGCATGAAACGGAAAGCGGAAAAGGCGGATTGCAGAAAAATGACTGACGGAAAAGCGTTCAGAGTTTACGTCGGGTTAACCCGTAGGGCAAAGCATACCAAAAAACGCCTCTCGTCGGCGTACCGTCTCGGCGCCATGGCGTTTGCACTGAAATCCTCCGTCAGCGGGTCCTCAGTGATCCGAGGACGGACCAAAGCACTGGGGTGAATACGGAGTACCGCAAACACGGGATGCCGGTCGGTGCCGGCGATGCTTTTCGCTATTCCGAAATGGCATATTGAAAGGACGGCAGAGTCATGCGGAACGTATCTCCGGTATGTCAGATTGTTTACCTCCAAAGGGGTACTTATCTTACAGAAAGCACTAGTTCTCGAGATCGTCCTTACCCCACTTTTGACGGCTTTGCAGAACGTCTCAAAGCCGTCAGACTCAGCATGTGAACGGCAAAGTCCGTTTGAAAATAAGCGCTTTCTGCCCGGCGCCGCCCCGATCCCGGCGGCGCGTCCGTCGGCGGACGGCGCCTCTTTTGTTCTCTCAGGAGGATCCCCATGGAAGTTTCCCGCAGAAGTTTCCTTAAGCGCGGTCTCATCATCGGCGGCGGCATGAGTTCCGGCATCGCCGGTGCGGCAGCTGCCGGCGCGCCCGCCAAGGCGCCCTACAAGCTGAGCAATGTGAAGGAAGTCACGAACATCTGCTGCTACTGCTCCGGCGGCTGCGGCACCATCTGCTCGTCGCGCAACGGCGAGCTCATCAATCTTGAAGGCGACCCCGACCATCCGGTCAATCTCGGCGGTCTGTGCCCGAAGGGCGCCGCCATGTGGGGCCTTCGCAATATCGTCACCAAGGACCGCCGCGCGCAGCTCCATCCGGACCGCGTGCTCTATCCGATGGTCCGCCGTCCCGGCTCCAAGAAGTGGGAACGCCTTTCCTGGGACAAGGCTGCCGAAGAAATCGCCCGTCACGTGAAGAAGACCCGCGATGCTACCTTCGTTGAAAAGGAAGGCAATGTGGTCGTCAACCGCTGCGACGGCATTGCAAGCCTCGGCGCCGCCCAGCTCAACAACGAAGAAGGCTGGCTCGTTCAGAAGTTCACGCGTCATCTCGGCGTCGTCGGCATCGACAACCAGACTCGCGTCTGCCACTCCTCCACGGTGGCCGGTCTTGCGCCCAGCTTCGGCCGCGGCTCCATGACGAGCCACTGGTGCGACTTCGCCAACAGCGACGTCATCATGTCGATCGGCTCGAACAACGTCGAAAACCATCCGCTCTCCTCCCGCTGGGTGGAACGCGCCCAGGACAAGGGCGCCACGTGGATCGTGGTCGACCCGCGCTATTCCCGCACGGCCGCCCGCGCCGACATCTATGCGCGCATCCGTCCGGGTTCCGACATCGCCTTCTACGGCGGTCTCATCAACTACATCCTGCAGAACGAGCTCTATCAGAAGGAATACATCCTTCACTACACGAACGCCGCCTGCATCCTCCGTCCCGACTACAAGTTCGATCCGGCGACCGGTCTCTTCTCCGGCTGGAATCCCGAAACGAAGCGCTACGACAATGAAACGTGGGGCTACGACGTCGAACGCAAGGCCGTCTGGGATACGTCCGAAGGTTCCGGTTTCGCCTGGGTCAACAAGCCCGGCACGCCGAAGTTCAAGACGCCCGACCTCAAGATTCTGAAGCGCGACATGACGCTCAAGGATCCGAACTGCGTCATCAACGTCATGAAGCGCCACTATGCGCGCTACACGCCTGAAATGGTGACCCGCGTCACCGGCATGGATCCCGACGTCATGAAGAAGGTCTGGGAGGTCTATGCCTCGACTGGCAAGCCCAACAAGGCGGGTTCGATCCTCTACGCCCTCGGTCAGACGCAGCACACCTACGGCTCGCAGAACTGCCGCGCCATGTGCGTGATCCAGCTTCTGCTCGGCAACGTCGGCATCGCCGGCGGCGGCATCAACGCTCTTCGCGGCGAACCGAACGTTCAGGGCTCGACCGACGTCGGCGCGAGCTCTCACCAGGCGCCGGGCTACCTCAGCTGGCCGACCGGCAAGAAGCACCCGACGCTCGCCAAGTACCTCAGCACCGAAACCTATGCGGCCGGCTACTACGCCAACAAGCCGAAGTTCTGGGTTTCCGCGCTTCGCGAATGGTTCGGCAAGAACGCCACGGTCGACAACGACTACTGCTACGACCTGCTGCCGAAGATCAGCCCGAAGCTCGACTACGGCGACTATTCGACGATCATGTCGTTCAACGACATGCGCGACAACAAGATCAAGGGCTACTTCTGCTGGGGCATGAACCCGGCTCATTCGACGCCGAACGCCAAGCACGCCCGCAACGCCATGGCCAAGCTCGACTGGCTCGTTGTCGCCGACTGGTTCCAGACCGAAACGTCGCTCTTCTGGGAAGCGCCCGACATGAAGCCCGAGGACATCAAGACCGAGGTCTACTTCCTGCCTGCCGCGCTCATCTATGAAAAGACGGGCTCGATCAACAACTCCGGCCGCTGGATCCAGTGGCGCGAAAAGGCCATCGAACCGCCGGGAGAATGCAAGTCCGACTTCGAAATCCTGATGCTCCTTCAGAAGCGCATCGCCGATCTGTACCGCAAGGAAGGCGGCGCCTGCCCGGACCAGATTCTCAAGACGAACTTCGACTACACGATCGACGGCCGTCCGGACATCCGCGCGCTCTGCTGGGCCCTCAACGGCTACGACGTGAAGTCCGGCAAGCTCCTCAAGGGCTACGGCCAGCTTCAGGCCGACGGCTCCACCGCCTGCGGCATCTGGATCTTCTCCGGCTACTACAACAATGAAGCCGCGAAGCTCGATCCGATGAAGCAGCCGATGACCAACCGCAACAAGGAAGACCCGACCGGTCTCGGTCTCTTCCCGGGCTGGTCCTTCGCATGGCCTGCCAACCGCCGCATTCTCTACAACCGCGCGTCCGCCGACCCGCAGGGCAAGCCCTGGGATCCGAAGCGCGTGCTCGTGGCCTGGGACGGCAAGAAGTGGGTTCAGAACGACGTCGGCGACTTCGTCACCGCCAAGGCGCCGGACGACAACGCCTTCTTCATGACCTGGGAACAGAACGCCCGACTCTTCGCCTATCCGATGGCCGACGGTCCGCTGCCCGAACACTTCGAACCGCATGAAGCTCCGGTGAAGAACCTGCTCAACGGCGCCGGCGGCAACCCGTGCGCACGCTTTACGAACGACCCGTCCGTGAAGCGCGGCTCGACGAAGGACTATCCGTACATCGTGACGACCTACTCCGTGGTCGAACACTGGCAGTCCGGCACGCAGACCCGCAACATTCCGTGGCTCAACGAACTGATCCCGTGCAACTTCATCGAGCTCTCCGAAGAGCTGGCGAAGGAAAAGGGCATCAAGTCCGGCGACATGGTGCGCGTCTGGAACAACCGCGGCTCCGTCAAGGTCGCCGCCATGGTCACGAAGCGCATGAAGCCCATGACGATCGACGGCAAGCTCATGCACGTCGTCGGCATGCCGCACCACTTCTCGTGGGCAACGAAGCTCGCCACCGGCGATAACGTGAACGACCTGCCGCCCAACGTCGGCGACCCGAACTCGTACATCCCGGAATACAAGGCGTTCCTTGTCAACCTCGAGAAGGCTGCCTGATCAGCGCGAATAGGAGATGAATAATGGCAAATAGCAAAGACGTTGCGATGCTGTTTGACGCTTCGCACTGCACCGGCTGCAAGGGCTGCCAGGTGGCTTGCAAGCAGTGGAACATGCTTCCGTCCGCACTCGGACTCAATGAAAACAAGTTCACGGGTTCCTATCAGAGCCCGGCCGACCTCAACGGCGATACGCGTCTCGTGATGACGTTCGACGAAAAGGAATCGGGCAACAAGTACCAGCCGATCAATTTCGCCATCGGCCGCCGTTCGTGCTACCACTGCACGGACGCCGCCTGCGTCGAAATCTGCTCGTCCGGCGCGCTTTATCACAAGGAAAACGGCGTCGTCGCCTACGACACGACGAAGTGCAACGGCTGCACGTACTGCCAGTCCGCCTGTCCGTTCGACGTGCCGCGCTTCCGCGACACCGACGGCCGCATCGACAAGTGCACGCTCTGCATCGACCGTCTCGAAGAGGGCGGCATCCCGGCCTGCGTCAAGACCTGCCAGCCTGAAGCGCTTCGCTTCGGCACCCGCGAGGAAATGATCGCCTACGGTCAGAAGCGCGTCGAATTCTTGAAGAAGAAGGGCTTTGCGAAGGCAGAACTCTACGGCGTGAACGAAATGGGCGGTCTGCACGTGCTGCAGGTCTGCCAGTTCGGTCATGAAGCCTACGGTCTGCCGACGAATCCGAAGGCCAACGGCATGATCGGTCTGATGAAGACCATGAAGACCGTCACGGGCGTCGGCACCGCCGCCGTCGTCGCCGGTCTCGCCGCTTCGCTCATCGCCGCCCGCGGCTACCGCCGCGACGAAGTGACGGTCGAAGAAGCGAAGAAGCACTGGACGCCCGAACAGCGCGCCAAGGCCGACCGTGAAGTCAAGGAGCTTCTTGAAAAAGAAGCGGCCCGTCAGTAATGCTTATAGGAGACACAGAATGACCAGATACATTCAGCGTCACTCCCTGCTCACCCGCGTCACGCACGGTGTCGGCGCCATCAGTTGCATCCTGCTTGCCGTGACCGGCGTGTTCGTCTTCGTTCCGAGCCTCGGCGGCGGCACCATGGGCGGTGACTTCACCTACGCCATGCGCATGCTCCACCGCATCCTCGCGATTCCGTTCATCGTCGTTCCTTTGATTGCGGTGCTCGTCTCCCCGAAGGGCTTCGTGCACCTCTTCAAGGAAGACATCTTCGGCAAGTGGGACAAGGACGACTTCGCCTGGGCCATGAAGTTCCCGTTCTATCTCTTTGCGCCTTCCAAGGTTCATATGCCCCCGCAGCACCATGTGAAGTCCGCGCAGCGTCTCGCCGACGGCGCGCTGCTCTTCTTCGGTATCGGTCTTGCGATTTCGGGTCTGATCCTCTGGCTCAACACGGGTCTCCTGCCCGGCGGCGGCATGAAGGTCGAGTTCAGCAATGAAACGCTCCTCGCCGCTCATCTGGTGCACGACGTCCTCTTCTTCCTCACTGTCTTCGTCGGCATCGCCCACATCTACCTGGGCGGCGGCATCTTCCAGCCGTACCGCGGCACGCCGCGCATCATGTTCGGCGACGGCAAGGTGAGCGAATCCGACGCGGTCTACCACTGGGGTTACTGGGCCAACCAGGAAATCGCTTTGGGCAAGAACGTGACGGTCGAAAACGACAAGAAGTAAAGCCTGCAGAACGCACGGCGCTCCGGCGCCGTGCAGGACGGACCTTCCGCACCGGCCGGTCGGGAAGGTCCGTCCGGAGAGCGGCTTCGGACGTTTCCGAGGCTTCTCTCCGGACGACAACCGGGATCGGACGCTCAGCGCAGAAGAGGGCGCATGACGCTCTCCGCCTGCCGATCCCCTGCAAAAAGGAGCCATCAGCATGCTTAACCGCAAGTCTCTCGAGCGCTCGCTCGCCCGTTATGCCGATCACAAGGACGAGGCCGTGAAGGCCCGTCTGGCCTGTTTCGGCCCGGCCCTTCTCAAGGCGGCCGATCTGAAGGCCGCGCTGCCTGCGGCGGAACCCGCCTGGACGGACGAAGACATCGAAGCCGCCCGCGAAGGCCGTCTGACGCTGCTCTCGACGGGCGCAGTGACGATCGATCCTGCCGCCTATCTCGATGCCGTGAAGGCGATCGCCGCCGAGCTTCTTTCTTCCCTCGGCGCGGAAGGCGATTTTCTTGCCGCCTGTCAGAGCATCGACTGGACGCCGTTCGCTTCGGCCGAGCTTCTGGCCGATGCCGCCCGGTCGCCTCTCGCCTATCTCGAAAAGGTCGAAGCGCTCGCCGGCGAAAGCGACCTGCTCGACATCTACATTCTTCCGACGCTCGGTCTGGCGTTGCGCGTCTTTCTTGACGGCGCTGCCGATGCCGCGAGCGAACTCATTGCGAAAACAAAGAGCGACACGTCGCACCACAACCGTCCGCTCCGCTGCCCGGTCTGCGGTTCGGAAGCTGCCGTCGCCGCCGTCGTCGAAACGCCGGTCAACGGCAACGTGAAGAAGCTCTGGTGCACCTGCTGCGGCGGACACTGGCTCTTTGAGCGCATCCGCTGCGCTCACTGCGGCGATCAGGCCGTCTCCGACCTTTCCTACGTGCACGACGAAGCCGACGACGCGCACCGCCTCCACGTCTGCAAGGCCTGCGGCGAAGCGTTCCCGACGGTTTTTGCCGGTGATCCTCTCTCCTTCAACGCCGATGTCGAGCAGATCGTGATGACCGGCCTTGAAATGTTCTACGATACGTCCGTCAGCGGCGAAAACGCCTGATCGGGACAACAGGGCGGGCCGCACCCACGGACAAGGAGATCAGTCATGGGAGAAGGACTGAAGCGCGCTTCGGGCGCGATCTACGATACCGGCTCGGGTTTTGAGCTCACGGCCGGACTTGCTGCGGGTCAGTCCGACGCCGTGAGCCCCCTCGGGGCGCGGGCGGTCAGCGTCACTCGCCTGAACGGACCGTCGGACGAGACCGACTGGGTGGCCGAGGAAACGCCGGTTGCGCTCGTCTACAACGACATCTCGCACGCCGTCATGATGACGACGCCGACGATGCTCGAGGAATTTGCGCTCGGCTTTTCTCTTGCCGAAGGGATAGTTCCCGACGCTTCCCATATTTATGAAATGGAAGTGCACGAAGCCTGCCGCGGCATGGAGGTGCGCATGCGCATTTCCTCAGAATGCTTCTGGCGGCTCAAGGCGCACCGCCGCTCGATGACGGGCCGCACGGGCTGCGGCATCTGCGGCGTCGAAAGCCTTGAAGGCGCGATCCGGCAGAAACGCCGCGTGCCCGACACGCAGCGTTTTTCGATGCAGCACTATCCGGCCGCCATGACCTATCTCGACGAGGTCGAACAGCTCGGACGGCTGACCGGCTGTACGCACGCCGCCGTCTGGGTGCATCCCGACGGCAGCTTCGCGGGCGGCGCCGAGGACGTCGGCCGCCATGTGGCGCTCGACAAGCTGCTGGGGCTGCGTGCGCGGCGCGGCTGGAACGACGGCGCGCTCGTCATCAGCTCCCGCGCCTCCTACGAAATGGTGCAGAAGGCTGCCATGTGCGGCGTGGAAATTCTTTTTGCCGTCTCCGCGCCGACGGCGCTTGCGGTCGAACTCGCGAAGGACTGCGGTCTGACGCTCGCCGCGTTCTGCCGCCGCGGCCGCGCCAACGTTTATTCGCATCCCGAACGTCTGATCGGGCTCTGATTTCTGCCGATCGCTTCCTGAGCGACGGCGGCGGCTTCCGGTTTCTCCTTTTTTCGGAAGTCTTTCCGGGAGGCCTTCAGGCCTCCCGTCTTTTTCGAGTCTGTCAAGAGGGGAGAAATCCCACCGCCGGCGGTGACCGTCCGCCGACTGTATTCGAAAAAGGACGCGTTCCCTATCATCTCCTTCAGTGATGCTTTCCGATACGCCTTACTCTCAGAGGCAAAGGAAGGCGGTCATTCCCCATGAATCAGAAGGAGAACAACATGAATCAGACTCGTCGCCGCTTTTTCCAGGGTGCTGCCGCTGCAGGTCTTGCCGCTGCCGGCTGGACGTCTTTGGCCCACGCCAAGGTCGCGCCCGTGACGATGAAGGAACGCAGCTTTGAACCGATCAAGCTGCCGCGCCCGATCAGCCTTGCCGCTCTGACTGTTCTTGACGTGTCGCCCGCCAACCAGGTGCTCTGCGCCGCCAAGGCCGGCTACTCCCACGTCGGCATCCGTCTCTATCCGGCGACCCCGACTGAAACGCAGTATTCGATGATCGGCGACACGCCGATGCTCCGTCAGGTCGAAGCCAACCTGAAGGCCACGGGCGTCAAGGTGCTCGACATCGAAATTCTCCGCATCAAGCCCGACACCCGCGCCGTCAACTGGAAGGCCTTCTTCGAAACGGGCGCCCGTCTTGGCGCCACCGAAGTGCTCTGCGCCGGCAACGACCCCGACTTCAACCGTCTGTGCGACAACTACGCTGAACTCTGCGAAATCGCTCATCCGTTCGGCCTCAACCTCAGCATCGAACCGATGCCCTGGTGCGACATCAGCACCGTGGAGCAGGGCGGCGAAGTCATGAAGCGCGTCAACCGTCCGAATGCCGGCATCCTCGTCGACCCGATCCACTTCTACCGTGCCGACAACAAGTACGAAGACATCGACAATCTTCCCAAGGGCTCGCTACACTACTGCCAGATCTGCGACATCACGGCCGACAAGCCGAAGACGATGGACGGCATCCTCTATCAGGCCCGCAACTATCGCCTCTCCCCGGGCACCGGTGCCGCCGACCTGCCGCAGCTCCTGAAGCATCTGCCCAATCTGCCGATCTCGATCGAAGCCTGCAACGCCGACCTCGCTCTCACGATGTCGCCGCTCGATCGCGCCCGCATGTACCTCGAAGACATGGTGGCGGTGCTCAACAAGGCCGGCGAATTCTGATTTCTCGTCGACTGCATCAGCGGATGCCGGCCGTGATCCGGCGGTATCCGGCACCCTGAAACGATAAGCAGGGCGGAAACCCGAAACGGTTCCCTCCCTGCTTTCGTTTGGAAGGCGTTCGTTTTCAGAAGATCTTCAGATCAGGAACCGGAGACGCCGGGACCGGAAACGGTGCTGATGCCGCCCGAAGGCCGGACCTCGATGAGCACCGGAATGCGGTCTCTGATTTCGCCCACGTGCGAAATGATGCCGATGAGCTTGCCTTCGCTGTTGAGGCTGCCGAGAACGCCGAGTGCCGATTCCAGCGCTTCGGGGTCGAGCGTGCCGAAGCCTTCGTCGAGAAAGAGCGAGTCGACGCGCGAGCGGCTGCCGGCCATTTCCGAAAGACCGAGAGCCAGCGCCAGACTGACGATGAAGGATTCGCCGCCCGACAGATTGTCCGAAGCGCGCTCCGTATTGGCCTGATAGCTGTCGATGACGTTGAGCTTGAGCGGTTCGCTCTCGTCGCGCTTGAGCGTATAGCGGGGCGTCATCTTCGCGAGCGCCCGGTTGGCGCTCACGACGAGAGATTCAAACGTCAGACCCTGCACGAACATCCGGTAGGTCTTGCCGTCGTTGTGTCCGATTAAACTGCTGAGACGGCTCCAGACGAGGGTGACGGCCTTCTGCTTTTCGATGTCCGACAGAATCTTCGTCTTCTGACTGCGCTGACGGTCGTCGCTGTCGCGTTTTTCCGTATCCGCACCGATGGCCCGGTTGACGGTCTCGAGCTGTTCGCGGGCGAGACGAAGATCTTCCGCAACCTTCTCGGGCGTGTCGTCGGTCAGGTGTTCGGCTTCGACGGCCGTTCGCTGTTCCGCCTTCACTTTGCGGCGTTCGAGAGCGCTATGAACGGCTTTGTCGATGTCGGCGAGATCTTTTTCCAGAGCTTCGATCTGAGAGCCCTTCAGATAGGCAGCCGTCCACGCGGTCTCATCCGCAAAGCCTTCGCGGGTAAGAGAGAGCATCCAGCCGCTTTCCCGGGTGCGGCATTCCTCGGCGTTCGCCGACAGGCGCTCGGCAAGAAGTTTGAGCTTCTCCGCATTGAGGAGACAGGCCTTGTCCGCCTCGGCGAGGGTCTTATCCGCGTTGTCCAGAGATTTGCGTGCCGATTGTTCAGCCTGAACGAGACGCCTTTCTTCGGCATAGGGATCCTTGTCGTCGTATAGGGTCCGCCGTTTCTCGGCGAGCGCATCGCGCACGGCGGCTTTGCCGGTGCGGCGGCGGCCGGCTTCTTCGGAGACCTTTTGAGCCGCACTCAGCAGCGTGCGGCAGTTCTCCTCGTCTTTTCCGGCGAGCTCCCCGGCCTTGGCAAGACGTTCCTTCTCGGCAAGCGTCTCTTCATAAACCCGGGCGCGTTCGGCGAGCGCGGCGGCCGTTCGTGCGACATCGGTCTTGCCGGATGCCTTCGAAGCAGCGAAGGGCGAGACGGTCTCGTTGAAGGCGGCAAGCGCTTCGGAGGCGGCCTGCTCGGCCGCGGCGAATTCTTCGCCGGCCGTCTTCAGCGCTTCGGCCGTGCGTTCCCGAGTCAGACCGGCCGTTTCGGCGGCCGTTTTGGCGGAGGCTACGTCCGCTTCGCAGACTTCAAATGACCGGCGGCAGCGGGTGATGCGCTTGTCCGCCTCGGCATAGCGATTTATTCTGTCGGCGAGCGACTTCCGAGCTGTTTTTTCGGCCTCAAGGGCTTCGGAGGCTTTGCCGGACTCGATGTCGAGTGCCTGTCTCAGGCTGCCGGCCCGGGCTTTCAGTTCGGCGATGACCGACCGAGTACCCGCGATATCCGCTTCCAGCGCATCTGAATGGCCTTTAGCTGACGAAATGTCGCGCGCCAGACGGCTGACGTCGGCTTCCAGTCCGGCAACGGCTTTCTCAGCTGCCTTCAGACGCATGCTCGCTTCATCTTTGTTTCCCGGCAGGGATTCGGCATACGGATGGTGCAGGGCGCCGCAGAGCGGACACGGCTTGCCGTCTTCCAGGGCGGCGCGCTCAGACTTGAAGAGCGCAAGAGTTTCAAGGGCGGCAATTTCAGCCCGGACTGCTTCACAGGTTTCCCGTTTGGCCTTCAGTGTTTCAATTTTTGCGTCGGATTCCTGAGACAGCGCTTCAAGGGCGGTTTTGTTTTTTTCCAGCTGAAGTGCCGCTTCGGCGGCATGCTTTTCGCCGGCGGCAAGGTCAGCTTCAGCGCGGATGAGCGTCTCGATTTGCACGATGCGTTCAGCCGACTGACCGGCCCTGCGGGCAAGGGAAGACGCATCCTCTCCCTCAAGCACGCGGTCCCGTTCGGCTTCCGCGTCGGCGAGCGCCTTGGCCGCCGCCTCGGCGGCTGCGGTTTTGGCCGCCAGCATGTCTTCACTCAGACGGGCCTTGTCGGCGGCCTGATCGAAATGGGTTTTGGCTGCCGCCGCAGCCTTCCGGCGGCGTTCTGCCTCTGCGAATGCTTTGAGAGTGCTCTCCGCGGACGATGCGACGGCTTCCCGTGCCTCGAGAAGCGGCGCATCGGCGGTGATATCCCTCAGGACTGCGGTCACTTTGCCGAGCGCGGCCCTGATGCCGGCCGCTTCGGCCGCAGCTTCGCTGAGCGAAAGGCGGCGCAGACTGTCGGTTCTGCGGGCTTCCTCTTCGGCTTTCACGGCTTCGGCGAGTTCACGGCCGGCTTCGACAAGCTTGACGTCGAGTTCCCGGACTTCGACGATCAGCGGTGCGGCGTCGGTCCTATTCTTAAGGGCAGCGTCCACAGCCAGGGAAGCCTGACTGCGCAGTCTCTCCGCCTCGGCCTTCTGAGCGGCGAGAATCGGGGTTTTCTTTTCCAGACCGGCTTTATCCGCAGCAAGTCGCCGGGCTTCATTCTTCGCATTCTGAAGAAGATGATGATCGGCTTCGAGCTTGGCCGCGCGTTTGGCGGCGCTCAGACGCTCGCGTTTGTCTGCAGCCTGAGTCTGCGTGAGGATCGCGGCATCGGCCTGATCGGCAGCCGTCTTTTCTTCAAGCCGCGCTTGCGAAAGCCGGCTGAGCCAGTCCCGGGCCCGGGTGAGTGCGGCGACGGTACTGCCGAGCCGATCGGCTTCGGTGCGGTGTTCCTCCAGACGCTTTTCCAGATCGAGTCGGGCTTCGTCCGACAGAATATGGGCGGCGTCGCGTTTGTCCTCAAGCATGCGAAGTGACAGCTGCTCGGCGGCTGAGCGGCGCTGAACGGCTTTGGAAATTTCCGAATAGATCTCGGTGCCGGTCAGTTTTTCCAGCGTGACCGCCCGGTCGTCGGGCTTGGCCTTCAGAAAGGCGGTGAAGCCGCCCTGAGCGAGGAGGACGGAGCGCGTGAAGCGGTCGAAATCCATGCCGGTGAGCTCTTCCACTCTCCCGGCGGTCTGGCTCATCTTGGCGATCTCGCGCCATTGGCCGTCATCATCAAGGCGTTCAAGCCGCTTTTCGGCATTCTGAAGCGTGCCGTCGGCTTTGCCGCGCGCCCGGCGCTGGGCCCAGAAGGCTTTGTAGAGCCGGCCCGAGGCGCGGAAGGTCACTTCGGCAAGGCAGTCTCCGGCTCCCCGTGTCATGACCTCGTTGGTTTTACCGATCGAGGGAATGCGGGGCGTGCGGCCGTAGAGCGCCAGTGTCAGGGCGTCGAGAATCGAGGTCTTGCCCGAGCCCGTCGGACCCGTGATGGCGAAGATGCCGCTCTCGTCATAACGGCGGTCGGTGAGGTCGATCATCCACTCGCCCTTGAGCGAATTGATGTTGCGAAGGCGAATCTTCAGAATTTTCATCGGGCGTCTCCTTCGGCGTTCTCATCCCGGTTGACCAGGTCATAAAGAATCTCGGCGTAGGCGTTCTTCAGTGCCGGCCGCTCTTCTTCCGGAATGTCCCGGATGGCCAGCAGCTTGTCAAACATGCCTTCGGGCGTCACTTCGCTGAGCTTGAGCAGCATGTCTTCGCCGCTCAGCATGGCGGCAGGTCGGGCAGCTTCCGTGATTTTCAAAAGCGATACGCCGGTGCCGGCGGCGAGGTCGCTGAGCTCGCGGCTCAGTCCGGCAGTCGGTTCGTCGGCGGTATGGCAGGCTTCGACGAGCACCGGTTCGCCCGCTGCGGCGAGCGTTCGGATAGCGTCGGCGAGTTCGGCAGCCGAGCCGGAAATCCTCTTCAGCGTATCGAAGCGGGGTACCGGAATCTTCGTGACCGTGCATTGGCGGCCGGCCGTCTCGACGAGGTTGACAAAGCGATCGCTCTCGGCCTCCGAAAAGTCAAAGGGCATCGGTGCGCCGCTGTAGCAGCGCGTCGGATTGCCCCCGATCATCTGCGGCACATGAAGGTGTCCGAGCGCAACATAGTCGGGCGTGTCGCCGAAAATGGCCGACGGGACCTGTCCGAGTCCGCCGACGTAGAGGTCGCGCGTGCTTTCGCTCGCTTCTGCGCGGATGACGAAGAGATGTCCGGTGGCGATGATCGGCACCTCGGGGTCGGGCAGACCGGCGCGCAGGGCTGCGGCTTTTTCTATCACACGGCGGTAGTGTTCGGCCGTCCCTTCGGTGATGCGGGCTTCCCGGGCGGAGAGCGTGTCGGCATCCACGCCGCGGGTGATGTCGCGTTCGCGCAGGAAGGGCACGGCGCAGACGAGTCCGGTGACTCGTCCGCCGGCATCCCGAAGCGTGACGATTTCGTCCTCGGGCGACGGCAGCGCTTCGCCGATCACGGTGATGTTCATGCATTGAAGCAGATCGCCCGCCGCATTCAGAAAGGAGGGCGAATCATGATTGCCGCCGACAATGACGACGCTGCGGCAGATGCCGCCCTTGACGAGATCCGTGAGAAAGTCGTAGTAGAGGGTCTGCGCATAATGCGGGGGCGTCGTCGTGTCGAAGACGTCGCCCGCCACGATCAGGGTGTCGGCGCGTTTCTCGGCGATCAGTTCGCCGAGCCAGCGGAGAAAAGCGCGGAAGGCATCGTCTCTGCGGCAGTTGCAGAGCGTTCTCCCGAGATGCCAGTCCGAGGTGTGCAGAAATCGCATCAGCGTCTCCGTGTTGGTTGAATGCATCGGCGTCCGGTCGGGCCGGCTTCGCGATGCCGGCGCGGACGTCTTCAAATATAAAAGGCAGTTTAACGGGAGGGACGTCCGCCGCATGCGCCGCAAATTTGCGGAAAAACGACGGGCACGAGCGGAGCCGCCGCGCAGCCGTGCGCCGAGAAAAAACGGCCTGCCGCGAAGCAGCGGCAGGCCGGCGGGACATGTTCGGAAAAGCGGCCGGATCAGTGGCGCTTTTCTTCGCCGATGAGATGCGTGCTGTCGTATTCCGCCTGGTTGCGGCGGTGCTTGAGGATCACGAGCAGCATGGAAATGGAGACGAAGACACCGAAGATCATCATGGTGGCGGGGACGGAAAGGTCTGCCTTGATGAGGAGCGAGTAGACGCCGAGCATCACGAGAATCGAGGAGTTTTCGTTGAAGTTCTGTACGGCGATCGAGCGGCCGGCGCTCATCAGCACGTGGCCGCGGTGCTGCAGCAGGGCGTTCATCGGAACGACGAAGAAGCCGGCGCAGATGCCGACCAGGATCATGATGATGCCGGCGATGATCACGGCCCAGGAGAGCTCGGCCCCGAAGAGCGAAAGACCGCCCGCCGGTGCCATGTCGCGCGTGAAGTAGGAGGCGCCGATCACGAGCACGCCCATGCAGATGCCCATCGGCAGAACGTTGAGCGATTTCTTGAGCGGTACCTTGGCGGCGGCGAGCACCGCGCCCACGGCGATGCCGAGGCTGACGACGGCCTGCATGATGGCGCCCTGGGAGAGGTCCATGCCGAGCGCATGATCGCACCACTTGAGAACGAGGAACTGAAGTACCGCGCCGGCACCCCAGAAAAGCGTCGTGACGGAGAGCGAAATCTGACCGAGACGGTCGTGCCAGAGCAGACGGCAGCTTTCGGCGAAGCCCTTGATCGAGTCGACCGGATCGAACTTCTGCGGCGGATAGCGCACGCCCGTATCGGGAATGGCGAGATTGACGGCGGCCGCGGCGACGTAGACGAAGGTGATCGCGAAGATGGCGGCTTCGGCGAAGCTCGAGAGGCCGATGGCGCTCAGATGGAAGATCGACAGAATCGGATCGGCGATTTCAGGCTTGATGAGCACGCCGCCCAGCACGACGCCGAGAATGATCGAGCCCACCGTCAGGCCTTCGATCCAGCCGTTGGCGATCACCAGTTTTCTTGCCGGGAGCAGTTCGGTGAGAATGCCGTATTTGGCGGGAGAATAGGCGGCGGCGCCGATGCCGACGATGGCGTAGGCAAGGAGTGGATGACCGCCGAAAAGCATCAGGAGACAGCCGACGGCCTTGATCGTGTTCGTGAGGAACATTACCCGGCCCTTGGGCATCGAGTCGGCGAAGATGCCCACCCAGGCGGCAAGCGACACGTAGCTCACCACGAAGAAGAGCTTCAGGAGCGGCGTCATCCATTCGGGAGCGTTGATGCTCGTCAGCAGCGCAATGGCAGCGATCAGCAGCGCATTGTCGGCCAGCGACGAGAGAAACTGCGCGCACATGATGGTATAAAAACCGCGGTTCATGGATGCCTCTTAGGGGAGTCTGCGTAATCCTTAAGTGTAACCCGAGACGGAAGCGATCATCTTCGAAGTTTCGTACAAACGCTGAGTCTTATAGAAAGGCTCCGACCTTTCGGTTAGGGAGCCGCCGTACGGTTTCGGAACATTTCGAATCTCGCAGGCGGCAGGCGAGACGAGTAACATTAAGCCGAACTTCCGCGGACGCCCCGACGCTCGGGCGCTTCGCATGACTTCGGGAGAAATGAGTGCCACGTCCAATCTATGCCGAAATTGATATTCAGGCGCTGAAACACAATCTTGCCCGCATGCGCGCGAGCGCCGCCGGGCGCACGCTCTGGGCGGTCGTCAAGGCGAATGCCTACGGTCACGGTCTGGAAAACGCGGTTGAAGCCTTCGCCGACGCAGACGGCTTCGCGACCATCGACCTCTGCGACGCCGAGCGTGCAAGACGGGCGGGTTGGCATAAGCGCGTGCTGCTCCTGGAGGGTTTTTTCGATGAAACGGACATCGAGCCGCTGCAGGATCTCGACGTGGAAACGGTCGTGCACGCTTTCTGGCAGATCGACATCCTGAAGCGTCTGCCGCTTCGCTGCGTCAAGGTGCACATCAAGGTTAATTCCGGCATGAACCGCCTGGGCTTTCTGCCCGTCGAGGTCGGGACCGTATACGATATTCTCTCTTCCATTCCCGGCGTGAAGGTGATGGGCGTCGTGACGCACTTCGCCAACGCCGAGCCGACCTACATGGGCGAGGCCCCGGCTTCCGTCGCCAGGCAGCTTTCCCGCATGGGACGGCTTGCGCATTCGGCCACCGCGGCCTGCATGGCCAACTCCGCCGCCATACTCTGGCATCCCGAAGTGGCGGGCGACGGCGTGCGTGCCGGCGTGGCCCTTTACGGCGTGAGTCCCGACTCGCACGTCTCGTCCGAAGAACTCGGCATCATTCCGGCCATGACCCTTTCCGCCCGCATCATCGCCGTTCAGGAAATCGCGCCCGGCGAGGTGGTAGGCTACGGCTCGCGCTGGTGCGCCGAACGGCCTTCGCGCATCGCCGTCGTGGCCTGCGGCTATGCCGACGGCTATCCGCGCTCGATGCCCGACGGCGCGCCGACCTGGGTGGAGGGACAGATTGCTCCCCTGGTGGGCGCCGTGTCGATGGACATGCTCGAAATCGACATCACCGACATTCCTCAGGCGAAGCTCGGCAGTCTGGTCGAACTCTGGGGAAAGCACCTTCCCGTCAACCGCGTCGCCGCTGCCTGCGGCACGATCGGCTACGAGCTCATCTGCGCGCTCGCCCGCCGCGTGCCGCTTCGCATCAGACACTGATTCCGCTGACTACGACACTGAAGGACCCGCATGGCCCCTAGATCTCAGAAGACCAAAACCGAATTCGTCTGCACGGAATGCGGCGGAACGACCATCAAGTGGCAGGGACAGTGTCCGCACTGCCGGGCCTGGAATACGCTGCAGGAATTCAAGCCCGCACAGGGCGCGGCGGCCCGTTTCGGCTCGTCCGGCCGAAGCGTGTCGGGCTTCGTGGATACGACGGGATCCCTGCAGGATCTCGCGGACGTCCGGATTGAGGAGGTCCCCCGCACCGTGACCGGACTCGGCGAATTCGACCGCGTCATGGGCGGCGGCCTCGTGAAGGGCTGCGTCGCATTGATCGGCGGCGATCCCGGCATCGGCAAGTCGACGCTCCTTCTTCAGGTGATGGCCCGTCTCGTCGGGCTCGGACGTTCCGCGCTCTACGTCTCGGGCGAAGAAAGTCCCTCCCAGATCGCGCTTCGCGCCCAGCGTCTGCAGGTGGAGCCCCGCGGTCTTAGTCTGATGAGCGAAATCGAGCTCGAGCATATCGAACAGGTCCTCTCCGAGCGCAAGCCCGAATTCGTGGTCATCGACTCGATTCAGACCATCTTCTCAAGCGCGCTCGACAGTGCGCCGGGATCCGTCTCCCAGGTCCGCGAATGCGCTGCGCGGCTCACGCGCATGGCGAAGACGAACGGCACCACGCTGATCTTCGTCGGCCACGTGACGAAGGAGGGATCCCTGGCCGGTCCGCGCGTGCTGGAGCACATCGTCGACACCGTGCTCTACTTCGAAGGCGATCAGCATTCGAACTTCCGTCTGGTGCGCGCCTTCAAAAACCGCTTCGGAGCGGTCAACGAGCTAGGCGTCTTCGCCATGACCGATCACGGACTCCGGGGCGTGACCAATCCGTCGGCCATCTTCCTTTCCGAGTACAAGTCGAACGTGCCGGGATCGGCCGTGCTGGTGACGCAGGAGGGCACGCGTCCGATTCTGGTGGAAATTCAGGCGCTCGTCGATTCAACCCATCTGCCCGCGCCGCGGCGTCTTGCGCTCGGCGTCGATGCGCAGCGTCTGTCGATGCTCCTTGCCGTGCTTCACCGTCATGCGGGCGTCGGCTGCTTCGATCAGGACGTTTTCGTGAACGCCGTGGGCGGCGTCAAGATTACGGAGACGGCGGCCGACCTGGCGCTGCTCTGCGCCATCTATTCGAGTTTCAGAAACAAGCCGCTTCGCCGCGGACTCGTCATCTTCGGCGAAGTCGGGCTTGCCGGAGAAATCCGGCCGTCTCCGCGCGGACAGGAACGTCTGCGCGAGGCGGCGAAGCTCGGATTTTCCCGAGCGGTCATTCCCCGTGCCAATGCGCCGCGCACGCCGATCGAAGGGCTTGAAGTCGTGGCGGTCGACCGCCTGGCCGATGCGCTCGAGCAGGCCGTGCTGTGAAAAACCGTTTCAGACGTCGGGTTTCCGAGACCTTTCCGAGGCTCTTCCCGTACAATACGCAACAACATTTTTCCGGCATCGTCGGCGGAACATGTCGGTTTCGCATCTGCCGGACCAAGGATTCATAAATGACGACTTTTACCAAGCTGCTGCCGCCCGAAGCGGCGCCCGCCAAGCCCATTCTCGACCGTGCCCATCCTCTCGTTCTGACGTCCGCCCAGCGAATGAGCTGGGGCGACGCCTTTGAAACCGATGCGGGCACCGTGACGGTGGCTGTCGAAGAAAAGCGTCCGCTTCTCGTCAACGACGTCTTCGTCGACGATCAGGGTCATTTCTGGGTGGTTCGTCCCGCCGTGGAAAAGGTGCTTCATGTGACGGGCGACTTCCGCACGATGCAGGAAGCCGCTGCCGCGCTCATCAACCGCGGCGTCGAAGTGGCCGAAGCGCCGGAAGGCTTTGCCGTTCTTCCTCTTCCCAATATCGCCAAGATGCTCGGCATGATCGGTCTCGAAGTGACCGAAACGGAGGAAGCGTTCGAACCGATCCGCATTGAACGTCATGCTCACGGCGGCTGCGGCTGCGGTTGCGGCGGTCATCACCACCACCATCATGATGACGAATGCGGTTGCGGGTGCGGCGGCCACCATCACCATCATCATCATGACGAGGAAGAATGCGGTTGCGGGTGCGGCGGTCACCATCACCACCATCATGGTGAAGAAGAATGTGGCTGCGGCGGCCACGGCCATGAGCCCAAGGAAGGCGAGTGCTGCTGCGGAGGCGAGCATCACCATCATGACGGCGAATGCCAGTGCGGCGGCCACGGTCATGAACACAAGGACGGTGAATGCTGCTGCGGCGGCCACGGCCATGAGCACAAGGAAGGCGAGTGCTGCTGCCGAGGGGAGCATCACCATCATGACGGCGAATGCCAGTGCGGCGGCCACGGTCATGAACACAAGGACGGTGAATGCTGCTGCGGCGGCCACGGCCATGAGCACAAGGAAGGCGAGTGCTGCTGCGGAGGCGAGCATCACCATCATGACGGCGAATGCCAGTGCGGCGGTCACGGTCATGAACACAAGGACGGTGAATGCTGCTGCGGCGAACACAGCCATGATCATAAGGACGGCTGCTGCTGCGGCAAGCACTGACAGCTGAACTGATGACGAAAAACGGCCTGAGGCGTGACTGCCTGCAGGCCGTTTTTCATTTTCCCGCAATTTGAAGAGCGAGAAAAGACCGGCCGTGCTCATCAGCACGACCGGTCTCTGTCAGTGACCGGCACGGGGAGAGTGCCGGCGGTCACTGTCAGGGCATCGAGAGCGTGACGACCTTGTTGTGGTCGACGACTTCGATGGTCTTGCCCTTCTTGACGAGACCGCGGATGTCCGTCAGGTCGGCCGGGAGACCCCAGGCTTCCGTCACGGCTTCCTTCGCGATGTCGATCACGACGAGCACGTTGTGGTTCTTCGAAACGGCGTAGAGCTTGCCGTCTTCATACACGAGACCGGTGACATAGAGTTCGCCGAGGCTGCGCTTGTCCTTGAGGGCGGCTGCAGGCTGGAATTCGGCGGAGAGCGTCCAGTCGGCCATCATGGCCTTCGAGATCACGAACTTCTTCTTGTTCTTGTTGTCGGGTACCGTGGCGAGGTAGACGTACTTGCCGTCGGTGGCGGACGAGTGGACGTAGCTGAACTTGGCGCGTTCGGTGTCGATGCGGCCGCGGCCGAGACCGCCGACGTGTTCAACCGTGCCGGCACCCTGCGTGAAGTTGGCCCAGCCCTTGACTTCATCGGCCTTCGGATTCCAGCGGGCGCGAACGATCGACTTGTTCATGCCCATGAGCACGAAGGCGTCGTCCTTGAAGGGCGTGATGCCGACGATGTCGAGCACGTTGGCGCTGTACCAGGGGTCGATCTGGGCATGTTCGACGGGCTTGAGATCGCTGTCGAGCTTCCAGAAGTCGTACTTGCTGGCCGCGAAGTATTCGCCGCGCACAGACGTGATCATGTTGACCGGCTGGCTGATGCCCTGGATGGCGCGCGTACCCGTAACGGTCAGCATGCCGCTGATCGCGATCGGTGCATCGGCGGCGTCATGCTTGAACGTGATGCCGAGCTTGGCGGCGTTGGGCTTGTAGGCAAAGTCCGGATCCTTGACGTCGCGCTTGCCGAGGAAGTTGATGCCGTTCCACATACCGTGCCAGCTGGCGTCGGACCAGACGACGTACTTCGGATTGAAGGAGAAGCGGACCGGATCGCCCTGACCCCAGTTGGGCGGAAGGCCGGTGGACCACAGGGCCTGGAAGGTGTTCGAGCCGATGATGGCGGCGACGATCCAAAAGGCGGCCTTGTAGAACGGGGTGAGCGGACGGAAGGGCTTGCCCTTCATTTCGGCGATGAGCGCGTCAAAGCGCGGCGCGAGGAAGACGGCGAGGCCGAAAAGCATCACGACGCACCAGAACACGATTTCAGCCCACATCTGGGTATGTACGCCGAAAACGTCGAGACCGAAGCCCTGGCCGACGTCGCGGGCGGCGTGGTTGCCGAGATGGCGGAAGGACATATAGAGGCCGGAGGCCGCCATGACGAGCATCATGCCGAGATACTTCGGCTTGAAGCCGTAGCGGACCATCATGAGGGCGATGACGCCGATATAGGCCATTTCCTGACGCTGGGCCCAGCAGAGCGTGCAGGGCGAGTCGCCGAGCAGGTAGCCGAGGATGACGTTGGCGATGCCGACGGGAAGCAGAACGATCAGCAGACCGCCCCAGCAGACGATGTCGTAGAACGTCTTGGCGCGCTTGAGGTCGCGCTCGTTAACCGGAAGAGAATAATCAGTCATGTCGAGCCCCTCAGAGATTCAGCATGCCGAGGATCGACGTCGAAACGTGACCGACATACATAAAGACAACCACCGCCCAGCCGGCAACGGTGAGCCACCAGGCCCAGTTTTCCTTTTCGGGCTTCAGAATGATGATGAGCACCGCAGCGGTGAGCATCAGAAGTTCAACGAATTCCATAGTGATTCCGTAAGAATATCAATGAAGTAAGGACAGAAATGCTTCGCGGGCGAAGGACTTCGGTCCGTATGTCGGATGCTATGGAAAAAGGCCGTTAAGTAAGCCCTGAGGAGTTTTCCTTACTTAACGCTTTTAAGGACTACACTGAGAGCGGCTTACACGGAGGGAAACATGGAGAGTCTGCTATATCTGACGGCGGCCTCGGCGCTCGGCGCGCTGGCGGCCGGCCGCTCTTCACTCGGAACCGGACTTCTGGCGGCGGGCACCGGGGTGCTTGCGCTCTATGCGTTCGCGACGGGTTTCCCCGGACTGCTGCCCGTGCTGGCTTATTAAGGAAAGCCGGCTATGCGGCATGCGGACGGCATCGGACTGACGGCGGCGGCTCTGGCTGCCGGCATCCTGATCACGGAATTTCTGGCAGGCACGGTCGGACTCACGTGGTTCGGCGGCGAAGTGCCCTGCACGATGAGCGGGGTTGAACGGCTGGCCGCGGCGTTTGCCGCCGTGACGCTGATCTTTGCAGCTCTGTCGGGGCTGATCCGGCGGCTGGCGGGACTTCTCCTCATTCAGTCGCTGACCGGTCTCTGGATGTGTGCGCGGCATCTCGCCATGCAGGGGACGGGCGACGTCGGACAGGGCTTCGGTTCGACCTTCCTCGGACTGCACGGCTACGGCTGGAGCAGTCTGCTCTTCGCTGCCCTGCTGTTTTGGCTCGGCACGGCGCTCGTTTTTGCCCGGAGGGAACATCGTGCCGATGCGGCGCCGATGCCGGCTGCTCTTCGTGCGGCGGCGGGAGCCGCTTCCCTGATTCTGCTATTGAATGCCGTCACGGCAATGATTGCCAACGGACCTCCGCCTTTTGCAGGGGTCGGCATTCCCGACCGGCTGACGATGTCTTCCGTTCCGGGCCGCTGGTCGGCCTCATTCTGGGAACGCATTGCTGCCGGTCCGAGGCTGTCTGATCGTCCGCTTCATGGTTCATCCGCTGATGACGGCGTCAGGCTGCGCCCGGAGGACGGGCCGATCCTCCCGACGGCGCCCTCCGTGTCTGTTTCATCATCGGCGGCGCTGCCGACGCCCTTTGAAGACGGCGCTCTGCCCCGGGCTTTTGCCTGGGATCCCGACGGACGGCGTTTCGGCTGGGCGGCGGAGGATGCAAGAGCCGCGTGGACAGACAGGACGATGCACCGGGTGACCGCCAGAGCGAAGGCGGATGCCGTCAACGGTCAGACGCTGGACGCAACGGCCGGCGCCGTCTGGTTTCGCGGCCGCTTCATCACGGCTTCCCGCAACAAGACGCTGTGGGCCCTGGAGTCCGCTTACGGCAGCGCTCCCGAGACGGCGAGAGGCCTTTCCGACGGCACGGGCAACGTCCGGCTGTCCTGGGGAAAGGCTCGTCCGGCCGTTCGGACGGTTCGAGCGAGGGATGCCTATATTCAGTCTTTTGCGGCCGATGAAAAGGGCGGACGGCTCTTCATGATGACGGCTCCGGGATCCCGTCCGTCCGGTACCGTTCTCATCACGATCGACGGCACGGATCTGATGCCGCTTTCCGAAAGTCCGCTTCGCGCGGCGCCGGGACTCGCCGTGAAGGACGGCCGTCATCCCGGCGAATACGGCATCACGGCGGCGGTCTGGACCGACGGCATCCTGCTGGTCTGGTGCCCGCGTTTTGCCGTGCTGCTGACGGTCGATCCGGATCGCGCCGAAGTGACGTCGGTCCGTGCGGTCGGCGGGCTGAAGGAGGTCCGGTCGATGACGGTGAGGGACGGGCGTCTGCTCTTTTTGCAGGGCGGTCAGGATGGGCTCAGCGTGGCCGCGGTTCAACTGAACGCTTTGGGAGACAATCGATGAAGAAGCTGCGTTCCCTTGTCTTCACGGCGCTGATGCTGCCGATGCTCGGACCGGTTTTTGCGGCCACCCCTCCGGCGGCGGACGATCAGC
>JAGBFJ010000068.1 GCA_017936545.1 Sutterella sp.
ATCTATTATAGCAAAAACAAAAATTCCTGCTTCTTCCGGGAACAGAAAAAGCAGGAATTTCATTTATTAAAGAAAATTATTCGTTGCTTTGTTGATAACAATCAACCCGTTTGGGAACTAGCTGGGCGGGAGTTTCCCTTTCAGGCAGCCTGATCCTCTTCAAAGAGGTGAACGCCGAGCGCAGTGAGCGTCGTCAGCTGCAGCAGAACGAACGACTCGTCAAACTCGCGGTAGGTCTGAACCAGAATATCCCGCTTCTGACGGCGGGAGATAAACACAAAGAGCTTCAGAAGCATGCCGAAGGCATGAAGTACGCGGGCAAGCCATGCATGGTCCGCATCGTCGATCGCATTGACAGCGGCCGTAATGCGCGAAATGCTGTCGCTGCGGAGCTTGAGAAGGGACTCGCGGACGTCGTCCCCGTCAAAAGCATCGTCCGGGAAGGCTTCGTCGAGACGCTGCGCAGCGGGGCTGATGCGGTAGGCGTCGATCATGTGGGAAATACGAACCAGCGAACCGAACAAATGTTCGAAAAGCGCTTCGTCCTCCAGACCCGCACGGCGGCGAGCCTTCTGCAGAAGAGTCGGATTGTCAAGCAGCGTGGAGAGCATCGCCAGCCCGGTCGTCATGGCAATGCCGAGACGGTTGACGGTAACGACGTCTGCATGCTTCTCGAAATCGGCCCATGCAACCTGAGCTTCGGCCTTGACGGCTTCGGCCGCAGCAATGTCTTCCGGCGTATCTTCGGGCAGCGGCTCGCCGTCGTCGGGCTCTTCGACGTAGCAGACGAGTTCCATCAGAAGATCAAGATCATCGTAGGCCTGGATCAGACGAATGGCTGTCTTTTCATCCTCACTGACGCAGCGCAGGTGCGTCAGCATCAGCTCCGGCATTTCGTGAACAAGAGCGAGCGCGGCTTCTTCAAGCACCAGCAGAACCTGCTTCACCACGGCGCCTGACTGCGGACCCTTCAGGAAGAATTCGTAGCACTGGCGGTCCAGATCGCCCAGTTTGCGCTCGGTCGCCTGATGACGGCTGAAAGCGCGGGCATCCTTTTCAAGCAGGGCACAAGCGGCCTCGCAGGCCTTCAGCTGTTCCATGACGTCGGCTACGGGCAGGGCGGCCGTCTCTTCGGCAGACTTTCCGAACGCATCCGGACCGAGAAGCAGGGAGCACAGCTCCGTGTTCGTGTTGTGCAGATAGGCGCAGTACGGACGAATGGCTTCGGGAAGATTCTGGAAATGACGGGCAATGGCCTCGGCGGACACGACGGCCGCAGTGTTTTCCTGAGACATGGGGGAGACTTCCGGTGTGAGTGACAATGAGACTCTAAGTATGACAGATGAATGCGCCGGAAACGCCTCCGAATCAGTAAATTCCCTTGGTTGCTCTCTGTAATTCCCCGCAGCGGGTTCCGCCCCCTCGAATAATCGGCATAATGGAGCGTCATCTGTCTCTTTCGGGACAGTATTCAAATCATCCAAAAGAGGGAGAGCCCATTCATGCAGCAGCAGACCATCAAGGAAGCCCGTGCGCTTCTCGACAGGCACGCAGCCCAGATGATTTCTTTGAACGAGGATCTTCGGCTCTGCCGCGGCATGGAACCCCGTCTCTGCTTCCCGCTTCACGACAAGCTCGACAAGATTTTCGAACCCTGGATCCAGTCCTACACGGCGGAAGGCTCCGGACTCAGCGCCGAGGAAGCCGTCGGCCGTCTTGAACAGCTTGCCAAAGACGTTCATGAAGTCGTTTCCGACCATCTCGCCATGCTTCATCTCAATCTGCCGTATCAGCGTGTCTACACGCCTGAAGCCGTTGAGATCAACAAGGAAGCCTGGCGCATTTTCATGAACGAATGCTGGACGAACTTCATCCGCCAGTTCAAGGTTGACGACGTGCTCGTTGCCAATCAGGTTCTTGAAAGCCGCCATTTCGCTGAAGCCCTGTCTCTCGCCATTACCGCCTTCCCGCATCTTCCCGAAGAAGCACGGGCCGAACTCGACAGCATGATCGGCAGCGCCATCGATGAAATGAATTCCTCCTGGGAAACGAAGCCCATTCTGGCATTCATCGAACTGAAGCGCGACTATGCCGACCGCATCACCGCATTTGTTCGAGCAAACGTCACGGAAGAAGGCCGCAAAACCACTGAAACCGACGTTCTCTCCATTGAAAACCTGACCGCGGTCCGCGACGGTTTTGAAACCGGTCTTGAAGAAACTCTCGCCGAGCGCGCCGACAGCAAACTCTCCGGCAAGTCCCCCGAACGCTATACCCTGACCTTCCGCGTCGGCCAGGAAGTGCTCCAGGACGAGATCCTGTACCGCATGACCGTCGGCCCCGCAGAATCCGTCACCGCCTGCGAGGCGCTGCTCTCCAAAGTACGTGAAGCCGCTGCCAAATAATCCGAAACCGATCGGGATTTATAAAGCCGCCTGTTCCTGAGACCGGCGGCTTTTTGCCGTCCGGACAGCCTGCAGAATGAATATCTGCCGGACTTGCGGCCTGGTGCTGATTGACTGCAAACAGGCGGAACAAACAGTCTCGTGACTGAGAGAATAGGGAATTCTATCCTCTTCTCCAAGTCGCTTTCCGAGGCTCCCATGCGCCCCTTCAAGTACCTGACGGCCGTCTGTCTGACGGCTGCTCTCCTGATGCCGCTTTCCCATACCCGAGCTGAATCCCCGGATACCCTTCGAACTGCCGCAGCCGATACAAGGGACGAGACAGGGTCTGCTGCCAAGCCGAAGGCGGCAGCCGGAGAACGGGTCGATCCAAAAGTGCATGCCGTTTCGGGTGCGTCCATGGCCAAGCGCCGAGCAGCAAAAAGAAAGAAAAAACTACAGGAAAAAAACTGAGGCATTCAGACGGCTCTAGACCTTTGGTTCATATCGCCGGACTGCAGCGTCATCATAAAATCGAAGCGTCTCAGGCCGATCCGGTTGCCTGTCTTTCAGTCTCATACCTGCCATGTCTGCCATCGTTCATACGGCCGACACCATGTCTGCAGCCATGCAGCATGCCTGGACTGCTCTCCCGGCCTCGATCACCGGCGACCAGGTCTACGAAGGGATTTATTCCGCTGCTCCCAAGACCGTCGCCAAAGCGCCTGCGCTGATTTTCGTTCACGGTTCCGGCGGTCTCAATCCGAACATCAAGAAATTCCAGATCTGGCTGGCCGCGGAGCAGGGGATTGCAAGCATCTGCGCCGACTCCTTCCAGCTTCCCGACCGCATGACGTATTCTTCGCCGATTCCCCGCGAAGATTATGAAAAGATTCACTCGCTGCGTTCTTCGGAACTTACCGCCGCCGTTGCCTTCCTTCAGATGCAGCCCTGGTTTGACGGCCGCTTCGTGATTGCCGGCACCAGCGAAGACGCCGTCGCCGTTGCCCGTTACGTTCCCGCTCAGGCTGCCGTCAGAGAAAAGGGCAGAATCATTTTCTCCTGGTCCGGCGAAGACAACTATCACGTGGTGTCCCACAAGACCGCCGTTCCGAATGATCTGCCGGTGCTCAACATCATGAGCGCCACCGACAAATACTTCTCGACGGCCAACAGCTACATCGGAAACGAACAGGCTGCCGGACACTGCGCCAAGGCGCTCGCAGACAATCCCAATGCGAGCATCGTCCTGATCCCGAAGGCGCCGCACACGCTGATGAACGTGCCGCAGGCCCGGGAAGCCGTAGAAGGCTTCCTAAAGGACAGACTGCTCAAATAATTGCAGAGCACTTCAGGTTCAGGGAGCCCCGAACGACTTCAGGCATCGATCGGGGCTTTTTATTATGAACATGCGATTGAGATTCATTGATAACCAGCTCATCAGCAATTTCTTGTGAATTTCGAATTGCTCAACATAACGTCTATTATGTTGAATTTTTTTCAGGCACAATCCGGGCTGAACGGCGTTTCTAACGACTTACATTCACATGAGCCGCTGTCATTACGAATTTTCACGAGCAGATCATTCGCATTATTTCGTTACGAAGATATGCGGCATACTCATTACGTATTTTTTCGAATGAATCCGTCGTACCTGCCACCCATTTGATATTAAGAAGGCGCTGCTTCATCGATAAACGATGACTGCAGCGCCTCTTCTCATCTGCCGGCAGCCGAAACCGCCGGCTTCTGCACCGGTACGCTCAGTTTTACTTCTGTGCCGGTTCCCACTTGCAGCGGACCGGAGAAACGATTTCACCGGTCTTCTTCATGGCGGCCATGGCCTTGTCGACCGCCTTGCGGTCGAGTCCGGTCAGCTCGGCAATCTTGCCGGCGTTGAGCGGTTCGCCGGCCTTGCGCATGGCTTCGAGAATGACGGCCTTTTCTTCCATTTTGGAACTCCTAAAAAGTATGAATTTGAGAATGATACTCAGAAGCAGGAACTTCTGCCAAACGGCCTGATTGTGCGGCATCGAGACACTGATCCGATCAAAGCTCACTGCCCTTTCAGCCCTTGCTGAAGAATCTGTACACTGTGATGCAGGGATTTCCGTCTGACAAGGTTTCATTCATGCGCCTCATTCTCGCCCTCGCCGCAGCGCTGACTCTCAGCGGCTGCATGACCGTCGAAGACTTCCTCGACATGCCCGACGCCGCTCGTGCCGAATACGTCTGCGCCAATACGCCGGGTCTCAGCGAACTTGACGACGAGCTGGACAAACTTCGAACCCGCTACCGCACGGCTGAAGCCAATCTCGCCCGCGGCTATGCCGTGCATCGAGACTGCCGCGACGTCCGCATCCCCGTGTCCGAGCCGCCCCGCAACTGTCGGCGCGATCATCACGGCCGCACGATCTGCGACCCGCCGCGCACCCGGATTGAAACCCGCTGCCGCGAACTGCCGGTTGCCATCGACAGCCGGCTCGAACAGTCCAAATCCGCCGACGCGCGGCGGCGTTACGACGAAGTCAAGGCACGCCGCGACGCGCTCTACCGTTCCTGCTACGACAAGGCCGTTCTTCTGCCGCCGCAGCAGGCCTTCTGGTACTGGGACAACGGGCTGATTCCTCAATAACCCGGGAAACCTCAGCCGCAGAGAGGGAAGGGCGCGATCGCCCTTCCCTCTTCTGCTTTCCGACGAAAAGAGAGGCTCTCCCGCCTCAGCAGGTAGAGCCTCCGTTCAGATCAGCTGAAGAAATCGGAATCAATATTCTTCAAACATGCGGGCGATTTCCTTCGGGTCGTTCGTCTTGGTCAGAGCAAGCTGAAGAAGGAGGCGGGCCTTCTGCGGATTTAGCGAGCGGCCTTCAATGAAGCCTTCCTGGAAGTAACGGCCGAAGTTCGGGCAAACAATACCGCTTCCGGTACGGCTGGACAGCACCACGGTCACGCCCTTCTTCACCGCATCGGCAAGACCGGCTTCCGTCGCCTGATGCACGGAGCCGTTGCCGCTGCCGGCATGGACGATGCCCTTGGCACCGGCGGCTACGGACGCATCGGCGAGCACGCGGTCGTCATTGGCATGGGAATAAAGAATATCGACGCGGGGCAGACTTTCAATCTTCGAGACGTCGAATTCACTCTGCCAGGTGTGGCGCATGGCCGGATTGCGCAGGAAATAGTTCTTGCCGCCGGCGATGTAGCCGAGGAAGCCGAGGTCATGCGAATTGAAGGTGGCAACGTTGGTCGTGTTCGTCTTCGTGACGTCGCGGCCGGCGCTGATCTGATCGTTGAGAGCCACGAGCACGCCGCGGTTCTGAGCCTTCGGATCGACGGCGAGCTTCACCGCATTGAGAAGATTCACCGGGCCGTCTGCCGAAATGGCGGTTGCAGGGCGCATGGCGCCGATCACCACCACGGGCTTCTTGGACTTGACGGTGAGATTCAGGAAGAAGGCCGTTTCTTCAAGCGTGTCCGTGCCGTGCGTGATCACGACGCCGCTCACCTTCGGATCGGCGAGAAGTTCGTTGCAGCGCTTGGCGAGCTTCAGAAGCACTTCGTCGGTGAGATTGTTGGACGAAATCTTGACGATCTGTTCGCCCTTCACGTCGGCGAATTCCTTGACGGCGGGAACGGCGTCGATCAGCGTCTGAATGGCAAGCTCACCCGCCTTGTAGCCTGTCATCTGAGTGTTCGACGAAGCCGTGCCGGCAATCGTTCCTCCCGTGGCGAGAATGGCGACCTGCGGAAGGTCTGCAGCCATGGCCAGACCGGCGGCAAGGGAAATCATGCCAGCGATGATGGTTTTCTTGAAATTCATGTTCGTTTCTCCTCAAACACATGCGATCGCGCAGAATGCGCAGAACGGGTTCGCGGGCATTCTCTGTCATCTCGCGGCCTGCAGACACACGCGAAAACCCGAAGTGTCGACAGACTCAGGCAAAATCCCTGTGCCGCAATATCAAGCAGTTCTGATAAGACGCCTTTCTGAAAAAACAGCTAAAAAACACAGGGCTGCGGTTGCAGCGCAGGCAGCCAGTTCAAACCTGCGGCCGCTTCAGCATCAGCATTTTAAGTTCCTTTCGGGCATTTAAAATGACCGCGGCGCGTACTTCTCTTTTCAAACGCAGTTATTTCAGCTGACTGTCCTTGCTTCCGCGCCGGTTGTAAAGCGCAAAAGGACCGTTTCGCTTGTCGGCCACCCGCTGGCAAGAGATGCAGAGTCTGACGCCCGGCACGGCCCGACGGCGGGCTTCCGGTATTTCCTCGCCGCATTCCTCGCAGTACCGGAGTCCCGGTCCTTTACCCAGACCCCGTCTTGCTCTGGCAATTTCGTCATTGAGCGAATCCTGAATCTGATCGTTGACGGCATTGTCGCCTGCCCAACCTACGGCCATAAACCCTCTCCTTCTTCAAGTCTGTACAGACTTCTGATGCAGCAAAGCCCGGCGTCGGCTCAGAAACGCAAGTCTTCGGCCGAGGCCAGATAAAGCCTGCTTGTCGCTCTGGTCACGGCGGTATAGAGCCAGCGGAAATACGATGAAGAATGACGCGGAGCCTTCCAGGCGCAGTCTACAAACACATTTTCCCACTCACCGCCTTGCGCCTTGTGACAGGTCACGGCATATCCGTATCGAACTCGGAGCGCATTCACGTATTTGTCAGCAGCCCACGCCTCGTTCCATTCCTTGGTCCCGCGTTTCAGCTGAGGATTTCTCATTCGAAAATCCGCATAAAGCGCCTGCCGGAGGCGGTTGTTTTCAGCGCCCTGTTCGCTTTCGAGCAGATTCTCAAGAATCATCCCGTCCACGGCAAAG
>JAGBFJ010000069.1 GCA_017936545.1 Sutterella sp.
GGCAGGTGCCGGGCCGGTGATGAAGTTCGGCGAATTCGCAGAGCGTCGGAATGAAGATGCCGGCGCGGCGAGCCGTTTCGAGAATGGTGTCGCCCTCGTTGAATTCAACGGGCGTGTTGTTGATGATTGCGTGCATCTGTTTCTCTCCCGTCGTCATCAGAGTTCTTCAATTTCACTCGTGCCCGGAATGGGCGAGAGCGTCGCCACGGCGAAGAGCCGGTAGCAGCGCATGCAGCGCTTGGCCTCGTTCCAGGCATCGTCGTCGGTAAAGCCGTGCTCGACTTCCTCCCAGTTCGAAATGCGCTTTTCGGGCGAGAGATGCGAGAGCTTTCTTCTCGGCTGGAACGCCACCGGACGCTCCGGTTCGCAGGCGCCGAGAAGATCCGCCTTCTTGATGAGATCCGCCATTCGGTTGCGGGCGATGAAGCCCGTGGCGTCCGTCATCAGATATTCGTGAATGGCCTTGGCTGCGGTCTGCCCCTGAGCCATGCCCCAGATCAGACTCGTCGGACCTGCGGCGGCGTCGCCGCCCGCAAACACGGCTTCGCGGCTCGTCTGCAGCGAAGCGTCGACTTCGATCGTGCCGTGGCGCGTCAGACGGATGCCGTCCTTGTCGGAAAACACCGTCGCATCAAGCTTCTGACCGATGGCGGCGATGACGTAGCGGCAGGGAACGATGAAGTCGCTGCCGGGGACGGGCTTCACCGAACGGCGGCCCGACTGATCGGGTTCTCCTTCAGCCATGCGCACGAGCCGGATGCCCGTCACGCGGCCGTTCTCGACGATCACCTCCTGGGGAGCCGTCAGGAATTCAAAGCCGATGTTTTCCTCCATGGCCGCCGTGATTTCCTCCGGATCGGCCGGGGCGGACGCGCGGGTTCGGCGGTAGGACACCGTCACCTTCGCCTTCTGATCCTTCATCAGCCGGCGGGCCGTGCGGCAGCAGTCCATGGCCACGTTGCCGCAGCCGACGACCACCACATCGCCGTCGAGTTCCACCTGCTCGCCGCGGCTCTGATGGTGTTCGACGTCCAGCAGGAAGTCGAGGCCCTTGAGATAGCCGTCGGCCGACTGATCCTCTCCGGGCAGGTTGAGATACTGGCCGAGCGAGCAGCCGACGCCAAGGAAGACCGCCTTGTAGCCGCGCTTGAAGAGCGAGTCGATCGTAAAGTCGCGGCCGAGCTTCTTGCCGAAATGGTAGTGTCCGCCCATGCGTTCGATGACTTCCGTTTCGGTTTCAAGCAGATTGTTCGGGAGACGGTAAGCGGGGATGCCCAGACGCGCCATGCCGCCGGCATAGTCTTCCGCTTCGAAGATGTCGACGTGATGGCCTCTCTTGAGGAGGTGATAGGCGCAGTTGATGCCGGCGGGACCGGCGCCGACCACGGCGACGTACTTCGAGACCGGCGTTGTTTCGGGCTTGCGGGCCTCTTCAAAGAGCACTTCTATCGGTGCGCCGGCATGGTCCGCCGCATAACGCTTCAGATCCTTGATGGCCACCGGACGGTCCACGCGGCCGCGGGCGCAGGCCTTCTCGCAGGGACGCACGCAGACGCGGCCGCACGAGCCGACGAGCGGATAGTGCTTGAGAAGAACGCCGGTGGCGAGATCTGGATGGCCGTCGCGCAGATAGTCGATGTAGCGCGGCACATTCACGTGCGCCGGACAGGCTTCGATGCAAGGCGCGGTCGCCACGCTGTAGAAGTCCCGGTGAGTTTCGGGCATCACGGGCGCATCGCGCAGAAGTTCAGGGAAAAAGTCGAGAGCGCCGAGAAGCGGTTCGGGCGTCGTAAGACCGATGCCGCAGAGGCTCGTCGCCTTCATCTGCTCGGCCACGGCGCGAACGCGCGTCCAGTCGACCGAAGCGCCTTCTCCGCGGCAGGCTGCCTCAAGCGCTTCGACGATGAGCGCCGTACCGGCGCGGCAGGGCGTGCACCGTCCGCAGGACAGTTCCTTCGCACGGCGGTAGTAGCGGAGCAGCACGTCGGCGAGCGTCACGCGGTTGTCGAACATCAGGAAGCCCTGAGGACCCGCAAAGCCCGCGACCGGGTTGCCGCTGTTGAATGAGAGAAATTCACTCACCGGAAGACCTTCCGGCGCCGCACCGTCTATCCGGCGGCGGTTGTCGTAAGATCTGCCTTTCCAGACGCCGTAAATGAGTTCATCCATAATTTTTTCTGACCATACTCAAAGCGAGAGAACTATCTCAGCGCGGCGTAGATTTTTTTATAGCATCGTTTCCGCCGAGGGACTAAGATATCCGTTGCCGTCCGGCAGTGTGCTATAGGCACCGATCCTGAGAACTCGGCGCCGACACTGACTTTACGGCGTGCACGCATTATAACGATAAACTTTTCTACGAAGCAAGAATTTTTTCTCGACGCCAGCGCACATGATCAAACCTATTCTCGCCCAATACATTCCGATGGCCGACATGGTCGTCAAAACCTTCGGAGAAGACGTCGAGGTCGTGCTTCACGATCTCTCGACGCCTCAGCATTCCGTGGTCTATGTCGCGAACAACCGCGTGACCGGCCGCCAGGTGGGCGAAAGCTTCCAGCACCTGGTCTCGAAGGCGCTTCATGCGAGCGACGAGGAAAGGGACGTCATCGCCAATTACTACTATCACAAGGAAGGACGCCTCATCCGCTCGTCCTCCATGCTGATCCGCGATGAAAGCGGCGCACTGGTCGGCGCCTTCTGCATCAACATCGACACCACGCGAGTCACGTCCCAGATCAATGCGCTTGCCGCCATGCTGCCCGGCATCGGCGAAGGCATCATTCCCGACATTCCCGACGATCCCGCCGAGGATGCCGTGCCCGCCGACGGCAGCCGTTCGGTCGTTGAAATGGTGACCGACCTCATCGACAAGATCATCGGCGAAGCCCGGGAAGGCGTGATGAGCCGGGAGAAGCGTCTCGAACTCATCCGGTTCATGGATTCTCGCGGCGTCTTCCTCGTCAAGGGCGCCATCGACCGGGTCGCAGAAAAACTTCAGATTTCGAAGGTCACCGTCTACTCGTATCTCGACGAAGTGCGAGGCAAGCGATAAGTTTTTCTCTCTTCCGCGAGGCCGTCCGTTCAACCCGCCGGGCGGCCTTTGCATTTCCCCGCATCATTTTTATAAAAGGACCCTACCGCCATGCGTTTTGTCAAGCCGTCCTTCAAAGGCGAAAACAAAGGCCACTACACTGCCGGCGTCATTTCCAAGGGCATGCTTTATGTCTCTGGCCAGCTCTCCATTGATCCCGACACCCGCGAAGTCTGCCAAGGCGACATCCGCGACCATGCCCGCCTGGCGCTCGACAACGTCGACCGCGTTCTGAAGGAAGCCGGTGTGCGCCGCGATCAGGTGGTCTTCTGCCGCGTCTATACGCCGAGCAACCAGTACTGGGGCCCGATCAACGAGGAATACGCCAAGTTCTTCGGCGACCACAAGCCGGGACGCGTCGTCGTGTCGACCACCGACCTGCACTTCGGCTGTCTCGTGGAAATCGAAGCCATTGCAGAACTGGACGAAGAGTAAATCTCCTCTTTATCTGACATTACGAGAAGACAGGCAGCCGCCAGCGCCGCTGCCTGTCTTTTTTATCGGCAATATTCGATGAATTTCTGACTATATTCCGGTCCCGACGTCCCTCCGGCTGATGAACAACACCGTGTTCGTTCCCTTCCGAGCGCAATCGGTTTTTCACAAGAAGGCACGGCGGCTTCGTTCGCTCAGAGCTCGGGAACGGGAAAACAGTGCCGAGATTAGAATGGTGGCATCGTTTTTCAGGCCTTCTTTCGGAGATCCGGCATGCAATACATCTGCACCCGCTGCGGCAAACTCACCGACGCCGCCGTCCGCCAGCCTCGCTGCGAATGCGGCGGTCTTTTTGAACTCGACTTCACGCCGCCCGCCTGGGATCCGGCTCTCATCGACCGTTCCGAATGGAGCCTGTTCCGCTACCGCCGCTTCATGGCCGTCGACGGCGACGTCTGGCGCTCCGTCACGATGGGCGAAGGCATGACGCCGGTCATCCCCTTCGACGAAAAAGGCGACGTGCTCTTCAAGATGGACTACACGATGCCGACCCTCTCCTTCAAGGACCGCGGCGCTGCAACGCTCGTCTCTCACATGAAGGCGATCGGCGTCGATTACTGCGTTCAGGATTCCTCGGGCAACGCCGGAAATTCCGTCGCCGCCTACTGCGCCCGCGCCGGCATCCGCTGCGAAATCTACGTACCCGAAGGAACCAGCCCCAAGAAGATCACCATGATTGAAGCGCACGGCGCCAAGGCTCACGTCATCCCCGGCACCCGGGACCACTGCGCCGATGTGTGCCGCGCTCAGGTCCGCGAGAAAGGGGCCTACTACGCCAACCACGTCTACAACCCCTATTTCTATGAAGGAATGAAGGCCTACATCTACGAAACCTTCGAGCAGCTCGGCCGCATTCCCGCCAACATCGTCATCCCGGTCGGCAACGGCACCCTCTTCATCGGCGCCGTCAAGGCACTCGAGCATCTTCAGGCTTCCGGCGCCATCGATCATTTCCCGAACATCATCGCGTTGCAGAGCGAACTCTGCGATCCTCTCTATCAGGCCCGTCTGGCCGGAGGGACCAAGCCCGCCGAGGTTTCGCCGAAGCCCACGCTGGCGGAAGGCATCGCCATCGGCGTACCGATGCGCGGAGAAGAAATTCTCGGCATGATGGCCCGCCACAACATCAAGGTCGTCACGGCGCCGGAAGACCGCATTCTTGAAGCGCGCGCAGCCATCGCACGCCGCGGCATCTACTGCGAGCACACGACTGCCGCCAACTATGCCGCCTATCTGCACTACTGCGAACTCTACGGCCCGACGCCCGATACGCTGATCACGATGTGCGGCGCCGGCATCAAGTCCGACCACTGACATCCCGCGTCCTTCCATGCTGCTCTGAAAGAGCTGCTGCAGAACTTTCTTCACCGGATGATGCACAAAGGGCTGCCTGACACTTAATCAGGCAGCCCTTTGCTTTTTCATCCGGCCTGCTTTTTAAAACTGCGCTTAACGCCGGGAAAAACGCCCGGTTCAGCATTGAACCGGGCGAACATCATCGGCTTCAGGAATGAAGCTTCAGGCAGACATTAGAAGCGGTGCACGAGACCGGCCTGAACAGTGTAGGCCTTGTCATCCCACGAGCCGGCATTTTCAGCCGTACCGACGTTGTAGTCAAGTTCGCGCTTGACATAGCCGGCGCCGGAATAAAGCGTGGTGCGCTTGGAAAGGCTGTATTCATAGCCGAGGGACACCGTGTAGGCCTTCACGTCACCGGCCTTGCTCACATCGGCGTAATCGACGTCGCCGTCAGTGTAGCCGACACCGGCCTTCCACGTACCGCCGAGAGCATCAAACTGCGTGGAAAGATGCACGCCGTAGCCGTTGATGCTAACCGCCTGCTTGTCATAAATCGCATTGCGGCCGCGGTCGTCTTCGTCATAAAGACCGAAATCACCCATCACGGAAGCAACGTCACGCGCATCCTTATAGTACTGAACGGCGAGGAAGCTCTTCGCAAAGCCGCAGTCGTAGGAACCGGCGAGGTTGAACGTGTACTGGTCGTTCATGTTGGTGTCACGATCGAAACCGTTGTCAACACCCTTATCGAGCCAGTCTACGAGAGCGCCGACGGCGATCGGGCCGTGATTCCATTCAGCACCGATGGCGGCATAGCGGTCGTCGGAGTTCTTGTTTTCGTTCTTATCGCCCATGGCGTACTGAGCGTAGATCTTGAGACCGGCAACGTCAGGCGAAACGTAGGCGATCGTGTTGTTGAAGCGGCTCGTGTAGTTGGCCATCACGGCAGTATGACCCGTAAAGTAGTCGCCCCAGCCGGAGCCGAAAGCAGAAGCCATCGAACCGTAGAAGCCGACGGAACCCGTATCGGAAACGAGCGTACCCATGCGGCCAGCGTAGACAGTACCGAAGGCGCCGCCGAGAGCGAGCGTGGCTTCACGGTCGAAGATCTTGCCGTCCGTGCCGAGAGCGCCGGAGTCGGCCTTGAAACCGTTTTCGAGCTTGAAGCTGACGCTCAGGTCGCCGAGCTGTTCCGTGCCCTTAAGGCCCCAGCGCGTGGCGGAGTTGTTGCCCGAGTCCATTGTGAAATTGTCGGACTTCGTGTTCCGATCAACCGATTCGTTGAGAAGCTTGCCGTCAGCGGTCGTCTTAGCGTGTGTGTAGTTAAAGCCCGTGTCGATGACGCCGTAAACGGTCACATCGGCAGCCAGGGAAGAGCCGGCAAAAGCGCCAAGAACTGCGAGTGCAGCAAGAGTCTTTTTCATGATGTATTGCTCCAGAAAATGAGCAGCGGTATGTGCTGTCAGGAGCGATTGTGGCCTCGCACCCGGTTCCGGGCAGCTGACATCGTCTTACCGGATTTACATTTGTCCGCCGAATTGCAAGCCGCTCCGGCAGTACATCAAGCTCAGGAGCGCCGCCTGCCGACGACAGTCGATTGCTCCGGATTTCCACCGGCGCAGGACAGGAGAATTCGTTCGCTGATGCTCTGCCTGTTTCGGATGCCGCCTGCGCCGAATGATCGCTGTTCAGCGAGATCAAATTCTTATTGGACGCCGTAACAATTGTCCGCTTCATCGGTGACATATTGACTTGCAAACAACATCGCATCGATTGACGGACGCCGCAAGCCATGAACGCGGTTCAGGACAGACGGCTTTTCACAGCCGGCAGCGCCGTCACCCGGACTGCGATGAAAGCTGCGGCCAGTCCGCACAGGATGCCGCCCGCCACATCGCTCGGATAATGGACGAAAAGATAGAGTCGGGAAAAGGAAATCAGGACGGCTGCAGCGAGCACCGTCCGGCGCCAGGAACTTTTCAGAAGCCAGAAAACGCCCGCGGCGGCAAAGGACGCGCCGGTATGGCCGGAAGGAAAAGAATAGCTTGACGGGCAGGCCAGAATCAGACCGACGGCGTCCGACACGTCGCAAGGACGCAGTCTGCCGACGAGCGGCTTGAGAATGCCGTTGCCGACTGCGGCATAAAGCACGACCGCCAGAAGCACGGCGGCGCCGAGTCTTCTCGTTGACGAACACAGCATCAGCACGGCACCCGCAGCGAGCCACAGCGCGCCGGCATCACCCGCCCGGGTAACCCAGAGCATCAGCGTATCGAAAGTCCCCGCCTCGAAGAAGCTGCGGATGGCAAAAAGAATGGAAAAGTCGGCGCCGGTCACGAAAGAATTCCTTCAACAAGGATCGCTGTTCAGTCTATGTCAGGACTCTGCTCCAAAAACAGTTTCCTCATGTTTCCTTACACATGCATGGACCGAATACAGCGAAGCCTCCTGGAGAGGAGGCTTCGTCGGCAGAACCGGCTGCATCAGGCACTCTGTCTGACGTCCCGAAGCGGAATCACCCGCTGGTTGGAGCTGCCGAACCAGCAGCCCTTTTCCTTCACCTTCAGATGTTCGATGAACGGGCCGTCGACGACGGTGTCGACGTAATCGAAAATCGGACTGTCCGCCACCTTTTCATATTTGCGGCCAGTCCACAGCCAGACGGTTTTGCTCCGGCCGAAGCGCTCGCGGACGGCCTTGACGATTCGCAGGACTTCGGGCTGATTGGCCTCTTCCATCGGGTCGCCGCCCAGAAGGCTCAGTCCGTCGACGAAGGGTTCCTCGAGCGCATCGAGAAGCGTCTTCAGCGTCTCGTCGGTAAAGGGCCTGCCGGCGCAGAAATCCCAGCTTTCTTCGTTGAAGCACCCTTTGCAGTGCAGGGTGCATCCCGAGCAGAAAAGCGAAACGCGCACGCCGGGGCCGTTGGCCGTATCGCAGGTGCTCAGTCCGATGTAGTTCATCAGAACCGGTCCTTACATGCTCTTGCGGTTGCGGATTTCCGCCATCTTGCCGTCATTCATGCGGGACATGCCGTTGACGTTCGAATAGCCGAGATAGCCGCAGACGCGGGAGATGACGGACAGATTTTTGCTGCCGCAGTGAGGGCACGTGAAGAGCACGTTGGTGCTGTGCGTGCCGCAGTCGCCGCAGTAGGCGCTGTCGAAGTTGACGCCCTGATAGAAGCCCTTCTTCATTCCGCGCTGGATCACCGCCTTGACGGCCGCAAGATTTTCCGGGTTGTCAAGACGCACATACTGGATGTGGCCGCCTTCGCAGAGATGGAAGTCCGTGAATTCGCGGTCCTGCTTTTCGAAGGGCGTGATGTCCTCGGTCACGTTCACATGGAAGGAATTCGTGAAGTATTCCGGGCTGTAGTGCTCGCTCGAGCGGAACACGTTCTCGATCTTCTCGGCGCGGCAGAACTTGTCGTACTGCTTGGCCTGCGTCGCGCAGAGCGATTCGGCCGGCGTGCCGTAGATGGCGTAGAGGTAGCCGTCTTCCTTCTTGAACTCGGTGAGCTTGTCCTTGAGATGACGAAGGACGGAGGCGGAGAAGTCGCCGCCCTCTTCGATGAGGCGCTTGCCGCTCCAGAGATACGTCGTTTCGTCAAGCGCCGTAATGCCGAAGGACGCGGTCATGTAGCGGACGAGGTCGCCCACGCGTTCGTCGGGGCTCTTCGTGCCTTCGTAGAAGCCGCCCTGCGTGAAGGCGAGCGGGTTGCTCGAGCACTTCTGGTTGCGGATGATGTCGTAGCGCTTCTTGAAGAAGGCGCGGATGAATTCCAGACGTTCGTCGAGAAGGCGCCAGAAGGCCGTCTTCCAGGAATCCGGATAGCGCAGCTGGGCCAGCTTCAGAATGATGGGGAGATTGAGCGAGACGGCGCCGATGTTGCAGCGGCCCGTCGTCACGGCGCGCCCCTTTTCGTTCTGCCAGAGCGAGAGGAAGGCGCGGCAGCCCATCGGCGACGTGATGGCGCCGTAGCGGCGGAAGATTTCCGACACGCTGCCGTTTTCGCTCGACAGGCTCAGATAGTCCGGATACATGCACTGTGCGGACGTCTTCACGGCTTCGTCGAAGAGCGCGGCGCTTGCCGGGTCAGCATCGACCTGCGCCTGATCATAGAGATAGACGAGCTTCGGGAAGACCACGGGCTTGTGATCCTTGCCGTGTCCGTTACGGCGGACCTGCAGCATGATGCTGCTTACCTTCATGAGCCAGTGCTTTTCCTCTTCGGTGTACTCGGAAGGATTCCACTGACCGAAGGTGATCGTCGTAAAGGCGAAGTCGCCGCGGCTGCAGGGAACCGTGTTGAGCTTGAGTTCAAGCGACTGGAAGCCCTGTTCGAGCTCGCGCACGACGTCGCGGGACGCCACGGTTTCCACCGTCGCGGCATCCAGACCGAGGCCCGTGTACTTGGCGCGGGCGGCGGCAAGACTCTTCATCACGAAGGGGAGAAGGACCTTGTCGAGTTCGGGCAGCGTGAAGCCGCCGAACTGCTGAGCCGTCGCGACGAGCGTGATGTCGCCGATCACCTGCAGAGCGGAAAGCACCGTCTTCGGTTCCGAATACTGAACGTTCGACATTTCAAAGCCGCCCTTGAGCACGTGACCGATGTCGAAGAGGCAGCAGTTGATACAGCCGAGAATCATGTCGCGAAGGTCGTGGATGTATATGTCGCCGCGTTCGATCAGTTCCTTTTCCTTGCCGGACAGATAGAACTGCTTGTACAGGCTCTTCGTGAGATAGCCTTTGATGAGCGAGCCCTTCGTGCTCACGAGAGAGCTGTCGTAGTTGGCGTTTTCACGGTCGCCGAGGCGAAGCACATCGTCGGCGTCCTGACGAAGCTGCTCGAAGGTCTTGGCGTAGGTGGTCTTGTAGTAGCGGTATTCGGCATACGCTTCGGCCACCTGCTTGTACTGCAGGAAGGCGAGAACCGCGATCACGAGCTCGTGGAGCTCGGCCACCGTCACCTGGCTCTGACCGTCCAGACGGCTGCGGACTTCGTCGGCAATGCGCTGAAGACGATCGGACTCGATCAGCTTGTCGCAGCGAAAGGCAGCCTTTTTCACGGCGTCAATGATCTTCTCGGACTTGAAATCCTCGATCGTATTGTCCTTCTTGATGACAGCAAGCTTCGTCATGACGCCTTCCTTAGGTGTTGAATCCGTCTCTCGGGGACGGTGAAATAAACGGGGGAGCCGCTTCTCTGCGGCATGGGGTCTGCAATGTTATCCAGTCCCCCGGACACCCGCAACAGAGAACGTGGACGCATGTTTGGTATTGCGAAATGCCGTCTGCTCCCTATCAGGAACTGCCGGCAGGACCGCTCTGCCGTCCTCAGACGACGCAGAACGCCCGCAAACCCTTGCGCATCAGGATTCACAGAAAAATTCCGGGCCGCTCTCCCCGGTTTCCGGTGCTGTCCGCAGATTGCTGCGAATTACGTACATCTGCGTAAAAACTGCTCATTGTATTTTTCTATCTCGTTAAGCGAATAAATATATCAGCAGCATTCATCCCCATACATAGTGTATGAACTGCCATGCATAACCACTAGATTTTGTGGACTGCGCAGTTGCCGGCCAGTCTGCCGAAGACCAGACAGCTCATCATGGAAAGTCCGCCCAGACGGTCGATTCCGAAGATGCCGCCCGCCGTTTCGCCGGCCGCATAGAGTCCGGGAACCGGCATGCCGTCCCTGCCGAGCACGCGGGCGCATGCGTCCGTGTGAATGCCGCCGAGCGTCATGTGGGCGTAGAGCTTTTCCTCGCCCCAGTAGTAGGGCGGCATATCGATCGTCTGCGTAAAGACACGTTTCCCGGTAACGGCGTCAAAACCGGAACGGGCCGCGATGTTGTAATCGGTCAGCGTGCTGATCAGAACCGTCGGATCGATGCCCATGCCTTCGGCCATCTCCCGAACGGATGCGCTCTTTCTGACCGTTCCGTCCGTGAGCTTGATGCCCAGGCTGGCCCCCTTGTGAGAACGCGCATCCGTGATCACCCACATGCGCTGTCCGGGAAGGCCGAGAATCGCTTCGGCGATTTCACTCCAGGGCGCCGTTTCATCCACGAAGCGGCGGCCGTGCGAATTCACGTAGAGCTCGCCGCCGGCATAGTCGAGAAGCCGACCTCCCCAATAGGGAAGAAGCTGAATCATCGACATGTTTCTGAGTGCGGCCCCGGCTTTTTCAGCCAGCAGAATGCCGTCGCCGTCGGCGCCGTCGAAAAAGAGCCGGCGGGGATTGGCCGTCGTGGTCACGGTCGGCGGGATGCGGACGTCATAGTGGCGAAGCAGCGGAATATTGGCCGTAAAGCCTCCGGTTGCGATAATCACGGCTTCGGTTCGCACGGTGATAGTCCCGCCGGGACCCTCAGCATCGACAAGCCAGAGACCTCCCTGCCGGCTGAGACCGTTTGCGCGGTGGCGAAGCAGCACTCTGCCGCCCAGACGGCGGACGCGCCGGTTGACGGCGAGCACGTAGGCCCGGCCGGCTGTCGGACCGGGCGCCGCGACGCATCTCGGACGCATGCCGCCTATCGACTGAAAGACTTTGGGTCCCAGAACGACGCCGCAGGCTTCGAGCCAGTCGAGAGCCGCCTCCGAGCGTTCGCCGATCGTCCGAACGAGCGCCGCGTCAATGCGTCCTCCCACGCGTTCGGAGTCTGCAACGAGACTCTCCACCGAATCCCGGATACCCTGAGGTCCCTGCCGCTTCGGACTGACGGCGGCCAGCGAACCGCTGCTGTAAAGAGAATGTCCGCCGATCAGCGGACCCTTTTCCAGAACGAGCACCCGCTGGGCACCCGATTCGAGCGCCGAAGCAGCGGCCGTCAGCCCTGCGAGTCCGCTCCCGATAACCACCGCCTGAAAGACCTGCGGCTCGGCGGCATGCCCTGCGGCCCGTGCAGCCCCTGACAGCATCAGACCCGCTGCCGCCAGCAGTTCGCGACGTTTCAAGGCAGACCTCCGTCATCCTTAAGAATGCCGATGCGCGAAAGGAGCCGATACGCCTCGAGCGCGCCTTTGACGCCGAGCTTTGCAAACGCATTGGCGCGGTGCATCTTGACCGTCGCCTCACCGATCGACAGCTTTTCTCCGATGATCTTGTTGGGCGTATCGACGGCTGCAAGAAGCACCACCTGCTGCTCTCTGGGCGTGAGCCGGTAGAACACCGAACGCTCCTCGCGTTCCTTCAGCATGGATTCATAGAGCGCTATGCTGCGCCTGCAGGCCCGTTCGACCGACGAGAAGAGCACCGCAGGCATGACGGGCTTTTCCAGAAAGTCCGCCGCCCCGTGACGCATGGTGTGGACCGCCATCGAAACATCGCCGTGTCCCGTGAGAAAGATCACCGGAAGCGTCGAGCCGGTCATTTCAAGCGCCTGCTGAAGTTCAAGCCCCGTCATGCCGGGCATGCGGACGTCGAGAATCAGACAGCCCGGTCTGGAGGAATCGTCCCTGGCAAGGAATTCCTGCGCCGTGGCATATTCCGCCACGTCCCGTCCGCTCATGCGTAGCAGCATGGCCTGAGAGGTTCTGAAAGGCGCATCATCGTCGACGATCCTGACGAGCGGCATCATCTTTGTCATGAATTTTTCTCCGGGTCGCCGGGCTCGGACGCCCGGTCAATGGTAAACCGCACGGTCAGACCGCCCGAAGGATGCCGCAAGAAGGCAAGCGATCCGCCGTGGCTGTCCGCGATGCCGCGCACGATGGAAAGCCCGAGTCCGAAGCCTTCCGGCTTCACGCTCTCGAGCATGTCATTGAGTCTGGCGAAAGCCGCATTATCGAGCGGTCTGCCGTTGTCGGAGACCGAGAGCATCCAGCGCTCGCCATCCGTTTCGATCGACACGGCGATCTTTCCGTTTTCTTCTCCGCCAGCAGCCTGAGCCGCATTTTTAAGAAGGTTGAGCACCAGCAGCTCGAGCTCCAGCGCGTCGCCGTTTACCGGCGCTTTTTCAGGCAGCGACGCGGACACCGGCACATGCTCGGGCTGATTCATTTCGAACAGCCGGCATGCACGGCGGACCACGGCGGCAAGATCCACCGTGCGGTGGGTGAGCTGCTGGGAGCGCGAGTAGGCCCGAACTCGGTCCACGATGCCCGAAATGCGCTGCGCCTCCTCGGCGATGCCGTCCAGCGCCGCCCGCGCCGCTTTTTCCTTGCGGACGTGTTCGGGGAGGATGAATTCCAGAATTGCGGCAAAGTTGCTGATGGCCGCCACGGGCGACTTGATTTCATGAGCGATCATGCCCGACATCTGGCTCACGATGCTGCGCCGCTCCAGACTGCCGAGCCTGAGCCGGCTGGCTCTCGCCTCGCGTTCGCTGGCCCGCTGCTTCTCGAGCGCACGGCTGAGCTCCGCCGTGCGGCGGCGGACGAGCACATGGAGCCGGATTTCATTGGCCACAAGCAGCGTCAGCATCAGAATCGCGGCCAGAATCTCATTGCGCCATTCCTTCCAGAGCCGTGCCGGAGAATTGTCGTTCAGATAGGCGTAGGGACCGAAGCGGAGCTCGTGAAACAGCTTTTCAACTTCAGCATGGGAGACATGAGAAAGCCACTCGTAGGAAGGATTCCCCGAAACGGAAAGAATGCCGACGGTCACGGCGCGGACCGCCTTTTCGCTCGTCCAGTCAAAAGCCGCCAGACTTACATCGGGATAAAGCGCCGTCGAACGGCGGCAGGAGAGCGCCGAATCCGTCTTCTCGGCGAGTATTCTCACATTGGACGTATCGGCCAGCCCTTCCGCCGACAGACTTTCAAGAAAACAGGCCGGCAACACGGCCGCATCCACCGTGCCCTCGAGGAGCGCCGAGAGCACGTTCGGGAAAGGCGAATTGAGGAAACGCACCTCGCCGAAAAAATGTTCCGGGTCTAAGCCCGAACGACGGACTTCGCCCAGTGCGGCCAGCCAACCCGGCACGGACATCGGGAGCGTTGCCGCGACCCGCTTTCCCTTCAGATCCGCCATCGTCTTCAGTTCGGTCCGGTCTGCTCTCACGGCGATCACGCTGCCGCTCGAATGAGCGGCATCCCGGGCGAGCACGGTCTTGCGCGTCGCTATGCGAAACGGGCGCACGCCGGATTCGCGGGGCAGCGCCGCATCGAAGCCTGCCGGCTCGAAAATGAAGTCCGGATGCATCTGCCTCAGCGCGCTTACCGCATCCGACGAGACGAAAACCTTTTCCTCAAAACGCCAGCCCGGAAGCCGCTCCTCAAGTTCGCGGAGCGTCCCGCTCAGCATGCCCGAGCTGAATGCTTCCGAGAGCGTATCCGGAACGGCAACCGTCAGCGTGCGTTCCGCTGCGGGAACGCCCGCCCCCGCAGGCGCCTCATGCGTTTCGTCCGCCCATGCCGAGGCCGCCGTCAGCACGGCTACTGCGGCAAAGAGGAATGAAGAAGCGGCATGAAACCGGGACATGGCGCACGGCAATATAGAGAGTTCTGCTTATATCCGAGTCTAATCGGCGCCGGACCGGGGCGATACCGTCCGTGGGAGGTATTCTCCGTTCCGCCTCGCTCATTCGGACGCTTAGAAGCACAGAAACCCTCTTTTTTAAAACATTTGTCCGATGAATTTCCGACTGCTGTTTCACAGGTGCCGGCCGATCCGGTGCGGTTTCGGCCCCGTCATGCGGTTGTTTTTTGAAGCTTCCTTCGCCAAAGCACAGGGTCGGGATTAAATCCATAAGGACAGATCCGAATGCCCGCGGGCGTTTCTTTGCTTAAAATTTGTCGACAAAAATCAACAACTGCAGAAGGCTTGCGCCTGCTCAAAGCGGACGGAGTCCCTCAGGATTTTTCACCCTTTGTTCGGAAAGCGGCGTTATTAAAATACCCGCCGTTCCGCCGTTCGGTCCTCATTGCGGACGGCGGATACCGACAACCTCAAAGGATAAAAACAAATGGAAATGGACTTGATGTTCTGGCTTCAGCTCGCCGTCGTGATGGTGTGCGTAGCCATCGGCGGACGCCTCGGCGGCGTCGGCCTCGGTGCCGCGGGCGGTCTCGGCGTGGCGATCATGGTGCTTGTGATGGGCATTCAGCCCGGTTCGCCTCCCGTCTCCGTTCTCCTCATCATTACGGCGGTCATCGCCTGCACGTCCGTGCTTCAGGGCTCGGGCGGCCTCGATCTTCTGGTGCGTCTTGCTGAAAAGCTGCTTCGCAAGTGGCCGCGCGCCATTACGATCGTCGGCCCGATCGTCTGCTCCTTCTTCGTGATTCTCGTCGGCACGGCCTATGTGGCCTTCGCCGTCTACCCGGTCGTGGCCGAAGTGGCGGCTTCCGCCAAGGTGCGTCCGGAACGCGCCGTATCGGCATCCGTCATCTGCGCCGGCATCGGCGTGATGGCCTCTCCGATGTCGGCCGCCATGGCCGCCATGGTCGGCATCATGTCGACCCAGGGCATCGCCTTCTGGCAGATTCTCGCCGTGACGCTTCCGACCTTCTTCTGCGCCACGCTCTGCGCGGCCCTCTCGGTCTTCTGGCGCGGCAACGAGCTCGAGGACGATCCCGAATTCAAGCGCCGTCTCGCTTCGGGCGACTATCAGTGGCTCGCCGCAACGGATACGACGCATAAGTTCGAAGTGAAGCCCTTCGCCAAGCGTGCCGTCTGCATCTTCCTCATCGGCATTCTCGTTTCGATTCTCGTCGGCTCCGTTCCGGGTCTCCGCCCATCGTGGACCGTCGGCGAAAAGGTCTCCCTGCTGCCGATTCCCTCTCTCATTCAGATGGTGATGCTCGCCACGGCCTTCTTCATCATCATTCTCTGCCGCGTGCCTTCCGACAAGTTTGCATCCGGCTCCGTCTTCCGCTCCGGCCTGATCGGCGTCGTGGGCGTCTTCGGTATCGCCTGGTGTACCGGCACGTTCTTCGACATGCATACGAAGCTCCTTTCCGACCTCTTCTCGGGTCTGGCCCAGGATGCGCCCTTCCTCTTCTGCGTGGCCGCATTCTTTGCTTCGAGCGTGATCTTCTCGCCGACCGTCTCGACCACCATCATGATGCCGCTCGGTCTCAAGTTCGGTCTTCCGCCCGAATTCCTGATCGGCACCTGGGCCTGCTGCTACGGCGACTTCCTGATCCCGGGCGGCGCTCAGATCGGCTGCACGGCCTTTGACCGCACGGGCACGACGAAGCTCGGCTCCTACGTGATCAACCACTCCTATCTGCGTCCGGGCGTCGTCTTCGTCGTCTCCGGCACGCTGATCGGCTGGTGCATCTCGAAGATCGTCTTCTGAGACTGATCCTTTCCCTCTTCGGCCCGTCTCCTTCGGAGGCGGGCCGATTTTCTGAACCGTTCCTCATTCCGGAATTCTCATGACCGAGACTCTTCTGAAAAGCGAGGCGCTTGCCCGCTTCATCGTCGAAACCCCCGTGAGCGCCGTTCCCGACGCCATGATGAAAAAGGCCGTGCGCCATATTCTCGATTCCGTCGGCGCAGGCGTCGCCGGCGCAATTTCGAAGGAAGCCCGTCTCCTCACCGACACGCTGCGCGCCGAAGGCGAAGGAAGCGGCACGGCGCCGCTCTGGGGGCAGGGCGCCGCCATGACCCCTCTCAATGCGGCGCTCATCAACGGCACCGCAAGCCATGCCTTCGAACTCGACGACACCGGCGGGTGCGATCATTCCGGCGCCGTCGTCGTGCCGGCCGCCCTAGCCGCGCTCGAGCTCGCAGGCCGTCCCGTGACGGGCCTCGAATTCATCGCCGCCGTCGTGATCGGCTACGACATCGCCCGCCGCCCGCTCGAAGCCTGCGGCGCCTACGAACCTCACAACGGCGCGGGCTTTCATTCGACAGGCACCTGCGGTCCCTTCGGCGCTGCAGCCGCCGCCGCCCGCATCCTCGGCCTCGACGTCCGTCAGACTCAGAACGCTCTCGGTCTCGCCTCCTCCTTCTCCGCGGGTCTCTGGGCCTGCGTGCACGACGGCGCGCAGAACAAGCGCCTTCATGCCGGACACGCCGCCCAGGGCGGCCTCATGAGCGCGCTTCTCGCACGCCGCGGCTTCACCGGTCCCTCGAAGATCTTTGAAGAGGTCTGGGGCGGGTTCAACCACAGTTTTGCACCGACCTCGACCGACAGCGATGCCTATCTGCGCGAACTCGGCAGCAGCTGGAAGCTGGCCCGCGTCTCCATCAAGCCGCACGCCTCCTGCCGCTCCACGCATTCGTCGATCGACGCTGTCGACAACCTGATGGCCCGGTACGGCTTTTCCGGCGACGACATCGAAGAAATTCTCATCATCATCAATCCGTTCGTCTACGGCATGTGCGGACACAGCACGCGCCATCCGATGAATTCGGCCCAGCTCTCCATCCCCTACAGCGTCGCTGCCGACATCGTCTTCGGTTCCGCGAGTCTCGCCTCCTTCGCGCGCAGCCGCCGCGACGATCCGAAGCTCCTTGCCATGATGGACCGCATTCACTTCGAGATCGACAAGTCGCAGAAGGACGACGACGAACCGATCGTCCGCGTCACACTGAAGGACGGCCGCGTTTTGGAAGAACGCGTTCCGATGCCGCTAGGCTCGCCGGTCAATCCCGTCACCGACGAGGCGCTTCTCAAGAAATTCCTCTCCGTGGTCGGCATGGTCTTTGACGACGAGACTGCCAAGACGCTCGCCGAGCGCCTGATGGCGCTCGAAGACTCGGACGACGTCCGTGAAGACATCGTGACGCTTCTTGCCCGCGAGCCGAAGACGCACGACGCCTTCGACGCCTGAGTTTTCTCAAACCGGAGCCCGCACAAAGCAGGCACCGGCGTCCCGGCCGCCCGAAAGGGCGGCCGTTTTTTTAAGCCCTGGGATGTAAGAAAGGCCGCCCGAACTGACTCGGACGGCCTTTGAATAGGCTGAGGTATTCTCAGATCAGCGGGCGGAGATCAGAATCTCCGTCACGTCGCCGGCGTCAAGCGGCTCAAGATGACCGACTCGGCCGCTGCGGCAGCAGTGACGGGCCAGCGATTCGATCGGACAGTCGGCGGCGCCGAGCTCGCGAAGCGTGATCGGCATGCCGAGCGACTGATAGAAGCCGCAGAGCTTCGCAATGCCGAGCTCGATCGTGCGCGCGTCGTCGTCCTGCTTTTCAATGCCGAGTACGTTGACGGCAAACTGCACGAAGCGGGCCGGATGCTTCTTCGAGACATAGCGCATCCAGGCAGGAATCACCACTGCGAGTCCCATGCCGTGAACGATGGCGTCGTTCCAACCGGAAAGCTCGTGTTCGATAGCATGGCAAGCCCAGTCTTCAACACGGCCCATGCCGAAGTAGCCGTTGTGCGCAAAGGAGCCGACCAGGCCGATCTGGCACCAGCTGTCGTAGTCCTTCGGATTCTCCCAGACCTTCGGCCCGAATTCGAGCGCCGTGCGAAGCGCAGCTTCGGCCTGCGCGTCGACATAGGCCGTTTCGGTAGTGGCGCTGAAATAGCGTTCCATGATATGGGACATCATGTCGACGACGCCGGCGGCGATCAGATGCTTCGGAAGCGTCATGAAGAGTTCGGGATTAACGATCGCAGCCTTCGGACGCAGGCATTCGGCACCGACGCCGGTTTTCGTGCCGTGATGCGTGATGACGCAGCGGATCGACTGTTCGGAACCGGCGGCCGGCAGGGTCAGAACGGCAAGAACGGGCAGCGCCTTTTCAAGCTTGGCCTTGCCTTCGAAGAAATCCCAGCAGTCGCCTTCGTACTCGAGACCAGCAGCCACGGCCTTGGCCGTGTCGATGACGGAACCGCCGCCCACGGCCAGAACCAGACCGACGCCCTGGTCGCGCATCCAGTCGACCGTTTCTCGCACAAGACCCATATGCGGATTGGGCTGCACGCCTCTCTTTTCGATGACGGTCAGACCGGCATCCTCCAGACTCTTCATCACGCGGTCGTAAAGACCCGTGCGCTTGATCGAACCGCCGCCGTAAATCAGCAGCACCTTGCCGCAGCGGCCCATGATGTCGCGCGCAATACGGCCGGTATCGTTTTCAGCGCCGCGTCCGAAGACAAGACGCGTGGAATTGAAGTAGGTGAAGTTCTGCATGATTTATGTCGACTAAGGCCGGTTCCGTTGGCCGGCCGAAAAACGTCCTGAAGGTGAAATGAAAACGCCGGAGAGAACTCCGGCGGCTGAGCGCTCGGCAGTGTATCCGCCAACGCCTTCATGTTGAGAGAAAAAACTCTCAAAAATTGATATACATCAAATCATCGCGATTCCGTTCCGCCCAGACGACACCGGCGCATGTCGAAGAGGCACACCGCCGCGGCTGCTGCGACATTGAGACTCTCGCAGGCTGCCTCGATCGGAATGTAAAACCGCCTGTGGGTCACGGCCAGAGCCGCAGCCGACACGCCGGGTCCCTCGGCGCCCATGATCCAGGCGACAGCCCCCTCGGCATAGCTGTCCGAGGCGAGAAAAAGATCCTCTCCGCCCCGCGCATCGGCCGCCAGCACCGTTCCTCGGTAGACACGGGCCAGCGTGTCGGCGGTAACGCCCTCTGCGATGACCGCGCCGAAATGCGCGCCCATCGCCGCGCGCATCACCTTAGGCGTCCAGAGATTGACTGCGGTGGGCGAAGCAAGAATCACGCGCACGCCCGCCGCGACAGCGGTGCGGATCAGCGTGCCGGCATTGCCTGCGTCCTGCACGCCGTCCAGATAGAGCAAGTCCCGGTCGGCCCAAAGCTCGGAAGACGGCGCCTTCGGAAGCGTCATCTCGCACATCACGCCGACGCCGTGCTCGACGGGAGAGAGCTGATCGTAGAGGGCTGGCGGCAGAAGAAATAGACGCGCGCCTTTTCGGCCGGCGGTTTCGCGGGCCAGCGCCCGTGCTTCGGCAGTCGCACGTTCGGCATCGAGAATCACGGCGGGAATCGCCGCCTCCGAATCTCGGGCCACCTGCGTCAGGTGAATGCCTTCAAGCAGCGTGGCACCCTCCTTTTTCACGGCACGGGACTCTCCGGCCAGACGGCGCCAACGCTTGAAACGGGCATTGGCTTCGCTTTCAATCAGCATCTCAGTCATTGTCGGCTCCTTTCAGAAGGAGGGATTTGATCGGTTCGAACGTACGGCGATGGCACGGCGTGACGCCGAGCTTCTCAATCGCAGCCACATGCGCGGCAGTGCCGTAACCCGCATGCTGCGTAAAACCGTAGCCGGGATACGCCCTGTCAAGCTCGGTCATCAGCCGGTCTCGTTCGGTCTTCGCAAGAATGGAAGCGGCGGAAATGGCCGCAACCTTGGCGTCGCCCTTCACGACGGCCGACGCCGGCGCGGGCAGTCCCTTCGGCGTGCGGTTGCCGTCGATCAGAATGAGCTCGGGGCGGACTTTCAGACCTTCCACGGCACGGGTCATCGCCAGCATGGTTGCCTGAAGAATATTGAGCCGGTCGATTTCCTCGACGCTACCCCAGGCCACGGCCCAGGCGAGCGCTCTTTCCTTGATAAGCGGCGCAAGCGCCTCGCGCTTTTTTGCTGAGAGCTTCTTCGAATCATTGAGACCCTCGATCGGCTTCGAGGGATCCAGAATCACGGCAGCGGCGCAGACCGGACCCGCGAGCGGGCCGCGGCCCGCCTCGTCCACGCCCGCGACAAGATCGGTCCCGAAAAGGGGCTCGTCGCCGAACAGACTCGACAGATCGGACGTCGGAAGGTCCGCTTGTTTTTTACCTCGGGGCATGATGGGTTTCCTGGAAACGAAAGCGCTTCGCGTTCCCGTGCGGGCCTGCGAAGCGCTCGACTCCGTCGGCGGCCGATCAGCGGCGGATAACCGACATGATGGCGTCGGCCGCCAGATTCGCCGTATCCGCCGTCAGGCTTTCGTGCATCTCCGAGAAGCGCTCGACGAGCATGCGGCGGCGGTTTTCGTCGGTAAGCGCCTGCTCAAGCGCGTGCGAGATCGGATCGGGCTCGCAGAAATACTGCAGGAATTCCGGCACCACATTTTCGCCGAGCAGAATATTGGGAAGAGACACGCAGTGAATCAGCGCCTTGCGCTGCATGATCATGCCGGTTAGCGCAGGCATCTTGTAGCCCACCACCATCGGCTTCTTGAAAAGCGCGCATTCCAGAGCTGCCGTGCCGGAAGCGGTGAGAACCGCATCAGCCGCTTCAATTGCACGGTGACTGTCTCCCACCACGATGGTCATGGCCTGCGCCAGACGCGGGTACTGGCTCGCAACGACCAGAATGCGGCTGCGGGCCGTTTCATCGATCGCAGGAATCACGACGTGGGCGTCGCCCGAACGGTGAAGCAGACGCTCGACTGCTTCAAAGAACACGGGACCGCAGCCCTTCACTTCGTCCACGCGGGACCCCGGCATTACCGTAATCACCGGACGGCCGTTGTCGGGAATGCCGAAATGGGCGCGGGCGCCCATGGTGTCGGGCACCATCGGAATGATGCCGGCAAGGGGATGACCGACGAAGGTCGCGGGCACCGCCGCCTCGCGATAGATCTTTTCTTCAAAAGGAAAGACGAGCAGCATGTGCTCGACAGAACGGCGGATCTGCTGAATGCGCTCCGGACGCCAGGCCCAGATCGAAGGACTCACGAAATGCACCGTCGGCACGCCGCGGCGTCGGAGCTTTTCTTCGACGCCGAGATTGAAGTCCGGTGCATCGACGCCGACGAAAACCTGCGGCATCGAATCGCCGAAGCGCGTGATGAGATCCTTTCTGAGGGAAATCAGATGCGGCAGGTGAGTGAGCACCTCCACATAGCCTCGCACCGACAGTTCGCGGATGTCGTACCAGGCGCGAAAGCCTGCCGCGCGCATCTTGTCGCCGCCCACGCCGTACTGCGGAGCGCCCTCCATGCGGCGGGCAACTTCGGGAATCACCAGACTCGCAATGAAGTCGCCGCTCGCCTCGCCGGCAAGCCAGACGGCGCCGTTGCGCTCGAACGTGGGAATAGATGACTGAATGGCCATGAAGGGATCCTCTCTATACGAAGCGGCGGGTCAGCGGATCACGCCGCGGGGACTTGCGGCCACGAAATCTGCAAAGGCGAGGATCTGTTCCTTTCCTTCGGGGAATTCTTCAGCGATCGCACGAATCTTTTCCAGAGCCTCCTTCACGATGAGGCCTTCTCGGTAAAGCGCGCGATAGGCGTGATGCAGACCGCGGACGGTCTGATCACTGTAGCCGAAGCGGCGCAGGCCGACGGAATTCAGGCCCGACGGACCACAGGGATTGCCCGAGCAGATGACGAAGGGAGGAACGTCGCGCAGAACGCCGGAGGCGCCTCCCACCATGGCATGCTGTCCGATGCGGACGAACTGGTGAACACCCGTCTGACCGCCGACGATGGCATAGTCCTCGACCGTCACATGACCGGCAAGCGCCACATTGTTTGCGATGATGGTGTTGTCGCCGACCAGGCAGTCGTGCGCAACATGCACGTTGGCCATCAGCAGGTTGCCGCTGCCGACCCGGGTCACGCCGTGGTCCTGCACGGTGCCGATGGAGAGCGTGCAGTTTTCGCGGATCACATTGTTGTCGCCGACGAAAAGTTCGGTATCTTCGCCCGCGTACTTCTTGTCCTGCGGATCGCAGCCGATCGAAGCGCCGGCATACACCACGTTGCCGCTGCCGATCACCGTACGTCCCTCCACGCAGACATGACTGCGAAGACGGGTGCCCGCTCCGATTCGAACCTTGGGTCCGATGAGGCAGAACGGACCGACGTAGACGTCGTCCGCCAGCTCGGCGTCGGGGTGAACAATGGAGGACGGATGAATCTGAGCCATAGCTGCTCCTCTCAGAGGTTGTTTGAAGGGACGGCTGCACGGCTGCCGGCGAACCCGTAGGCTCGAGCCCTGACGCGGGGGCCGTCCGGTGCAGAGGACGCATCTTACGGAGACACCCCTGCAGATTAACCGTGGATTATAAATGAGCCATTGGAGGGTTACCTTAAGGACTTTTCGGGGTTGACCTGCCGGAACAGCGAAAAAAAGGGGCTTTGCGCAGTGCAGTGTCTGCAGCAAAGCCCGAATACCCTCATTTTCAAACCAACCCCAGGAAATCTCTTCCTGCAGCGCCAGGAGACTTGCGCCGCTGATCTGATGGAACTAACTGTACCCCAAACATGCTTCAGAAATGTTTCATTCTCTCGGGCACATGTAACAAGCCGTACGAAATTCACCCGCCCTCTTCTCCGATATAACCCTAACACCCTCATAAATCCCTGCCGCAGAAGGCATTTCGGGTGTGTCACGATAATCTTTACTTCTCGCCGCAGTTACGATTCCCCCCGATCGGTAACAGAATGCCCTGCACTGCCGGGGCTGCCGAATCGGCCTGTAAAAAAAGGCTCCGCGATTTCCACCGCGGAGCCAAACCCTCATTAACCTCAAAGACAGGAAAACACACTTGGAGATACCTCGGAGGCAACCCTCATTTCTTTTCTGTCAGAACCAATTTAACGGAAGCGGATGCGGAAGGTGTTTCCGAATCGTCGTCCCTTGTAACCGAAAATAACGGCGCATGGCCGCAAACAGCGCAAAGTCGGCTTTCGTCCGGATCCGCCCTCTTCAATTCGTTACAGTCGTCATCGGACTTTAACAAAAAGGGGGTGCTGCAAAGATCCGGCTGACCGGACATTTGCAGCACCCCCTTCTTTAGCAGCAGAAGCGGCGGGCTTACTGAGCGGACGACTCCTTCGCGGTGGCGGGCACCGGACGGTAGGCGCACATCAGCTCGGCCTGGCAGGCGACCTTGCCGTCGACGCGGGCGACGGCTTCGAAAATGCCGAGACCCATCTTGGAACGGATGAACTTGCCTTCGATGACGAGCTGATCCCCGGGCTGAACAACGCGCTTGAAGCGGGCCTTGTCGATGCCGGCGAAGTAGAAGAGCGAATTTTTGCGGTCGACGCCTTCGGGCAGACGGGCGAGAGCGGCAATGGCGCAGGTCTGAGCCATCGCTTCGATGATCAGCACGCCGGGCATGATGGGCACGCCGGGGAAGTGACCGGTGAACTGCGGCTCGTTGACCGTCACGTTCTTCAGCGCGACGACGCGGCCGGCCTCGGCATCGAGTTCGATGACGCGGTCGATCAGAAGAAACGGATAACGGTGGGGGAGCTGGTCCATGATGTCACGGATGTCGAACTGAGTCATGGCGGAAAATGCCTCGCTAAAAAATCTGCTGTCCGCAAATGCGGAAAATGGAATGTGCGATATTGTCGCGCACTTTTCAAAATTATTCTTCGGCGGAACGGATTAGCGCCGCAAGCTCTTCGACGCGTTTCGAAAGCGCCTTGAGTTCCTTTCGCATGGACGGCAGACGGGACACCATGGCGGCGGCGAGCTGGAAGTCCCTGCCCTCCATTGCCGGGAAGAAGCCCGTCTTCTGAGCCGGCTTGTCGCCCCAGCCGGTAATGGCCGTCGCCGGCCCGATGCCCGATCCGGCGGGAATGTCGATGTGGCCGTTCACCATGGCGGCGCCGCCCACCATCGAGTGGTCGCCCACGCTCGTCGAACCGGCGATGCCGACGCAGGCCGCCATCACGACATGACGGCCGATTCGGTCGTTGTGGCCGAGCTGAATCTGATTGTCGAGCTTCGTGCCGTCGCCCACCACCGTATCCTCAAGCGCACCGCGGTCGATCGTCGTATTGGCGCCGATCTCCACGTCGTCTCCGATCACAACGCGGCCGACCTGCGGGATCTTCACCCATTCACCCTTGAAGGGCGCAAAGCCGAAGCCGTCGCCGCCGATCACGCAGCCGGGCTGGAAGATGCAGCGGCTGCCGACCACCGTGCCGCGTTCGAGCACGGCATTCGAATAGATGATGCAGTCTTCGCCCACCTGAGCGCCTTCACCGACCACGGCGCCGGCCTTCACGACCGTGCGGGCGCCGATCTTCGCGCCGGCACGCACGACGGCAAGCGCTTCAACGGTCGCCGTCGGATCGACAACGGCGCCTTCCTCGACGAAGGCCCGGGGATGCACGCCCGGAGGCAGTTCGGTCCTGAAAAGGAGCTGGGAGGCAAAGGCGAAGAAGGCATAGGGGTTGTCGCAGACGAGAATGCTTCGTTCAGGCAGCGCATCGCCGAAAAGCGCGGAGAGATCCTGCTCGCGAAGAATGATGAGAGAAGCTTTGGACGCCTTCATCGCTTCGGCATAGGCGGCATTGGTGAGAAACGCCATATCGCCTTCGCCCGCCGCCTGAGGCGGCATGAAGCGCGAGACTTCGACGGACGGACCGATGAGACGCATGACCAGACGGCCTTTGCTCAGTTCGGAAACACGCGCGATGAGTTCATCAGCCTGAAAAACGGGACGGTTATCAGCCATGTCGGCTCCTCAAAAAGAAAATCTTCGGCGGTATCAAAACAAACGGGCGGCCGGTGCCGCCCTTGCGATGCAAAGCGGTTACTTCTTCGCGGACTTGACAATGCCACGGTCGAGTTCCTGCATCACGCGGTCGGTGATATCGACCTTCTTGCTGGCATAGAAGAATTCGTAAAGCACGAGATCGAACTTTTCCGCTTCGGCGATCTGCTGAATCACGCGGCCGGCGCGGCCCTGAAGCAGCAGCACCTCTTCGTTGCGGCGCTGATTGAATTCGTCGCGCGCCTCTCTACTGCGGCGGGCAACGTCGCGTTCCATTTCAGCAAGCTCGCGCCGTTCGGTCACGCGTTCGGATTCGGCCATCGAAGGCGCATCCTTTTCAAAACGTTCCAGACGCTGCTTGAAGCGCTTCGTAACCGCATCGATCTCCTCCTGACGCCGCTGGCCTTCGGCATTGAGACGCTCGCTCGCCTGAGCGGCCGACTGCGAGTCCCGAAGAATCCTCTCCATATTGACGACGCCGATCTTAAGCTCCGCGGCACCCGCCTGAGGCGCCGCCAGCGAAAGGCCGAACACGGCCGTCGTAAGAATGAGGGGAAGAAGCTTTTTCACTATAGTCACCTCGGCAAATACGAAAAAGCGGGAAAGCTCCGCCGGAAGCCTTCCCGCCTCATAAGCTTTTACGCATTGTACAGCGCACCGTGCCGGCAGGAAAACCTGCCGGCGGGCCGGCCGCAGGCGTTTAGAAGCCCGTGCCGATCTGGAACTGGAAGCGCTGCGTATCGTCGCCTTCCTTGTCGTTGAGCGGGAAGGCAATCGAGAACTTGAGCGGTCCGAGCGGCGAGATCCAGGCCACGCCGAAGCCGGTCGAATAGCGCAGGTCGGAGAAGCTGATGTCCTGGCGGGTATAGGGTTGATCGCGAGTCTTTCGTTCGTAGCCCCAGGCATAGCCGGCATCAAAGAAGCCGAAGAAGCGCAGCGTGCGGTCGCCGCCCGGGAGCGGCGCCAGCAGTTCGATAGAGGCATTCATCATGCGGTCGCCGCCGAGGTTGTCGCCGTTGGAGTCCTTCGGGCCGAGCGTGCCCGATTCAAAGCCGCGGACCGAGCCGATGCCGCCCACGTAGAAGTTCTTGAAGAACGGATACTGGTCGGTGCTGCCGTACACGTCGCCGTAGCCGACTTCACCGTTGAAGGCGAGCGTCCACGTCTTGGTAATCGGGAAGTACTGCTGATACTGGTAGGTCATCTTGTAGTACTCGATGTCCATGCCGGGCAGACCGAACTCGCCGTTGAAGCGCTGATAGATGCCGCGCGTCGGGGCAAGCGAGTTGTCGCGGCTGTCCCGGGACCAGCCCACCGTGGCCGCCACGCTGACCGGATTCTTGCCGAATTTGTCAACGTAATTCTTGTAGCGGTCCGGCGAATCCTTGTTGGTCATCACCTTGGTCGATTCGATCTTGCCGCCCAGGAACACGCGGTCCAGTTCGGTGAACGGAATACCCCAGGCGAGCGATGCACCGCGGGTTTCGTATTCCACGTCGGCCACGTCGAGTTCTTCAAGGTCGACGCGGCGGTCATAGATTTCCCAGGAGCGGCTGATGCCTTCAGGTGTGACGTACGGTTCGACCATCGACAAGGCATAGGTGCGCTGCGACTTCGACGTATTGACGTCGACCGACACAGACTTACCGGTACCGAACACGTTGTTCTGCGCAAAGCCGGCGGACAGAATGATGCCTTCGGAAGTCGAGTAGCCGGCACCGAGCGAGATGGAGCCGGTCGGGCGTTCCTTCACCTTCACTTCGATGTCGACCTGGTCGCGCGTGCCGGGCACGGGCACCGGATCTGCCGTCACCGTTTCAAAGTAGCCGAGTCGGTCGATGCGGTCGCGCGAGAGCTTAACCTTGTCGCTGTCGTACCAGGCCGATTCGTACTGACGCACTTCGCGGCGGATCACGTCATCTCGCGTGCGGTTGTTGCCCGTGATGTTCACACGGCGAACATAAGCGCGGCGGCCCGGGTCGATCGTGTAGACGACGTCGACGGTCCGCTTTTCGCGGTCGGCGATCGGATTGGGCGTGGCGGTCGCAAAGGCGTAGCCGAGCGTCGAAAGCTTTTCGACGATGTCGGACGACACTTTGTTCACCGCTTCGGCGTTGTAGATGTCGCCCGGCTTGATCGTGACCAACGCATTCAGGTTCTCGTCAAGGCCGAGCATGTCGCCCGTCAGCTTGGTGCCGGAGACGGTGTACTTCTCGCCTTCGGTCATATTGATCGTGATGTAGACGTCCGACTTGTTGGGAGCGATCGAAACCTGCACGGAATCGATCTTGAAGTCGAGATAGCCCTGATTCATGTAGAAGGAGCGGATCGTTTCAAGGTCGGCTGCGAGCTTTTCACGGCTGTAGAGGTCACGCTTCGTATACCAGCTGAACCAGTTCGGCATGCCGAGCTGCATCAGATCCAGCAGATCGTCGGCATCGAAGAGACGGTTGCCGGTGAAGCGGATCGAAGCGATCGAGGAGGCTCGGCCTTCGTCGACATTGATGGTGATGCGAACGCGGTTTCTTTCCAGCGGCGTGGCCGTCGTCTTGATCTTCACGCCGTAATAGCCGCGGGCGAGATACTGGCGGCGAAGTTCCTGGTCGGCGCGGTCAAGCGTGGCCTGATCGAAGATGCGGCCTTCGGCCATGCCCACGTCGCGAAGACTCTTTTCCACGGCTTCCTTGTCGAACGCCTTGATGCCGTGCGTTTCAATCGTGGCGACGGCGGGACGCTCGACAATGCGCACGACGAGTACGTCGCCGTCCTGAGAGAGCGTCACGTCCTTGAAGAGGCCGGAGCGATAGAGGGAGTGAATGGCGCGGGTGCCCTTGTCGGGCGTGAATTCATCACCGGCACGGAACGGCAGGTGCGAAAACACCGTGCCGGGTTCCGTACGCATAATCCCTTCAACACGAATGTCGGAAATGACGAACGCCGAAGCGCCGTCAGCACACACCAGGGCCGCAAGCACTGCAGCGGCCGTCTTCGTCAGATTAGGGAACAAGATTCGGTCTCTCAAAAACATCAAACAACGGCCGCCGCGCGAAAACTCCTGAAATCGCGGGATGCTCCGGAGACCCCTCGGGGAAACGGTCACGTCCGGCGTCGGTCCGCACGGCGGCAAATTTGTGTAAGGTTACCAAATAATGAGGCGGTTCGGAAAGACCGCCCCGAGCAATTTCGGGGCGCACGCGAAGTTCGAAACCCCTGCCCCCTCGGGCTTTCCCGAAGCTTTGCGTCAGCTGCCGATGAGTCTCGTGATGTCGTTGTTCATCACGACCACAAAGAGAAGCATGATCAGGACAAATCCGGCACGCCCGATATTGGCTCTGGTGCGTTCGGAAAAGTCCCGGCCCCGAAGCGCTTCAAGTCCCAGCACCGTCAGCTGTCCGCCGTCGAGAGCCGGAATCGGAAGCAGATTCATGAAGCCGATGGCCACCGAAATGAGGGCAAGATATTCGAGAAACGGCACCACTCCGCCGCGGAACGCATTGCCCGCCATATCGGCGATGGCGATGGGCCCCGAAAGATTCTTCGTGCTCGCTTCGCCGGTCGCCATCTGCGTGACGCCCTTCACCTGCAGGCCGGTGATCTTCTTCACCTTGTTCCAGCCCGCCAAAACGGCGTCGATCGGTCCGAGACGAACGATGACCGTTTCGGGCATGGCTGTCAGATTGATGCCGATCAGCCAGCGCTCGCCCTCAAGACGGGGCGTCACCGTCACATCCCTTCGCACGCCCGGCTCCCTCAGATTTTCAACCGACATCGCAAGCGCCCTGCCGCCCGCCGCACCGATCGTTCGGACCACCTGGCCGACCGACGTCATGGGCGTGCCGTCGACGGACAGAATGCGGTCGCCCGTCAGCAGACCCGCTGCCGCCGCGGGAGAGTCGGGCATGACCCGGCCCACGGTCGGATCGCGCATGAAGGGAACCAGACCGAGATAGCGCACGCCCGACTTCTCAGCCAGATCGTCGATCGTCAGCTCGGCAAGCGAAAAGTGACGTACATAGGTCTCTTCTCCTCGGGAGAAAACCACCGGGATATCCGCATCGCCCGCACGGTTCAGTAGTTCGAATCCCAGATCGAACATGCCGCGGATCTTGACGCCGTCGACCGTCAGAATGCGGTCGCCTTCGCGAACACCCTCCTGCGCCGCCTGAGTCTGAGCGGGCGGCGTTCCCATCACCGGGGCGAAGTCCGGCGTGCCGACGGCGCCGACCGCCGCATAAAGCACAAAGGCCAGCACGAAGTTGACCGCCGGTCCCGCAAACAGAATCAGCGCCCGCTTCCAGCGCGGCTGCCGGTTGTAGGCGCGCGGAAGATCAGCTTCCGAAACCTTGACATCCGAATCCCCTTCATTGAAGAGTCTCACGTAACCGCCCAGCGGAAGAATCGACAGGCAGTATTCGGTGTCTCCGACGTTGCGGCGCCATATCACCTTGCCCATGCCCAGGGAGTAGCGGATCACTCTCACGCCGAGCAGCTTGGCCATGAAGCAGTGGCCGCCTTCGTGAACCGACACGATGACGCCGATGGTGATCAGAAAACCGATAAGTGCAAAGAGAACGGTCATATAAGAATCAGAAAAATTCAGGAATGCTGACAGGCGAGAGGCACACAATACACGTTTTTTAACGAACGGTCGCGGTCTCACTCGGTCAAACTGGCCTCTTAAGAAACACCGTTACAAAAAAACAGCCGGGCGGCATGCAAAACCGCCCGGCGCTCTGCTGCAGAAGGCTCTGCAGGCTGTCCGTCAGATCCAACCTTTGGCGCGGAAGTCCTTGAGCACCTTCACGAAGGCTTTCATTTCCTCAGGAGTGCCCAGCGTCAGACGATTCCAGCCGACGGCCGGCGGAAACTCGCGGCCGACGAAGACGTGGGACTCGGCCATGCGGGACTTGTAGAGCTTGTGGTCGCCCTTGATCTTGTGGAAGATGAAGTTCGTCTGCGACGGCAGATACTCGAGACCAAGTTCGGTCAGCGCCTTCACGACGATAGCGCGCGAGAGTTCAACGGACGATTTGCTCTTCTCAATGAAGACTTTGTCGCGAAGAGAAGCGATGCCCGCCGCCGCACCCGCCGCATTGATGTTGTCGACGGAGGCAAAGCCGTCCACCGCCGAGCAGGTGTCCTTCACCGCCACGGCGTAGCCGATTCTGAGTCCGGCCATGGCAAAAATCTTCGAGAAGGTGCGCGCCACGACGACGTTCGGCACGCCGGCCTTGACCAGTTCGACGGCGCTGACGAATGCCGGATCGGTCACGAATTCGGCATAGGCCTCATCGAAGAGAAAGACGACGTCGGGACCGGCCTCCTTCACCCAGGCTTCCAGCAGCGCCGACGGCGTCACCGTTGCGGTCGGATTGTTGGGATTGCAGGCATAGACCAGCGAAATGCCCTTGAAATCCCGGGCAGCCTTCTTCATCGCATCCAGATCGAAGGCAAGCTTCGGACCTGTCAGCGGCACCTTCACCACGGCCATGCCGACGGCATCCGCATAGCCTTCGGCACAGCCGAAAGTGGGATCAGGCACGATCAGCTGAACCGGACTGCCGGCGCGGCGGGCCTTCTCGGCCACCGCATGAACGACGGCCTGAATCGTTTCGGACGAACCGTTGCCGAGGGACACATTTTCCATCTTGACGCCGAGCGTCTTGGCGATTTCCTCCTGCAGTTCTTCGCGAAGCGCATCGGGATAGCGGAAGGCACCGTTCACGGCATCCGCAACGGCCGCCTTGGCCTTGGCCGACATGCCGAGCGAATTTTCGTTGAAGTTGAGCAGAAGCGGCGTCTTTTCCGAAGGCACGAAGACCTTTGCATCAGCGGCGGACGCTGCCGGCACGGCGGAACCGAAGGCGGCAGCGCCGGCGAGAAGACCAGCGGATTTAAAGAGAGAACGGCGAAGCATGGGGGACTCCAGAAACAGTCAATCAAGATGTCCTTCATGCTAAACATCTGCAGAAACGACGATCTACGCGCTTCCGCCTAGCCGCTGCGATGCGGATCAGACCGGATTTTGGTTGTTTTTTCGTCGCCAAATACGCGGCATTGTGCGCCGGAAGCATCCTTTTCCGCTGCCCCGGCAGCTTCGGAACATACGGCAGAGACCAACTTGGCCTCGGAACTGCGCGAAGGAAGCGCCGGAAAACCGTCGCCAATCATGACAGCGTTCTCGGGAAAAATGTCGCAGCCAGACCCGGAAAAGTGCGGAAAAACGTCGCAGAACATAAAATTATTATTGAATAACAATACCCTGCTCTTTTTTCCATGTAAAACCCGAACTTCGGACCTTTCTTCGGAGGAATGACTGTTTCGCAGTTGACGGGCCAGCCTCTTCCGAACGCATGACAGCAGGCTCAAGAGGGCAGTTTTCGCTGCCCGCTCATCCGGGGAACCGCAGGCCCCAAACGCCTTCCCGAAACGATGTCAGCTAAAAAGCCGGCCCGCAGGACCGGCTTTTGTCGACATCAGTCTAACTCAGACTTCGAAGGAAGCATTTTCAAGCCGGCGTCGGGTTTCTTCACGAACTCGTGCATCCAGAGCCAGAATTTCTTCTACCGACTGCGGGAAGGGTTCCGAAATACGGGCCAGCATGTCCTGAATCACCTTCGAAATGGCATCGAAGGGAATGCGGCGGGCAAGGAAGGCCTCCACGGCGATTTCGTTGGCCGCATTGAGAACGATCGTCGAACCGTCGCCCTTCTCGAGCGCTTCATAGGCGATGCGAAGAAGCGGGAAAATATTCGTGTCGGGCTCTTCAAAGGTCAGTCGTCCGATCTCCGTCAGAGACAGCCGCCTTGCATGGCCGTCGAGGCGTTCCGGCCAGCCGAGCGAATAGGCGATCGGCGTGCGCATGTCGGCGGAGCCGAGCTGCGCAATGACGGCACCGTCCTCAAACTCCACGGCGGAATGCACGATGCTCTCCGGGTGAACAACCACCTGAATGCGGGACGGCTCGAAATCAAACAGCCAACGCGCTTCGATGACTTCGAGGCCCTTGTTCATCAGCGTCGCGGAATCGATGCTGATCTTTCGGCCCATGTTCCATCGGGGATGCGCAAGGGCCTGCTCAACCGTAATGCCCTTCAGATCCTTTCTGCCGCGGAAGGGGCCGCCCGAAGCTGTCAGGAGAATCCGAGCCCCCGCTCTGGACTTGGGAGACGCACCGCTGAGACACTGAAAGATGGCGTTGTGCTCGCTGTCTACTGGCAGCAGTTCGGCGCCGCAGTCCCTGACGGTTCTCATCAGAAGACCGCCCCCGCAGACCACGCTTTCCTTGTTGGCGAGCAGCAGACGCTTTCCGGCCCGAGCCGCGGCAAACGTCGGCGCCACGCCGGCCGCGCCGACGACGGCCTGAACCACGGTCTGCGTATCGGGATCCTCCGCCAGTGCGGCAACAGCCGCTTGGCCGGCATGCACGTCGATATCGCCGAGACCAGCTTCGACAAGCGCGGTCTTCAATTCAGCGTATTTCGATTCGTCTGCTATCACCGCCTTCTTCGGATGCGCCCGCCGGCAGACGTCGACCAGTTCGGCAATGCGGGACCCGCCTGCCACTGCGTGAACGTGAAAGCGATCGGGATAACGGCCGACAACGTCAAGGGTCGAAAGACCGATGCTTCCTGTTGCGCCGAGAATGGTAACGGGCTGGCTCATAACTTTCCTCACACTCGCAAAGGCCGGACCTTCGCGTTACAGATGCCGTAATTGTAGCCGCGGCCCGACGCGTGCGCGCATGCCTGAAAAAGCAGTCTGCGCCGGGCACCCGATGCTCACGAAGCCCGTTTCAGCGTGAAGAGCGCAATTTCCGAGGGGATACCGAGACGGACCGGAAAGCCGTTCCAAAGACCGGAGCCGGAATGAACGTACAGCCTGGCACGGCGCAGCTCGTACCAGCCGCGCACGAACGTGCCGTTGAGCACGGCGACCCCGCGGTCCATGCCGACGATCTGGCCTCCGTGGGTATGACCGGACAGCTGCACGTCGAATCGGACGGCATCGTCAAACAGACGGGCGTGCTTGGGCTGATGAGAAAGCAGGACCCTCGGCACGCCGGACGGAGATCCGGCAAAGGCCTTCACGGGGTCGGGAAACTCGCGGCCGAAGCGTCTGGCCCAGGGATCGGTGACTGCGCCGAGCGTGAGCCGAGCCCCGTTTCTTTCAAGGGCAACCCATTCGTTTCTGAGTACGCGGATGCCGAGTTCGCGGTATCTGGCCAGCCATCCGTCGTAATCGATGTAATGCTCGTGATTCCCTTCGCAGGCAAAAACACCCAGCGGCGCACGCAGATCGGCCAGAGGCAGAACATCCTTTTCGCGAGCGCTCACCGTGCCGTCGACGATGTCGCCCGTCAGCACGATCAGATCGGGATTGAGAGAATTGACCCTTTCGACGAGCGCAGCCATATGGGGTTCGGTCAGCAGTGCGGACGCATGAAGATCCGAGAGCTGCACTATCGTCAGGCCTTCGAGTCCCTCGGGGAGATCCTTCATGGCCAGATCCATGCGGCGGACGTCCGGCACGCGGATGCCTTCGTGAATGCCGAAGGCGGAAAGACCCGCCGCCGCGGCGGCCATGCCGAGGGCCACCCGGCGGTCCTTCTGCACGAAGGCGTGAAGCCGCTCGCCTTTGCGTCCGGCTAGCACTGAAAAGAAAATCACGGCTTCTCTCGCGAGGGTGAGCGCACCCAGCATCACCAGCGCAAAATCGCACCCGTTGCCGACGACGAGCACCCAGGCGGGCAGTTCGGGACTGATCAGTCCGCCGCAGAAAAGCGCGGTCGCCGCGGGAAAAGCAGCAGCCGCCAGCGTGGCGAGAAAACCCGCCGCCTTGGCCCCGCGGGAAATCGGAAGCGGAATCCAGAAGCGCCAGAGCACCCAGAGCGCGACGAGAGCATGAAAAACAGCAAAGCGCACGAATCCGTCCGTTCAGAAGAAGTCGAAAAGATTATTTTAGGAAAGCCCGGCAATCCTCACATCAGCCGACACATCGCGTCACGAATTCGCGCTCAGTCGTCGTCCATCCAGTCAACCAGCGCCTCCCCGGCCGTCATTTCCGTCATACGGTCGGCAAACGACTGCGCCTCGGCCGCCGGCACCAGCACTTCGAAAGTCGCGTCGAACCGGAAGTCGGAAGAAAGAATGCGGCCGCGATGCGCCTCCAGACAATGCCGGAAACCGTCGACTTCGGAGGGCTCGATCGAGATCACGAACCGCTGCATGTCTTCCCGCAGTCTGACGGGAAGGGACTCCAGACCGAGCTTCACGGATCCCTGATAGGCGCGGACCAGCCCGCCCGTGCCGAGCAGAATGCCGCCGAAGTAGCGCGTGACGACGGCCGCCACTTCGCCGACGCCGCTGTGCAGAAGCGCCGTCAGCATCGGCCGCCCGGCCGTGCCCTGCGGCTCTCCGTCGTCGCTTGCGCCGACCTGAGCCGTATCCCCCGGCGCACCGGCGTTGTATGCCCAGCAGTTGTGCGTGGCCCGGGAATGCTCCGCACGGATTGTCTCGATGAAGGCCTTGGCCTCCTCGGGGCTCGTCACATGAGCCATCGTCACGATGAATCGGGAGCGCCGCACGGTTTCTTCGGCGCGGTGAAAAGTGCCCGGAGGCAGATCGGGAACCTGATAGGCGTCGGTCATGATGGATCGTCAGAAAGGAAATGAGGCGCGTACCGCTCATGCGGCGCGCGCCTCGGACATGAAGTCGGGATCAGCGATCAGGAAAGCAGAAGATCGATCCAGAGCATGATGAAGGTAGCGGCCGGCAGAACCGGAAGCGAAGCGTCCATGCGGTCGAAGAAGCCGCCGTGACCCGGAAGCAGGTTGGACGAATCCTTGATGCCGACCAGGCGCTTCAGCATCGATTCCCAGAGGTCGCCGGAAATCGAAAGCGCCACGAGAAGCGCGAGCGTCACGACGCCCCAGACGAAGCCGACTCTGTCGAAGAGGAAGTTCGTGAAGACGTTCGGCTGAACGCAGAAGACGTAGGTGAGCACGAAGAAGATGATCACGATCAGATAGGCGCCGATAGCCCCTTCGATCGTCTTCTTCGGCGAAATGGCGGGAGCCATCGCATGCTTGCCCCAGGCGCGGCCGCAGAAATAGGCGGAAATGTCGGCGCCCCAGACGATGAGAAGCACGGACAGAACAAGAATCCAGTCGCCCACTTCAAAGAGCCAGAGAAGCGAGAGATAGGCGGCGGGAACGAAGGTGACGGCCGACCAGAGACACTGGCGCTGGGAGACATTGAAGCCCGAATGACGGTGGAAGAGCTCGACGATGAAGATGACGAACCAGGCCACCATGATCAGTCCGTTCACTGCAAAGAGGAACCAGGACATGCGCGGAAGACCGCCGGCCCAGTAAAGCGAGAACTGCGTCACCATTTCAACGGCGGAGACGAGAAGAGCAGGACGCGGACCGAGACCGCCGATGCGCAGCCATTCATACAGCGTGGCGCCGAAAGCGACGGCCATCACGCCCGCAAAAGCCAGCGGATCGAGCCAGATCGATACGATCAGAATAAGGAGCAGCACGGCAGCAGTGATTACTCTCGTGAGCAGCATCTTGGATATACCTCCGCCGGCTCCGAGGCTGCCGGCAAGCGTCATGGTTCGGCGCATTCCCGAAAGAACGTTCTTCGGGCGCGCAAGACTATCTCGCCATTGTAACCAATGGCCGCACCGCCTTGCTTAAGGAGTCGGGAAACTCAGTGCGGCGCGCGCAGCTGCTCGCTCGTACGTCCGAAGCGCCGCTCGCGGCCTTCATACCAACGCAGCGCCTCGTCGAGGTCGTCCGCCGAAAAATCCGGCCAGAGCCGGTCGGTAAAGAAGATTTCGGCGTACGCGCTCTGCCAGAGCAGGAAGTTTGAAATCCGGCATTCGCCGCCCGTTCTGATGAGAAGATCGACGTCGGGCACGCTCATGAATCGTCCGAGCGTCTCTGGCGTGACGGCAAGACCTTCCGCTGCCGCCCGCGCAGCCGCCTGACAGACGTCCCAGCGTCCGCCGTAATTGGCGGCGATATTGAGTTCCATCCGCGTGCCGCCGGCCGTTGCATGCTCGCATTCGGCAATCGCCGCCTGAAGTCCCGGAGAAAAAGCCGAACGGTCGCCGATAACGCGAAGCCGGACGCCTGCCTCGTCCAGAGGCTCGCACCAGCGGCGCAGTCCCTGGCCGAAGAGCTGCATGAGCATGGCCACTTCCGCTGCAGGGCGTGCCCAGTTTTCACTTGAAAATGCAAACACCGTCAGACGCGCGATGCCGCGGCGGACGGCGGCTTCCGTCACCCGGTTCAACGCCTGAACGCCTTGGCGATGCCCCTCCGCCCGCGGCAGGAGCCGGGATTTGGCCCAGCGGCCGTTGCCGTCCATGATGATTGCCACGTGAGCGGGTGTAAGCGTGTCGGACATGTCTGAAGCTGAAGAATGAGGCGAAATCCCCGGAAGGCTGAATTTTAACAGGTGCAGACATCCGCAAACGTAACGCACTGAAATTATGCCGATTTGCTATCACCCTGCCTGCAGATGGCTCCAGATGCCCGATTTTGAGGCGTTTTTCGTCCGAAACGGGCTTTTTATCCCCGCCGAGTCGATACGGATCAAACCGACTTTTCCTGCCGAGTAATAAAATGTTGCACATTCGAATGTGTACCCTGCAACTTTGTTCCGAATTGCAGGTTTTTCACATCGTTCTTTGCGACAGACGACTGCCGCCGTTTCCCCGCATGTTCCGGTGCGGCCCAACCTCGATAACACCACGACGTATGAAAACATCGGATATCTGCGTTATCGGCGTGATTTACGCCGTTGCGCTTTTTTTCTTCCTGCAGACGATAGTGCTCCCCGAGGAAGCACAGACCTATCCTCTCGGTCTCATCGCTGCGCTCGCCGGTCTCAACACTCTCTTTCTCATTCAGTGCGTCGTCAAGGCCGCCAAAGCCGGAACGCTCTCCGTTCACTGCGACTTCGGCGAGATCTTCAAAGGCATGCAGGCTGTCCAGTTCGCTTCCGTGCTGATCGGCTGCGGCCTTTTTCTCGCCATGATGTACACGATCGGCTACTACGCCGCCGCCGTCATCTATCTTGTGGGCACGCTGCTTTACTTCCGCATGCCGAAGCTCTGGATCGCCATGACCCTCGTCACTCTGGTGGCGCTCGTCTATGCGGTCTTCTCGCTCTTTCTCAAGGTGCCGCTTCCGACCGGCATTCTTTTTGCATAAGGGAGACACAGCATGCTTGACACAATCGGTCTGATGTGTGCCGGCTTCATTCATGCCCTCACACCGATCAATCTCATCGCGATGCTCGTCTCCACGGCGCTCGGCATCACCATCGGCTGTCTGCCCGGTCTGTCGGCCGCCATGGGCGTGGCTCTGCTTCTGCCGATCACCTTCGGCATGGATCCGGCAACGGGCCTTATCGTTCTCGGCGGCATCTACTGCGGTGCCATCTTCGGCGGCTCGATCAGCGCCATTCTGATTCACACGCCGGGCACGCCCGCTTCGGCCGCTACCGCCATCGAAGGCTATCAGCTCACGCTTCGCGGTCAGGCTGCGCGCGCACTTTCCGTCGCCTGCTTCGCCTCCTTCATGGGCGGCCTGCTGTCCTGCCTCTCCCTCTACTTCCTCTCGCCCGTTCTTGCCGAACTCGCCATGCAGTTCAAGAGCCCAGAGTACTTCTGGCTCTCGATCTTCGGCCTGACGGTGATTGCCGGCGTCTCCTCCAAGTCGCTTCTCAAGGGCCTGATCTCCGGCGTTCTCGGCCTGCTGATCTCGACCATCGGCATGGACCCGATGGAAGGCGTCGAGCGCTTCATGTTCGGTCAGGCGACGCTCTACAACGGCGTCAACGTGACCTGCGCCCTCATCGGTCTCTTCTCGATGTCGCAGGTGCTTATGCTGGCTGAAAAGCGCATCGTGGAACGCGCCCGCGCCGTCAGCTTCAATCGTCTCGGCATCTCGTTCGCCGACGTCAAGCGCATCATGCCGACCGTCACCCGTTCCTGGGTGATCGGCAACATCATCGGCCTGCTCCCGGGCGCCGGCGCTTCGATCGCCTGCTTCATGGGCTACAACGAAGCGCGCCGCTTCTCGAAGCACAAGGAAGAATTCGGCAAGGGCTCGATCGAAGGCGTAGCCGGCTCCGAAGCCGCCAACAATGCCGTGACGGGCGGTTCTCTCATTCCGACTCTCACCCTCGGCATCCCGGGTGAAAGCGTGACCGCCGTGCTGATGGGCGGCCTCATCATTCACGGCCTGCAGCCCGGTCCGGAACTCTTCACGACATACGCCGGCATGACCTATACGTTCTTCGCGGGCTTCGTGCTCGTGCAGTTCTTCATGCTCGGCATCGGCCTCATCGGCTGCAAGGGCTTCGCTCAGATCGCCCGTCTGTCCGACTACATTCTGATTCCGTCGATCTTCATCCTCTGCGTGGTCGGCTCCTACGCCATCCACAACAACTTCGTCGAAGTCGTGATCATGGTGATCTTCGGTCTGATCGGCTACTTCATCCGCAAGTTCGGCCTCAACGCCGCCGCCGTCGTTCTCGGTCTCATTCTCGGCCCGATCGGCGAAAACGGCCTGCGCCGCTCGCTGATGCTGTCGGACGGCGACTGGACCGTGCTCTTCTCGACGCCGATCTGCTGGATCATGATCGTTCTCTGCGTGCTCGGCGTACTGAGCCCCATTCTCATGGAACGCCTCGAGAACAAACTTGCCGACGAGGCCGCCGAAGCCGACCCCGCCGCCAAGAGCAAATAATTTTTTTTCGACCGCATGCCCCGCCTTAAGGAGCATGCAGCCTTCTTTAACGACCGTCAATCAAAGGAGTTACGTCGTCATGAACAAGAAGCTCACCGCACTTTTCGCCGCTGCCGCCCTCGCGGTTCCGATGGCAGCCTTCGCCTGGACCCCCACGGGCGACGTGAATGTCATCGTGGCCTACAAGGCCGGCTCCGGCACGGATACGGGTGCCCGTCTTCTCGCGCTTGAAGCCGAAAAGTATGTCGGCAAGACCCTGATCATCAACAACCTCCCGGGCGCCGACGGCAAGATCGGCTGGACGCAGCTCGTCAACTCCAAGCCTGACGGCCAGACGATCGGCTTCATCAACCTGCCGACCTTCACGACGCTCGCCACGCTTCCGAACGCCACGTTCACGACTGCCAAGGTGATCCCGATCGCCAACCACCTGATCGAAACCGGCGTCGTCGTCGTTCGCGCAGACAGCCCCTATAAGACCCTGAAGGAACTCGTTGACGCCGCCAAGGCCAAGCCGAATCTGCGTGCTTCGACCAACGGCGTGAAGGCCTCCAACCACACCGCCGCCCAGCTGCTCGCCCAGTCCGCCGGCTTCAAGTACAAGGCCATTCCTTACGGCGGCACGGCCGACCAGCTCCTCGCTCTGCGTCAGGGCGAAGTTCAGTTCTCCTGCGCCAAGGTCGCTGACGTTGCCAAGCTCGTCTCCGGCGACAAGCCCGAACTGCGCATCCTCGGCGTCTTCGACAAGAAGCGCCTCGCCGACTATCCGGATGTTCCGACGCTCGGCGAACTCGGCTACTATCCGAACTGGTACGGTTCCGCCCGCGCTCTCGTTGCGCCGGCCGGCACGCCTGACGACGTGATCGCCTTCTACGTCGACGCCTTCAAGAAGACCATGCAGGATCCCGCCTGCATCGAAGCCCACAAGAAGGCCGGTCTCGCTCTGAGCTTCAAGGACAACAAGGAACTCAGCGAACTCATCAAGCAGCAGGAAGTCTTCTGCCGCGACGAAGTTTCCCAGCTCTACAAGTAATCCTTCAGAGATGCGTCTCCCCGTCCGGGGAGACGCCTGAGAAAACAAAAGCGCACCTCCGTATTCCGGAGCGTGCGCTTTTTCTATTGTCCCGAAAACGGGAGATTACTTCGGCTGAGCCGCATTCTGGGCGGGCTGCTGAGGCTGCTGCTGAGCCGCCTGAGGATTGACCAGATGGACCACGGCCTGAGCAAGAATATTGATCACGCTTTCAACCTTGATCTGTCCCTTGTCATCGGGCGGAAGCGTTCCCTTGAGCGCCTGCTGCCCGTTGAGGAAGCCCTGGAGCACGACGCCCTGAACCTGCTTCTTCTCATTGGCCGCCACGCCGTAGGCGAGGGTTCGGCCGCAGTCGCCAGGCTTGGCGTTCTGCGCATCGAGCACGCGGATGTTCAGACCCTGCTTGGCAAAGCCCTGCACCAACGCATTTTCAATCTGCTCGGACTTGAGATAGGGGATCAGGCACACTTCAGGCCTGTCGGCCGCAGCGGCATCAGGAGCGCCTTCAAGATCGAGCCCCTGGCAGCCCGTCAGCATCAGTGCGGCCGCGCAGCCGCCGGCGAGTGCGGCAATAGAGATTTTTGTCATCGGATTATCACTCCTACGGAATTCGGATCGGCCGGGCCCGGACAGTCCGGCGGTCTCAATCCTTCAATGATAACAATTCGTTTTCGGCCGCGAGTGTATCAGCGGCTGCAGCAAACGAAAAGCCTGCTCGGACGGCGGATCCGGGCAGGCTTGAACAGAAACCTCAGAACGGCATCAGACCGTCATGATTTCCTTTTCCTTTTCGCCGACGGTCTTGTCGACTTCACCGATGTACTTGTCGGTGAGCTTCTGAATTTCCTTTTCAGCACGGGTCTGATCGTCTTCGCTGATTTCCTTGTCCTTGCAGAGACGGTCGACATGCGTGTTGGCGTCGCGGCGCAGATTGCGAACAGCCACCTTGGCATCTTCGCCCATGCCCTTCACCACCTTGGTGAGTTCACGGCGGCGTTCTTCCGTCAGCGGCGGCAGCGGCACGCGGATCAGTTCGCCGTTGCTGGCCGGATTGAGGCCGAGGTCCGAATTGCGGATGGCCTTTTCCACAGCGGCGAGCATGCCCTTTTCCCACGGCTGAACCGTCAGCGTACGGGCATCGCCCACGCCGATCTGAGCCACCTGATTGATCGGGGTCGGGCAGCCGTAGTAGTCGACCATCACGTGTTCGAGAAGGCCCGTGGACGCGCGTCCCGTACGGATCTTGACGAAGTCTTCGCGAAGGGTCTGAATGGTGCGGCCCATCTTGTGCTGGGTCTGGCTGATGATGTCAGCAACGGTCATGTAAAACTCCTGATTTTCTTACTCCGCGCGGCAGGCATCAAAACCGCTGCACAGAGGCATCCGCAGCATCGGCGCGGATGACGGGGTATTCATACGACAATGAGCCTGCTGACCGCGGGCCGGCAGGCTCAGGCTTTTTATATTGTAGCGGATAGGCTTAGGAGTGAACGAGCGTGCCTTCGTTTTCACCCATCACCACGCGGCGCAGAGCGCCCTTCTTGTTGATGTTGAAAACCTTGATCGGCAGCCCCTGTTCGCGGCAGAGTGCAAACGCCGTGGCGTCCATCACCTTCAGATTGGCGCGAAGCGCCTGGTCGAACGTCAGTTCCTCGAACATCGTCGCCGTCGGATCCTTCTTCGGGTCGGCCGTGTAGATGCCGTCGACCTTGGTCGCCTTGATCACGATCTCGGCGCCGATTTCCGCACCGCGAAGCGCTGCGGTCGTATCGGTCGTCATGAAGGGATTGCCCGTGCCGGCGGCGAAGATCACCACGCGGCCGAGACGAAGATGGCGCAGAGCCTTGCCGCGGATATAGGGTTCGGCAACCTGTTCGATGTTGAGGGCGGACTGCACGCGGGCCTCAACGCCGTTGTTGCGGCAGGCATCCTGCAGTGCCATGGCGTTCATCACCGTGGCGAGCATGCCCATGTAGTCGCCCGTGGCGCGGTCCATGCCGGTGGCGCCGAGCGCGACGCCGCGGAAAATATTGCCGCCGCCCACGACGATGCCGACCTGCACGCCGAGTTCGACCACGCTGCGGATTTCCTCAACCATGCGGGCGAGCACCGCGCGGTTGATGCCGAAGCTGTCCTCGCCCATCAGGGCTTCGCCGGAAAGCTTGAGAAGAATGCGCTTGTAAGCGGGCTTGTTGGCCTCTTGCGCCGTCTGATCCATGTCGTTACTCCGTATTCGTCGATCTTGAAGCAGTTTCTCTCGATTGTCCGTCTGTCCCGCAGGAGCCTGACGGGGACATAGGCAAATTGCTTAATTATAGTCTGCGTCAGACGACGCAGAATAGAGTTTTGCGCAGGCACAGACCAAAAAAGGGATGCCGTCCCCGAGGAGAGCATCCCTTTGCGAGCAGAACGTCATCTGCAGTGCTTCGCAGGAAGCACTGCGGAAGAAACATTACTTCTGCTGAGCAGCGGCCATCTGAGCGGCAACTTCGGCAGCGAAGTCGTCGTTGCGCTTTTCAAGACCTTCGCCGACGATGAAGAGCGTGTAGCCGGCGATCTGAGCACCGGCAGCCTTCACGAGTTCGCCGACGGACTTCTTGTCGTCCTTGACGAACGGCTGGTTGACGAGCGTGACTTCCTTGAGGAACTTCTTGACCGTACCGTCGGCGATGCGTTCGAGCATGGCTTCGGGCTTGCCGGCTTCGCGGGCCTTTTCGATGGCGATGCGGCGTTCGGATTCGATCTGAGCGGGATCAACACCGGTTTCGTCGAGGGCCTTCGGCTTGGAAGCGGCGATGTGCATGGCGACGTCGTGGGAGAGTTCGTCCGTGCCGCCGATCACGTCGGCGATGACGCCGATCTTGGAGCCGTGGATGTAGGAGTTGAGCGTGCCCTTGGCTTCGACGCGGGCGAAGCGGCGGAACGTCATGTTTTCGCCGATCTTGCCGACGAGAGCCTTGCGGACTTCTTCGAGCGTGGTTTCACCGATCTTGCAGGCGCCGAGAGCGGCGATGTCAGCCGGGTTCTGTTCGGCAACGATGCGAACGGCATCGGCGGCCATCTGCTTGAATTCCGGGTTCTTGGCGACGAAGTCGGTTTCGGAGTTGACTTCGAGGATGGCACCGAGCTTGCGGTCGTCGGAGAGGTAGACGGCCACGACGCCTTCGGCGGCGATGCGGGCGGCGGCCTTCGTGGCCTTGTTGCCGAGCTTCACACGCAGAATTTCTTCAGCCTTGGCCATGTCGCCGGCGGCTTCCGTGAGGGCCTTCTTGCATTCCATCATCGGGGCGTCCGTCTTGACGCGCAGTTCCTTGACCATCGCGGCGGTAATAGCTGCCATGTTCAATCTCCTAGAGTATCAGTAAAAAATTTGGGAATTCGGTATTTGAAAAAAGGGGGTGACAGAAGATGTCGACCCCCTTCTTTAGGACAGAGTGCGAAGCTCGTCTGAACGCGCGCTATTCTATCGAAAGTCAGGCGCGTCCGCGAGCGTTCTGCATCGGAACCCGAAGTTAGGCAGCGGGCTGCTCTTCGGTTTCGGCCACTTCGACGAATTCTTCGTCGGCAGCGGCTTCAACAACTTCCGTCTGGCTGTCGGCACGGCCGGCCAGAACGGCGTCGGCGATGCCGCGGGCGTAGATGGCGACAGCCTTGGAGGAGTCGTCGTTGCCCGGGATGACGTAGTCGATGCCTTCCGGAGAGTGGTTCGTATCCACAACGCCGATGACCGGGATGCCGAGCTTGTTGGCTTCCTGGACAGCGATCTTGTGGTAGCCGACGTCAACGATGAAGAGGGCGTCCGGCAGAGCCGTCATTTCCTTGATACCCCCAATCGACTTGTTGAGCTTTTCAACATTGCGCTGGAAGTCAAGAGCTTCCTTCTTCGTGAGCGTGGCAGCCGTACCGTCTTCGAGCTGCTGTTCCATGTCCTTGAGACGCTTGATCGTGCCGCGCACCGTCTTGAAGTTGGTGAGCGTGCCGCCGAGCCAGCGCTGGTCAACCCAGCTGCTGCCGGAGCGCTGCGCTTCGGCAGCGATGATTTCGCGGCCGCCGCGCTTGGCGTCGACGAAGAGGATCTTGCCGCCCTGAGCGGAGAGCTGACGGGCAAACTTGCAGGCTTCGTCAAACTTGGCAACAGTCTTTTCGAGGTTGATGATGTGAATCTTGTTGCGGGCGCCGAAGATGAACTGAGCCATCTTGGGGTTCCAGAAACGGGTCTGGTGGCCGAAGTGGCAACCTGCTTCAAGCATTTCACGCATGCTGACCATGATGTATTTCTCCAAGGTTTAGAGTCTGACACGTTCCGTTAGTTGAGGCCGGAGTCGATTCCGGCGCAGCACCTCGGTGCGAAACGTGCGCTGATTAATCCCGGGACCGACCAAGGTGCACCGGGCAGGTAGATAAAAGCCGCAGGAATACCCTCCGGCCATGAAAGCGCACGATTATACGAACTCGGCGGAGGGGTTGCAAGCGTTTTTTGCGATTTCTTTGCCGCGGAACCCGCTTCGGGATGCAGTCGGCACCCGCTTTGGTGTACTATCGGGCGCATTCCGGAACTCAAGGGCGGCCGCACGCACCGGCCGGCGGTTCCCATCGCACAACACAGAAGGCATATCCGAAGATGGCAATCAGCATCAAAACTCCCGAAGACATCGCTGGTCTTCGCATCGCCGGCCGGCTCGCCGCGGAACTTCTCGACTATCTCACGCCGTTCGTGAAGCCGGGCATCACCACCGCCGAACTCGACAAACTCGCCTACGACTACACCGTCAACGTTCAGAAGTGCATTCCCGCCTGCCTCGGCTATCAGCCCGAAGGCATGACGCCCTATCCCGCTACGACCTGCATTTCCGTCAACCACGTGGTCTGCCACGGCATTCCCGGTCCGAAAAAGCTCAAGGCGGGCGACATCGTCAACATCGACGTCACGAGCATCAAGGACGGTTACTACGGCGACACCTCGCGCATGTTCGTGGTCGGCAAGCCGACCATCGCCGGCAAGCGGCTTGCGGATCTCGCCTTCAAGACGATGTGGGCGGGCATCGACGCCGTCCGTCCGGGCGGCTGCTTCAACGACATCGGCCGAGCCTGTCAGGCCTTTGCCGATGAAAACGGCATCTCGGTCGTGCGCGACTACGGCGGACACGGCATCGGCCGCGGCTTCCACGAAGAACCGCACGTGAACCACTTCCCCACCAACCGCCCGACGGCCACTTTCGTGCCCGGCATGGTCTTTACGGTCGAACCCATGGTGAACGCCGGCCGCTACGGCGTGACGATGCTCGGCGACGGCTGGACGGTCGTGACGCGCGACCGTTCGCTCTCCGCGCAATGGGAGCACATGGTTCTCGTCACTGAAACGGGCTACGACATTCTCACGGTCAGCAAGGGCACTCAGGCGCCGCCCGATTTCGTCAAGGGATGGAAGCTGCCTGAAAACCTCTGATTCTCCATGATTTCTCAAAGGGCGGTCCGGTCTGCGGACCGCCCTTTTCGCATGCGAAGCTTTTGTCCGACATATTGCTGCCCCCGCCGGGCTTTCGTACAATTGAAGAATCTTTGACTTTCACTTCGAGAGGCTGTCTTTGAAGACCTGCGCACAGATCATCGGCTGCGCCCTGTGGGCGCCGCATCTTCAGAGCGCCGGGGCCTGGCTTGAATGGGCACGCACCGGAGCCGCCGTTCCCGAGGGCCCCGAACCGAAGGCGGCCGCCGCCACCGTCGCGCCGATGCTCCGCAGACGGCTGACGCCTCTCGGACGAGCCGCCGAAGAAACTGCCGGCCGCTTTCCCCAGGCGCTGTCCGACGACGGCACGGCGCTCGTCTTCGCCTCGCGATGGGGAGACATCGCCGAGGCGCGCAGAGAGCTGCTGTCGCTCGCAGCAGGCACCGGCGTTTCACCGACTGTCTTTGCGACTTCGGTCCACAACGGCATTGCCGCCGTACTTTCGATTGCGCACCGCCACCACGGCTTTCAGACGGCCGTCGCCGCCGGACCCTTCAGTCTTGAAGCCGGCTTTGCCAGCGCCGTCGGTCTTCTGAGCGAATACCGGCGCGTTCTGCTCGTCAGCTACGACAGCCGCTCGCCCGACGCCTTCCAAGAAAAAAATACCTTCACCCATGCCGCGGCCTTTCTTCTCGAGCCGCAGTGCGAAGACGGCCCGGAAGACGTCTTTCGCGAACGCTGGAACCGCGGCCCCTTCGCCGCCGTCACGACGCGCGCGCTTCTGCCTGACGAAACCCCAGATCCCCGTCTCGACAAGCTGACCGGCACGGCTGACCTAGACGTCATCCGCTGGCTGCTGGCATCCGACGAACCCTTCCTCACGCGCCGAGACCGGCATGCCGCCTGGGTGTGGGCAAAAAGCGGCGCAGTGACGCCTAATCTTCTCGCGGACGGAGCCGGCGCATGAGTTTTTTGAGTGCTGTCGAACGACTGCTCCGTCTGGCCGGCACCGCGTTCGCCTTTGCTGTTTTCGGTCTCGGCGGTCTTCTCTACCGTTTTCCCGTCGCACCGCTTCTCAATCTCGACCGCAACGAGGTACGCCGCCACAAGCGGGCACGGCGCATCGTGCAGTGGTGGTTTGCCCGCTTCGTCAGACTGCTCAGGATTCTTCATCTCGTCAGAATCCGCGTCCTTCATCCCGAACGGCTCAGCCGTCCCGGACTTCTGGTCACGGCGAACCATCCTTCTCTGATCGACGTCGTCTGCCTGATGAGTCTCATTCCGTACGGCACGACGGTCGTCAAGGATTCGCTAACCCGCAATCCTTTTACCGCGGCGCCCATCCGCGCGGCGGGCTACCTCAGCAACGCAAGCGGCGTCGAAGCGCTTGAAGCCGTCTCATCGGAACTTGAACGCGGCGCCTCGATGGTGATCTTTCCCGAAGGCACGCGCACGCCGACCGATCTGCCGGCGGGCACCTATCCCCGCATGCACCGAGGCGCGGCCGCTCTGGCCTTCGAAACAGGCAGGCCGCTCACGCCCGTTCGCGTCACCGCCGAACCGCGCTGGCTCACCAAGGACAGGGGCTGGTGGCATCTGCCGCCCGAACCCATGACGCTCACCTTTGAAATCCTCGAAGACCTGCCGCTTGAAGATCTGCAGGACCTCTATAATCAAAGACCTTCTCTTGCCTGCCGGCGCCTTACCGCCCGGCTGCAGCAGGTACTTTTTACCTAACTGACAAATAACAATGGACCAGACCCTCATCAACGACATCAAGTCGCTCATCATCACGAGCCTTAATCTTGAAGACATCACGCCGGCCGACATCGACACCGACGCGCCGCTTTTCGGCGAAGGTCTCGGTCTTGACAGCATTGATGCGCTCGAGCTCGGCCTCGCTCTCAAGAAAAAATACGGCGTTACGCTTTCTGCCGAAAGCGAAGAATCCCGCCGTGTTTTTGCGAGCGTCGCCGCGATCGCCGACTTTGTTGAAGCCCAGCGCACCTGCTGATATCCCGACCCGGAACACACAGACTCATCATGACCGAAACCCTTTCGCCCGCCGAACAGAAGATCTTCGACGCACTGAAGGAAATCCTCGTGCGCGACTTCGAAATCGATCCGTCCCTCATCAGTCTTGACGGCCGTCTTTACGAAGACTTCGACATCGACTCGATCGATGCCGTCGACATGATCGTTCAGCTCAAGCCCTATCTCGGCAACCGCCGCCTTTCGCCCGAAGCCTTCAAGCAGGTCCGCACGCTCGGCGACGTGGTCGCCGTCATTGCGCGCGTTCTCTCCGAACCCGAAGAAGCCTGATTCCCTCTTCCATGATCCGAAAAGCCGCCGGGGTGCTCGGCGCCCTGCTGATTGCGCTCTACCCCTTCCTTGCCTGGAAGGGGCTTTCGCTTTTCGGAACGGCGCCCGTCGCCGGACTTCTTGCCGCCACAGCGCTTCTGCGAGCCGCCGCCGTGCGCGACCCCATGAGCCTCTGGGCGGTTCTTCCCGCGCTTTTTCTTGCCTGCTGGGGCTGGCTCGACGACAGTGAATCCGCCCTGTCGCTCTATCCCGTCCTGATGAACCTTCTCGGTCTGATTCTCTTTGCCGGCAGTCTGAGAAGCGTCCCGATGTGCGAGCGCTTCGCCCGCCTTGTTCATCCCGACCTTCCCGAAGACGGCGTGCGCTGGTGCCGCGGCGTCACCGTCGTCTGGTGCATCTTCTTCGTCTTCAACGGCAGCGTCGCCTTTCTGACCGTACTTCTCGGCGACCGCGACCTTTGGATGCTCTGGAACGGCTGCATCTCCTACATTCTCATGGGGCTCACGGCCCTCACGGAATATATACTGAGAGTCATTCGTCAGCGGCGTCAGACAGCACGCTGAACATATCCGCCCGAGCACTTCCGGGCCGCCTTCATACCGATTTCGGATTTTTTTTATGGCCTTCTCCCGTCTTGCCTGCCGCCTGACTCCGGGCTTTCTTCCCGCCGAACATCCCGTCGCCGCCGCTTCGGAAGGCCGTCCCGCCCTGAGCAACCGGGCCTTTCTTGAATCCGCCGCCTGCTGGTATCAGGCTTTTGCAAGAGCGAAGTCTTCCGGTCTGAAGCCGAGAGCCGCGCTTTTCAGCGAAGACACGGTCGAGTTTGCCGCCGCAGCCTACGGCGCCTGGCGCGCCGGCGTGGAAACGCTGCTTCTGGCCGATGCGCTGCCTGCTACCGCCGCCTCGCTGGAGTCCGCCGGCCTCATCGGCATGACGGCCTGCGCCGTACATGCCGAAGGCATTGCGCATATCGAACCCGACGCCGCTCCGAGCGTTCCGCTCTGCACCGATACTCCGCTCCCCGAAGGCGACGTACTGGTTTCTCTTCTCACATCGGGCAGCACGGGAGAGCCCAAATGCATCCCGAAGCGTCTCGACCAGCTCTTTCTTGAGGTCGAAGGCATCGACAGCGCGCTGGCCGCCGACGGTCTCGGCGCCGAAGCGCTCATTCAGGCCGGCCGGCAGATTCCTGTCTACGCCACGGTGACGCATCAGCACATCTACGGCCTTCTCTGGCGCGCCCTCTGGCCTCTGCTGGGCGGAGGCCTGCTCACCGACGAGCGGCTTCACTTTCCTGAAAAGCTCGCCGCCGTGCTTGCCTCGGAGACTGCCGCGCAGGGCTTCATGCTCGTCAGCTCGCCCGCGCATCTGCGCCGCTTTGACGAACCGGGCCTTTTTGCCGGATCACGCGGGCGCGCTCTGGCGGTGATTTCCTCCGCCGGTCCGCTCGACGACACGGGCGCCGCCAATTCCGAAGCCGCCTTCGGACGCTTTCCCTTCGAAATTCTCGGCTCGACCGAAACGGGCGGCATTGCCCGCCGGACGCGGCGAAGAACCGCGGACGGACTGCTCACGCCCGCCTGGCTGCCGATGCCGGGCGTCGAGATCGGCGTCATCCCCGAAGGGGCCGAAGAATCCGTAAACGGCGAACCCGCCATCCGTTCTCATGCAGCGCTTTGCCGCGAACAAGCCTGCTTCCCTGTCAGAGGCACGCTTGCGCTTCGCACGCGCCAGCTCGAAACGCCGGACTTTGAAGCCGGAAGCGACCTGATCGTGCTCGCCGCCGACGGCAGCTTCTCGCTTGCAGGCCGTGCCGACCGGATCGTCAAAATCGAAGGCAAGCGCATTTCGCTCAGCCGCATCGAAAAGTGCCTGCTCGGATCGGATCTCGTGACCGGCGCCCGCGCGCTCTTCTTCTCGGGAAGACGCGACGAGATCGCCGTGGCGGCGGAACTCTCGGAGGCAGGCCGCGCCCTTCTCTTCTCGAAAGGCAAACGGGCCGTGACCGCCGCGCTTCGTGAGCTGCTGACGGGCGAAGTCGAAGCTGTTGCCCTTCCCCGCCGCTGGCGTTTTCCGGATAAATTCCCTGTCAACGCTCAGGGGAAAACCACCGTTGCCGCGCTCACCGCCGTCTTTGATCCGCGGCTTCCCGAATGGCACCGCGTCAGCGACGGCATTCCTGACGGCGCCGCGGTCTTCCGCACGACGCTCAATCCCCGGTTGGCGTGGTTTAACGGCCACTTTCCGGAGCTCCCGATTCTTCCGGGCGTCGCTCAGATTACAATGGCAGCAAGTCTGGCCCGGTCAGAATTCGGCATCGACGCGCCGCTCGGCGCTGTGCGGCAGCTGAAATTCAAGGCCGTGACGACGCCCGGCATGACGATGCTTCTCGAACTCGTCGGACGCCCCGACGGCGACGTCCGGTTCAGCTGGCTGAGGCTTGACGCAGACAACAAAAAAACGATGCATGCCGAAGGCATTCTCTGCTTCGGTCTGCAGGGGTAGGTACTGGCTCCCAAGGAACGCTTGGAACTACGCTTATGGCGATAAATCGATCGGCGGCATACAGACCCGCCGCCCTCATCCCGGTCTACAACCACCCGGCTACGGTCGAAGCTGTTGTCTCGACACTCATCCGTCAGAAAATTCCCGTCATCGTCGTTGACGACGGCTCCGACGCGCCCGCCCGCGAAGCTTGCGATCGCTGTATGCGGCTCGGTGCCACGGTTCTGCACCGCAAGACGAACGGCGGCAAGGGTGCCGCGCTCATCACCGGTTTTCGCGCCGCCGCGAAATCGGGCTTCACCCACGTCATTCAGATCGACGCCGACGGACAGCACGATTCATCCGCTGTCGCTCACTTTCTGACGCTCTCGCGCAAATACCCCGACGCACTTATCTGCGGTTATCCGCAGTACGACGGCTCCGTGCCCGCCGCCCGCTTCTGGGGACGCAAGTTGACCAATTTCTGGGTGGCCGTCAACAGCCTGAGCATGAGCGTGGCCGACGCCATGTGCGGCATGCGCGTCTATCCGGTCGCCGCCGCGCTTCAGATCACGTCGCACGCCAATATCGGAAAACGCATGGAGTTCGATCCCGAAATTCTCGTGCGTCTGATCTGGATGGGCGTACGCATCAAGAATCTCCCGGTCGCCGTCACCTATCCGAGCGACGGCGTCAGCCACTTCGACGCCGTTTCCGACAACGCCAGAATCAGCCTGATGCACGCGAAGCTGTTCGTGCTGATGCTGACGCGCTTTCCCTTCATCCTCTGCTCGCGCATCACGGGCTGGGCTGCGCCTGCCCCCGTCCGCAGTCCGGGCGCAGAGCGTCCGGAAGTCCGACGCTGATGACGCGAAGGCGCCACTGGGCCTCTCTGGGCGAACGAACGTCGTCGGCCGGCATCCGGCTGCTGCTGTTCGTTCACAGAGTGTTCGGCCGCATGCCTTTTACCGTCGTCCTCGGACCGGTGCTTCTCTTTTACTGGCTGAGTTCTCCGGCGCTTCGGAGGGCCTCGCTGACATGGCTGACCCGCGTTGAGGAAACCGCCGGCTGCTTCGGCCGGAAACCCGGCACGCGGGAAGGCCTCACTCACCTGATGAGGTTCGGAGAAACCATTCTCGACAAGTTTCTCGCCGCTTCGGGCAAGCTCGGCCTCGATGCCGTGCGCCGTGACGGCGACGCCCCGTTCCGGGCGGATCCGCCCGATCGCGGGGCCGTGATTCTGACGTCTCATTCGGGCTGCCAGGAGCTCCTCAGCGTCTCGGCGGGAGAAGCGACCGAACATCCGATCGTGATCCTTCAGCATACGAAGCACGCCCGCGAATTCAATGCGCTTCTCGAACGCGCCGGGCTGTCTCCTCTGAGAGCCGACATTGTCGAAGTCTCCGCCATTACGCCGGGAACCGCCATGATGCTTGCCGACCGCATCGCTCAGGGCGCCTACGTCGTGATCGCCGGCGACAGAGTTCCGATCGGTTCGGATCAGGCCACCGCCGAAGCCGTGTTTTTCGGCAGGAAGGCTGACTTCCCGACGGGAGGCGCACTGCTGGCCCTGCTTTTTCACTGTCCGCTTCGCATGATGGTGTCGACCCGGGACGGCCGTGTAAACGGCGAACCCCGGTACCGGGTTCACTTCGCCTCGCTGGATGAATCACCTTCGGCTTCCCGCCGCGAGCGTGCGAAGTGGCTCGCCGACATGGCTCAGCGCTATGCCTCCGAACTCGAACGCGAGCTGACGCGTTCACCCTACGACTGGTTCAACTTCTACGACTTCTGGAAGGACGCCGATGCTGAGAAAACCCTTTGACCGCATCCCTGCCGCACTGACGGCAACGGTCGACATTCACGTGACGTTCGATCTCCTCGACCCGATGAAGGTGGTCTACCACGGCAACTACGCCCGATTTCTCGAGGCCGCGCGCTCCGCGCTTCTCGACCGCATCGGCTACGGCTACCCGCAGATGGAAGCGTCGGGCTATGCCTGGCCGGTCGTCGACATGACCGTGCGCTTCTGTGCGCCGGCTCGGATCGGCGACCGTCTCATCGCGAAGGCGGGCATCGTCTCGGCAGAGGAAAAGCTGCTGATCGCCTACGAAATCCGGCGCGCGTCGGACGGCGTACTGCTCACTCGGGCCGAAACGGTTCAGATGGCCGTCGAAGCCGCTACCGGCACCACGCAGTGGGAGGTCCCCCGTATACTGCTTGAAAAGCTCAGCAACGCACTTCACCAGAACTGAGGTCGACGCCATGTCCGCGAGACGCAGCCTTCTTGCCTTTACACTTCTTGCGCCCGTTTTTCTCCGCACCGCCTCGGCGTCCAAAGCCGCTCCCGACATATCTCTGCTCGCCGAACGCTGGGGAGGAGAGCATGTGGAAGGGCGTTTTGTCGAACGCCGGCGAATTGCCGGCTTCCCGAAGCCGCTCGTTTCCGAGGGCCGGTTTTCCGTCATCAGACATCAGGGCGCCCGCTGGATCACCGAAAAGCCGTTTCCGTCGACCCTCGTTCTTGATGCTGCCGGGATGCACTATGAAAGCGCATCGGCCTCCACCGAGGTCAGCTCCGGCAGCGTGCCCGCCGTCGGACGGCTGGGCGACTTCATGCAGGGCGTCTTCGCCGGCGACCTGAAGATGCTGTCGGGCGTTTTTGATCTCAGCGTCTCGGGCAGCGATCCCGTCACTGTGAAGGCGCTACCCAAAGCAGGCGGCATCGAAAGCATTTCGCGCATCGAAATCACGGGACGCCGCCATGTGGAAAAAATTCTCATCGTCTCCGCATCGGGCGACATCACCGAACTCGAACTTCTCGACGTCGTCAGACGCTGAACGTCTCCCCTTTTTTGGACTGATCCATGAATGAACCGGCGACGGACGGCATGCCCGTCATCACTCCCCGCAAGTATTTTGATTTCGAGCGGCAGCGCCTTGCCGCCGCCTGGGAAGAAACAAGAGAGCCGTCTCTCTATCTCAAGGCGCACGCCCGCGTGCTCGACCGGTCCGTCATCATGCTGATCCGCCGGGCCTGTCTTACCGAAAACAGGCTGGCCGTCGCCGCCGTCGGCGGCTACGGACGCTCGGAACTTTATCCCTATTCCGACATCGACGTCCTGGTGCTGATCCGCGAAGACGCCGGCTCGGACGAGGCGCTCCGGGCCCGCATCGGAGAATTCATCACCAGCCTCTGGGAACTCGGACTTACCGTGGGCGCCTCGGTCCGCACCGAAAGCGAATTTCTCTCCGAAGCCGCCAAGGATGTGTCAGTCGCCACAACCTATCTTGAAAGCCGGCTGATCTGGGGATCCGACGATCTCTACAGCCGTGCCCGCACGGCCTTCGCCGCCGAGCTCGACGCCGGACGCTTCTTCCGCGACAAGATGCTCGAGCTCGCGCGCCGGCATCAGAAGTTCGCCGACACGCCGTATTCGCTCGAACCCAACATCAAGGAAAGCCCGGGCGGACTGCGCGACCTGCAGGTTTTTCTCTGGTGCGCGCAGGCCGCAGGCCTCGCCGATTCCGTTCCGGCCATGAAGACCGCCGGTCTGATCACCGAACGCGAAATGCATACGCTCATCAAGTGCAGCGAACATCTCGCTTCCGTACGCATCACGCTCCATCTTCTCACCCGCCGTCACGAGGATCGGCTTCTCTTCGACGTCCAGGAAGATCTGGCCAAAAAATTCGGCTACACGTCGACGCCGCAGCTCCGTCCCTCCGAAGCCTTCATGAAGCGCTACTACCTCAATGCGAAGGCCGTGGTGCAGATGTCCGTGATTCAGCTTCAGGCCATTGCGGACCGTCTTTTCGGCAGCAACGAAAAAGCGACTCCCGTGCAGCTTGAGAAGGCTTTCGTCGCCCGCGGCGACGAAATGGACATCACCGCGAACGACGTCTACAAACGCGATCCGAACGCCATTCTGCGGACGTTCTACGTCTTTCATTCGCATCCCGAGCTGACTCGGCTTTCCACCCGTCTGCTTCGCGCACTGTGGCATGCTGCGCCGAGCATTGACGAAGCCTTCCGGCTCAATCCCGACAATCAGTCGACCTTCCTCAGCATTCTCAAAATGCCGAAAGGTTCCTATCACTCGCTCAAGCTCATGAACATGTGGGGAGTGCTCGGCCGCCTGCTGCCGGCCTTCCGGCACATCGTGGGCCAGATGCAGCACGACCTTTACCATATCTTCACGGTGGACCAGCATACGCTGCGGGTCGTGCGCAACATCCGCCGCTTCGCCCGAAGCGAGTTCGCCCATGAATATCCGTTCTGCTCCCAGATCATGGCCGAGTGTCCCGAACCATGGCGCATCGCCGTGGCCGGCCTTTACCACGACATCGGCAAAGGTCTCGGCGGACGCCACTCCCTGATCGGCGCGCAGAAGGTCCGAGAGTTCTGCGAGACCTTCAGACTCGGCGAAGATACGGCGGACTTCCTTTCTTTTCTGGTCCGGGAGCATTTGACGATGAGCCGTACCGCCCAGAAAATGGACATTTCCGATCCCGACGTCGTGCGGCGCTTCGTTGACATCGTCGGCACCAAGGAGCGGCTCGATGCGCTTTATCTTCTGACCGTCAGCGACATCCGGGCGACGAGTCCCAAAGTCTGGACGCCCTGGAAGGCACAGCTGCTCGAGACGCTCTATCGTTCGGCGCGCGACATGCTTGCCGGCACCTCCTCCGACTGCTCGCATGAGCACGCCATGGCCGAACGCAAGCAGAAGGCGCTCGAGCTTCTCGGCAGCCGCGTATCCGATGCCGCCCGTGAAAAGCTCTGGCGCGAACTCAACGTGGTCTACTTCATGCGGCATACGCCCGAAGAGATTGCGTGGCACACCGAAATGCTCGCCGAACGCAGCGGCACGACGGTTCCGGTGGTGGAACTCAAGCGCAGCGAAAAGCTGGGCGGCATTCTGATTCTTCTCTACCTCCCCGACCGCAGGGACCTCTTCCTGAGAGCCGTCGCCTCTCTCGGCAAAAACGGACTCAGCGTGGTCGACGCCCGCATTCATACGACCCGCCACGGTTGGGCGCTCGACACCTTCCTAGTCACCGACCGATTCGAACGTCTGGATCCCGATGCGCTTGATGCCAAGATCCGGCGGGACATGACGGCGATTCTGACGAGCGACGGACCTCTGCCGCCGGCTCCCAAAGGCAAGCTCTCCCGCCGGTCTCGCCATTTCCCGACGCGTCCGATCGTCTCGACGCTTCCCGACGAAAGCGGCCGGGCCTGGATTCTCAGCATTGTCTGCACGGACAGACTCGGTCTGCTCTACAGCATCTCTCAAGTGCTGGCACGCTACGGCGTCAATCTCCAGACGGCCAAAATCGCCACGCTCGGCGAACGTGCCGAAGACGTGTTCCTCATCGACGGGCCGGCGCTGTCAAACGACGAACAGCTTCTTGCGCTGGAAGCCGACCTCGTCGAAGCCGTGTCTCCTCCGAAAAGCTGACAGTGCCGGATTTCGGCGACGCCTGCGACGAACGTCGGATTGCCGATTTGACGGCGGACTGCTAGCATTTTCCTCATCAGTGCGGATGCGCTCTCCGCGGAGTGCATCCGTTTTCGGCTTTTTTTTCGGAGGCGACCGTGACCCAGAACTTCTTTTCGCGCCCGATGCGGCTGGTTTCCCGCGAGCAGGAAACGCCCGACACGTGGACGCTCTCCTTCGAGCCGCTTGACGGCCGTCCTTTTGTCTGGCGTCCCGGCCAGTTCATCTGCGTAAAGATCGGCGACACGGGCGAAAGCCGCTGCTACTCGGTCTCGTCCACCTACGGCGTCAACCGCTATCCGACCATCTCCGTCATGCGTCACGAGCACGGTCTCGGCTCCAACTGGCTGACCCAGACCGTTCCCGTCGGCAGCACGATTGAAATTTCCGATCCGATGGGTGAATTCACCTGCGACGCCAGTCAGTCGAAGAAATTCCTGCTGATGGCCACAGGTTCCGGCATCACGCCGGTGCTCTCCATGACCCGCTGGCTGCTCGTCAACCGCCCCGATGCGGATCTCGTCGTCATCTACACCGTCAAGTCGTCCGAGCACGTCGTGCAGAAGGCGCTCTGGGACGCGCTTGTCAAATACCGTCCCGAACTGAAGTTCCTCTGCTTTGCCAAGAACGCCGGCGCGCCTTTCCTTTCCGGCCGTCTCAATGCCGAACGGCTTCTGGAGCTGGTGACCGACGTGGCCGAACGCGAGGCCTATGTCTGCGCTTCGCCGGGCTTCGTGGCCATGAGCCGCGACTGGTGCGCGTCGCTCGGCATGCCTGCCAGCGCCTACCGCACCGAAGCATTCGGCCCTGCAGCAGCCAAATAACCTGTCTTCCGTTTTTTTGAGGAGTCCGACACCGCCATGCGTCCGCTGATTGTCAGTCTTATTCCGCGCAGTCTTCCTCCCGTCATCTACGATCGTCTGGCCGAGATAGGCGACGTCGTCTTCTGGCCGTCTCTCGACCCCGCCGCCAAGGCCGAGGCCGCGAAGCGCGCCGAAGTCCTCATCGCGACATCGTCGAGCCGGGTCGACAAAGCCGTGCTCGACACCTTCCCCAACGTGCGGATGATCGGTGACTTCGGCGTCGGCTTCGACGGCTACGACACGGCGGAAATCGCCCGCCGCGGGATTCATCTCTCGCATACGCCGGGCGTGCTCTCGGACGACGTGGCCGATCTGGCGTTTGCGCTCATGCTCGACGCCGCAAGACTGATGCCGGCCTCCGACCGTCTGGTCCACGAAGGCCGCTGGCCGCAGGGCGGCATGCCGCTCGCCGTCAAAGTGTCCGGCAAGCGCATCGGCATTGCCGGGCTCGGGCGCATCGGCCTGGAAATCGCACGGCGTGCCGAAGGCTTCAAGATGACCGTCGGCTATACGGCCCGCACGGAAAAGAACGTGCCCTGGCAGCGCTTCCCCGACATGCTTTCGCTGGCGGAATGGGCCGACTTTCTCGTGATCGTCATCCCCGGCTCCCTGGAAACTCATCATCTGGTCAACGCCGAGGTGCTCGCGGCGCTCGGCCCCAAGGGCTTCCTCATCAACGTCGCGCGCGGTTCGCTGGTGGATACGACGGCGCTCATCCGTGCGCTTGAATCCGGCACCATCGCCGGCGCCGGACTTGACGTCTTCGAGCACGAACCATATGTCGAAGACCAGCTGCGCCGGCTGCCGAACGCCGTGCTCACGCCGCACATCGGCAGCGCGACGGTCGAGACCCGCACGGCCATGGCGCATCTCGTCGCCGACAACGTGAAGGCCTGGGCAGAAAAGCGGCCTCTCATCACGCCGGTTCCGGGCACCGAGCGCGATCCGGACTGAGCGCCGTCATCGGCTGATGAAAACGGGGAGCGGATATCCGCTCCCCGATTTTGTCTTCAGCGTGTACGCCGGTTACTTCGCCTCGGCCTCGTCGTCCTGAGCCCGCCCGGCACGGGGCCGCTGGCGGCGGCCGCGGCTTTTCGCCTGCGCTTCGGCCGCCTCGCTCAGCCGTTCGACCTCCGCGGTCAGTTTTTCAATCGTACGCTGCTGCTCTTCGGAGAGAGCGGCCAGACGGCGGATTGCAACGGAATACGGGTCTTCACCGGCTTTTTCGACAGCATAGGCTTCGAAAGCCTTCTTTTCCTCGGGCTTGCGCTCGCCGGCCTGTCGTCCGGGAACACCGACGATGGTGGCTCCCGGAGGCACCGGCTTCACCACGACAGCATTCGAGCCGATGCGGGCGCCTTCGCCCACCGTGAAGGCACCGAGCACCTGAGCGCCGGCGCCGACGATCACATCGCGCTCGAGCGTCGGATGACGTTTTTCTCCTTCGGCGAGGCTCGTGCCGCCGAGCGTCACACCGTGATAAAGCGTGCAGTCGTCGCCCACCTCGGCGGTTTCGCCGATGACGACGCCCATGCCGTGGTCGATGAACACCCGCCGTCCAATGCGGGCGGCCGGATGGATTTCAATGCCCGTCAGGAAGCGTCCCGCATGAGACAGAATGCGGCCCGCGGTTCTCCAGCCCTGAATCCAGCACCAGTGCGACGCACGGTGAATCATGACGGCATGAAAGCCCGGATAAGCGAAAACGACCTCCCAGCGGGAATGAGCCGCGGGGTCCTTCTGCATGATCGTATCGATCAGTTCGCGCGCATCGTCAAACATGGTATTGAGTGTGGATCCTGAAAAATAAAGCCGTTCGTTAATTGTCGCAGAACGCCGCCGCAGACGCTCAGGTTTTTGCACCCGTCTCAGCGTCAGCCCGCCTTCTTGCCGCCGATGCGGTCCCGCTTGGGACGGATCACGGCGGCGCAGATGCCCCTGAGAAGATCAATCTCGGTCTGCGTAAGGCCGCTTCTTCCGAAAAGACGCCGGGTCATCGGCATGAGATTCTTGGGATTGGCGGGATCATGAATGCCGCAGACCGTCATCGCCTCCTCCCAGTGCCGGAAGAAACCCTCGATGGCATCGACGCTTGCCGGCATTTCATGTTCAAAGCGGGACTGCCAGTCGTAGAGATCGCCCTCATGCCCTTCGCCCGCCATCAGCGCCATATGCATTTCGTATGCCGCGATCTGGACGGCCTGAGCCAGATTGAGGCTCGGGCTTTCCGGATCGGCGGCGATGGCCGCGCAGCCCTGACAGAGCATCACTTCTTCGTTCGTCATGCCGCTTCTTTCGGTGCCGAACACGAAGGCGACGCCGCCCTCCATGTCTGCGAGCCAGGCCGTGCTTTTGGCAGCGGCGGGACGCATGGGCGTCATCGGCGGACCGTATTCTCGGTCATAGCCCGTCAGCGCCCAGGCAAAAGTCACGCCCTCGAGGGCTTCGGCCAGCGTGTCATGGCACCGGGAGGCTTCGAGCACGTCGACGGAGCTCGTTGCGTAGGCAACCGCCTCCTCATGCGTGCGGTATCCGGGCTCGCGGGGAGCCACGACGCGAAGGTCGCGAAAGCCCATGGTCTTGATCGCACGTGCCGCCGAACCGATGTTGCCGGGATGAGCCGGCTCGCAGAGGACGAAACGGACGCGGGAAGCGAGGTGTGGAATATTCATCTGTGAAGAAGCAATGAAATGGCGCTGTCAGATGGACATTCTATAGAAAAGCCGCCATAATCCTCGTCCCACGCCGATGCATGGCTCCGCACTCATCGGCTAGAATAATTTATTCGGCTCCGTTTGCCGGGTAGAGCCCAGCTCCCCGCGCCGAAGCCCCGGTTTCAGTCTCTTTTTTGTATCTGCAATATGTCCTCGCCCTATATCGCCGTTGCCGTCAAGGCCGCCCGACGCGCCGCCTCGGAAATTTCCCGTGCCGCTGCCGACCTCGACCTTCTTGAAGTCGAAAACAAGTCCGTCAATGACTACGTGACGAACGCCGACCGCGCCGCCGAAGCCGCCATCGTCAGCTGCATTCAGCAGGCCTTCCCGCGCCATGCCATCCTCACCGAGGAAGCCGGCCGCATCGGTCCCGAAAAGAGCGATTATCTCTGGATCGTCGATCCGATCGACGGCACGCTCAACTTCATGCACGGCGTTCCGCAGTACGCCGTGTCGATCGCACTCGCCTACCGCGGCGAAGTCGTCGCCGCCGTCATCTACGACGTCGCCAAGAATGAACTCTTCACCGCCGCCAAGGGCGAAGGCGCCTTCCTCGACAACCGCCGCATCCGCGTCTCGAACACCAAGGACATGAACCGCGCTCTGATCGGCACGGGCTTCCCGTTCCGCCGCGGCGACGACTTCAAGGGCTACATGCAGAGCTTCATGCGCGTTGCCGAACGCACCGCCGGCATCCGCCGTCCGGGCTCTGCCGCGCTGGACCTTGCCTGGGTTGCCGCCGGCCGCTACGACGGCTTCTGGGAATCCGGCCTTTCGAAGTGGGACATTGCCGCCGGCGGCCTGATGGTCCTCGAAGCGGGCGGTCTCATCACCGACCTCGAAGGCGGAGAAGCCTGGCTTGAAACGGGCCGCGTCTGCGCCGGCACGCCGCGCATTTTCGCTCAGCTTCTTCCGCTCGTCGGCAAGATCAAGGCTCCGGCTCCCAAGGCTGAAGCTGCCGAGCCCGAAGCCAAGTAAGCGCCTCTTTTTCTGACGCTGCGGCCGGACCGTTTATGACGCTGTCCGGCCTTTTCGTATCCGCCGATCGCGCCCGTTTGTTGCGCCCCCAGCACGAAGGATCTCCATGACCGACAATTTCCCGAATACCGTCGATTTCGACATCAACGACTTTACGCCCGCCATGCGCCAGTTCGTCGACGTCAAGCGCCGCTATCCGGCGATGCTGGTGCTCTTTCGTATGGGCGACTTCTATGAAACATTCTTTGAAGACGCCCGCAAGGCCAACCGCCTGATCGGCATTACGCTCACGAAGAGAGGCAGGCTCCGCGACGGCACGGAGATTCCGATGGCGGGCATTCCCGCCGTGTCGCTTGACTCCTACGTGCAGAAGCTCGTGACGCTGGGAGAGTCCATCGTCATCGCGGAGCAGATCGGCACGCCGGGCAAGGGCCTAATGGAGCGCAAGATCTCCCGCATCATTACGCCCGGCACCCTTACCGACACGACGCTTCTTCCTGAAAAGAGCGACGCCATTCTGCTGGCCGTCTGGCGTCCGACCGGCAAAACCGCACGCTGGGGCTTCGTCTGGCTTACGCTCTCGAGCGGCGACTTCCGGGCGGCTGAAGTGTCCGACGATCAGTTCGACAGCGAAGTGGCGCGCATTGCGCCGACGGAAATGCTGGTGCCCGAACAGCTCCGGGACGAACTTCGCGCGGCGCATCCGGAAATCACCGTGACGCCGATGCCGGGCTGGCACTTCGACGACCGCCGCGGCACGGAAAGCCTCTGCCGCACCTTCTCGCTCGACAATCTCGATGCCTGGAACGTCACCGACAAGCCGGCGATTCTGTCCGCCGCCAATGCGCTGCTCGACTATACGGCCGAAACGCAGGTGGACATGATTCCGTTCCTTGCGCCGCTCAGACTCTGCGACGAAAAGGACTACATCATCATCGACCCGGCGAGCCGCCGCAATCTTGAAATCACGGCAAGCATCCGAACCGAAGGCAAGGGCCCGACGCTCTTTTCCGTGCTTGACAGCTGCCGAACGTCGATGGGAAGCCGCGAACTGCGCCGCTGGCTCAGCCAGCCGCTTCGCGATGCATCCGAAGCCTCACGCCGTCACGACGCGGTCGAAGCCCTTTGCTCGGATGCCGCTTTCGCCGATTTTCTGTCGACGTCGCTCTCAGGACTTCCCGACATCGAGCGCTTCGCCAGCCGCATTGCGCTCGGAACCGTACGCCCGAAAGAGCTTGCCGCGCTCCGCGACGCCCTGCCCGCCGCTCTGGCGCTGTCCCGCGAAGCCGAAGCGAGAACCGAAGACTGGTTCGCGCAGGCCGCAGATGCGCTCAATCTCCCCGAAGAACTCGGCACGATGCTGCAAGAGGCGCTGCTCGACGAACCCGCCACCTTCCTTCGGGAAGGCGACGTCATCCGATCCGAATTCAATGAAGAACTTCGGACTCTGCGCGAGCTTCGCGACAATACCGGCCAGATCCTGATGGATCTGGAAGCGCGCGAACGCGCTGCGACCGGCATTCCGACGCTGCGCGTCGAATTCAACCGCGTTCACGGCTTTTATATTGAAGTCACGAAGGCCCAGGCGGCTAACGTGCCCACGGCCTACATCCGCCGTCAGACGCTCAAAAACACCGAACGCTTCATCACACCCGAGCTCAAGGAATACGAAGACAAGGCGCTCTCCGCCAAAGAACGCTCTGCAGCGCTTGAAAAGGCGCTCTACGACGGTCTCGTCAAAGCCGCGGCGCCCTACGTTCCTGCACTGATGCGAGCCGCCCGGGTCATCGCCCAGCTTGACGCGCTCGGCGCCTTCGCCCGGCACGCCCTCGAACGGAACTGGGTCCGCCCGACGCTGGCTGCTAAAACCGGCATCGACATCCGCCGAGGCCGCCATCCGGTGGTGGAAACCGCGCTGGAAACCTACGTGCCCAGCGACTGCCGCCTCGAAGACGGCCGGCGCTGCCTGATCATCACCGGTCCGAACATGGGCGGCAAGTCCACCTACATGCGTGCGGTCGCCCTCATCGCGCTCCTGGCCTGGGCCGGTTCCTTCGTGCCCGCCGACGCCGTGACGATCGGTCCCGTCGACCGCATTCATACCCGCATCGGCGCTTCCGACGATCTGGCCCGCGGCCGTTCGACCTTCATGGTCGAAATGACCGAAGCAGCGGCCATTCTTCATCAGGCGACCGACCGTTCGCTCGTGCTGATGGACGAAATCGGACGAGGCACGGCTACGTACGACGGTCTCTCCCTTGCCGGAGCCATCGCCGAAGAGCTGGTGAGCTGCACCCGGTCGCTTACGCTTTTCGCAACCCATTATTTCGAACTTACGCAGCTGGCCTCCCGCGTGCGCGAAGTTGCGAATGTTCACGTTTCGGCCACGCACACGAAGACCCGCATCGTTTTCCTTCACGAAATCGAAGAGGGGCCCGCCAGCCGCAGCTACGGCATTGCAGTGGCTCAGCTTGCCGGCATCCCCGCCGGCGTCGTTCGACGTGCCAAGTCGATGCTGCAGAAGCTTGAAAAGCGCGAAGCCGCCATTGCTTCGCCTCAGCCCGATCTTTTCGGAGAGGGGCTTTTTCTGGATGCAACCGATACGGCACCCGTCCTTGAAGACGCGGCCGGCGCCGATCCCGCGCTTGCCGAGTTTGCCGACGAAATCGCGCAGCTTGACGTCGACAGCCTCACGCCGAGAGAAGCCTTTGCCCGTCTGTGCGAACTGCACGACAAGGCTCGTCGCCTGACGGACAATCCATCCGGGTAATCGGACCTCCGAATAGCAGCTGATGGCAAAACCCTCTACAATTGTGCACATTTATCAACCATTGCTTTCGGGGACTGCCCTGAAAGGATTGTGCCGTGCTTAAACAGGATCCCCTTTCCATGGACGAAGAAGCGCTGTTTCGTGATATTCACCATCACATCCTCCGCCAGGCCAAGGCCGGAGAACGTATTGATACGGAAACCGAACTGGCCAGCCGCTTCAATGTGACCCGATACAAGGTCCGCAAGGCGCTCAGCGTCCTCTCTCAGATGGGCGTCGTCGACCGTGCGCCCAAGCGCGGCATGACCGTCAACGCACTCGGACCGAAGAACCTGTCCGCCCAGATTCAGGTTCAGATGGACATCGCCAATTTCGACATCCGCGAGTTCATCGAAGCACGGCTCCTGATCGAAGTCGACATAATCCCGCTCGCCATCCGCCGCATGACGCCGGCTCTGCTCGGCCGCCTTGAAGATGCCATCGACCGCATCGAGGCCAATGCCGGCGATACGACGGAAGCGGACCGCTGGGACCGCGAATTCCATCTGCTGCTCCTCGAAGCCTGCGGCAACCGCGTTCTGCAGGTCTTTTCGGCGGCGCTGGTCACCTACTTCGAAAAGACGACGGAAAATCTGCCCCACAATGATCCGCAGTTCTTCATCGACATCGCCCGCAAGGAACGCGCGCTTCTGGCCGCCATCAAGGCCGGCCGCGAAGAAGAAGCCAAGTCGCTGCTGCGCTCTCATCTGGGTGAACAGGTTGATCTTCTGCAAGGTCGCTAAGGCACAAACGCTTTGAATTCAGGCAAGTTGAAGGGCATCGGGTTTCCGATGCCCTTTTCTTTTGAACAGCGCCTTTAAAATGGATGTCAGCTTTCCCCCCTCTTTCGTGCAATCAGATGTCCCTACGGCATACTGCAGCAGCTCTGCTGTTCGCTCTGACCGGCCCCCTTTTCGCCGGAACTCCTGCCGAACCCGACAGCGTGCGGGTAGGGATCACTTCGTTCGGCATTCCGGAAGATCAGAAAACCGTTGTCCAGGCACTCAGTTCGGTGCTGGAGCCTCTTGTCGACAAACATCATCTGTCCGTCACGTACTACACCGTCGATGAGCTTGAAGAGGCCGTTCGCACTGATGCCGTCGACATCGTGCTCAGCTCCGCTGGTCTTTTTCAGCGCATGAACGGCTTCAGTCTGCGCTCGATCGCGACCATCGTCTCCAATGACCGTCCCGATCCCAACGCCAACGAAGGCGCCGCCATCATCGTGCGCAGCGACCGCGCGGATCTCACCGACATTGCAAGCCTGAAAGGGAAAGTGCTTTCCGCTTCCCTGCCCAACAGTTTTTCGGGCTATCACATTCCGATGGGCGAAATCACCCGACGCGGCTACGTGTGGGAAGCCTTCTTCAGCGAGACCAGATTTCAGAACAGCAATGTTTCTGCACCGGCCATTATCGAGGACGTGCTGACCGGACGCGCCGACGCTGGCTTTCTGCGTCTGTGCGCGCTCGAGCGCAATCTCGGCAGAGATCCTGCCAAGCTCGCCCAGCTCCGTCTGATCGGCGAGCATACGCACAACCCCCTCAATGTCTGCAGGCACAGCACGGCGCTTTATCCGGCCCATACGCTTTCCATCAAGCCGACGCTGTCGGCCGAGTTTGCAAAAAAACTAACGCTTGCGCTTTTGCAGCAGCCGCCGAGTCCGGAAGGCTATTCCTGGTCGATCGCCACCAATTTCCAGACGGTGGACGATCTGATGCGCGATCTGCGCGTCGGTCCCTACCAGTATCTTCGTCAGTGGAACCTCGGTCGCGTTCTCAGAGAATACTGGCCCGGCTTCGCGATTCTGCTCATCATCATCGGAGCGCTCGGCGCGCATACCGTGCGTTCAACCGCTCTGGTCACCAGAAAGGAAGAGGAAGTCCGCCGCATTCTTTCCGAGCAGGCCAGGCAGGCTGAAAAGCTCGACCGGCTCCAGAAGGCGGGAGCGGTTGGCCAGCTCGCCAGTCTGATCGCCCATGAACTACGCCAGCCGCTCGGCGCCGTCAGACTGTATGCCGAAGGTCTGCAGCGCGCCCAGAACGCCGGTCAGCTGACCGCGCAGCGCCTCAACGACATCACCGACATCATTATTTCGGACGCCCAGCGTGCCAGCGACATCGTCGAACGCATCCGCTGCCAAGTCCGGGGCAAGGCGGAAGAACGCACCACGCTCTCTCTGAGCGGTCTCATCCGCGGCGCCGTCCGCATGTTGGAGGCAACTGGCCGCACGAGTATCAGCATCGATCTGCGCGCCAAAAGCGAAGCCCTCGTGACGGGAAGCAGGCTTGAACTTGAAGTGGCCTTTACGAATCTGATCAGCAACGCCCTGGACGCCTCTTCCGCCAATCCCAAGGTGCTTCCCGAAGTCGTCATCGACATCCGTCGGGAGGAAAGCGTCAACGGCGTTCTTGCCGTGACGGAAATCAGCGACAGCGGAGAACCCGTCAGCGATGCCGTTCTGAACACGCTCAATGCCCGGTCCGACGTCTCCGAAGGACGCAGTCCGGGGCTCGGTCTGGCCATTACGCGGCATATTCTGGAATCCCACGGCGCGGTCCTTCGCTACCGCCGCCGCGAACCTTTCGGGCTGACGGCCCGAGTGGAGATTCCGCTGTGCAGCCGTTAGACGCCTCCTTCGTCATCCGCATCATCGACGACGATCCCTCCTTCCGCACTGCACTGGCCTTCGTTCTTGAACAGGAAGGCTTTCGCTGCAGAGTCTATGACCGTGCTGAAACGTTCATGACCGCGGAAGACGGTACTGAGCCCGGCGTGCTTCTTCTCGACGTTCACATGCCCGGCATGACCGGCCTGGAACTTCTCGGTGTGCTTCGAACTCGTTTCTCCGAACTGCCCGTCATCTGCATGTCGGGTCACGCCGATCCCAACCTGCCGCTCCTGTCGCTGGAATCCGGAGCCAGGGTTTTTCTTCCCAAGCCTTTCGGCGTCGACATCCTGCTGAAGGCTGTCGAAACTGCCTGCGGTTCCTGCCGGAAGCCGGCTTGACTCTGATGCGCCGGCCTCGTCTCGCCTGAGCCGGCCACTGCACCGGCTTCACGAATCCCGAATAGCGAAAACCCCCGGCATCTTGCGATACCGGGGGTTCTCAATGGTGAGCCTGACGATGTCCTACTTTCACTGGAAATACAACCAACTATCATCGGCGATAAAGCGTTTCACTGTCCTGTTCGGAATGGGAAGGAGTGGGAC
>JAGBFJ010000070.1 GCA_017936545.1 Sutterella sp.
GACGCGCCACAATTTGCGCCACAATTGCGGGCTTGCCCGCCCATGTCCCATGGGCGGGGATGCCCAGCGGCGAGCGCAATTCTGGATCTCAGCACTCTACCCCTAAAGTAATACATCAGCACGTAACTTTACGAAGTGCCTAAAAAGTGGCTGGTTTTTGCCGGCTACGGTCTCGGTGTCGTATCAAAGCCCTTTTTTGCCATGGCGGGTGCCATGCCGGTCGTTTTCGGGGCCAGACTGTTCGACCGCATCGGAAAGGGTCTTCGCGGAGCGCCGCGCGATGCCATCGTCGCTGAAGTGACGCCGAAGGAGATTCTCGGCGCTGCCTACGGACTGCGTCAGTCACTCGACGCCGCGGGCGCCTTCGTCGGCCCGGCGCTGGCGTCGCTTCTCCTCTTTCTCTGGGCGGCTGACTTCAGAACGATTTTCTGGGCGGCCCTGATTCCGGGCATCTGCTGTCTGATTCTCATTTTGGTCGGCGTGGAGGAAAAGGCCGCAGCCTCGTCGGATGCGCGTCCGGTTCCGCGTCCCTGGCGCGACTTCTTCACCATGGAGTCGCCAGCCCTCCGCAGTCTGGTGCTTCTCGGCGTCCTCTTTTCCCTTGCCCGGTTTTCCAACGCCTTCATCGTGCTGCGCGCAGCTGACGCCGGAATCGCCGTTGCCCTCATTCCGCTCATCATGGTGGGCATGAATCTCGTTTTTTCGCTGGCTTCCTATCCCTTCGGACGTCTCGCCGACAAACTGTCGCCGGTGAAGCTGCTGGTCCTCGGACTGCTTCTTCTGATGACGTCCGATGCGGTTTTCGCGCTCTGGGCGACACCGGCCGGCATCGGTCTCGGCGTGGTTCTCTGGGGGCTTCACCTCGGCGCCACGCAGGGAATTTTTTCAGTGATGATTGCAAGAACCGCGCCGGCGGACCGCAAAGCCACTGCCTTCGGCATCTTCAACTTCTTCTCCGGCATTGCCATGCTGGCGGCGGGTCTCATCGCCGGCATTCTGTGGGAAAGCGTCGGTCCCGCCGCATCCTTCGGCGGCGGCGCGCTCTTTGCCGCCGTTTCTCTGGCGCTTCTGACTTCGCGCCGCTTCTCTGCGCTTCGCTGAACCGGACAATCTGAAACAGAAAGAGGACGCTTCGGCGTCCTCTTTCGCTTCGGTTTCCCGGATCAGAGATCCTCGACTCGGGTAGGTTCAAAGTCTTCGATTTCGGCGTTCCAGACGTTGAGACTGCCCGTCGCCATGTCGTAGTAGAGCGCATGAAGGGCGAGCGAACCAGCGTCGACGCGTTCCTTCACCCAGTCGTAGGAGAGCAGATTGTCGATGGACATCAGAATGGCGCCTTCTTCGCACCGGCGGCACCGGACGGGGGCCGGCTCGTTCGGATCTTCGTGCTCCAGCTCTTCCAATACGGGCGACGCCAAAGACACCCAGCCGGAAATGAACCGCTCGCTGCGGATTTTTTCGGGATGCAGAAGACCGTAGATGCCGCCGCAGTTGGAATGACCCATGACGATGATGTTGTGAACGTCGAGATGCTTCACGCCGTATTCCACGGCCGCGATGACGGCATCGTGTTCGCCGGCTTTTTCAACGGGCGGGACGATGGAGGCGATGCTTCGGACGACGAACAGGTCTCCCGGCCGGCCGCCGAGAAGAATGGCCGGATCAACGCGCGAGTCGCAGCAGGCGATGACGAGCGTCTTGGGACTTTGCCCGTGAACAAGACGGCTGAAGAATTCCTTTTCCTTGAGGAGGTATTCCTCCTTGAAGTTGTGGAATCCGAGAATGAGTTCGTGAAAGTTGGCCATGGCGGCGTGACTGCTGAAAAACGATGCCGGACACTATAGCGCAGTGAGGGGAAAACGGGCTTGATTCGCCTCAGAGAGGCGTTCGCGCTAGACTGTGAGACCTCTTCGCTGAGGTGAACAAGAGTGAGAAACGAGGGTTTGATCGGCGCGCTGGCGGTTGCCGCCGCATCGGTTTTATGGGGCACGACGGGAACGGCGGCTGCGCTTGCGCCGGATGTCGGCGCTGCTGCCATCGGGGCCTGCGCCATGGGTACGGGAGGACTTCTGCAGGCGGCTGTGGCACTGAAGAGTCTTCGCCAAGCCCGACCGGCTCTTCTTGCTCAATGGCGTCTTGCGCTCTTCGGCGGCGTCTGCGTCTTTGTGTATCCGCTGGCCTTTTATGCCTCCATGCGCTGTGCCGGCGTGACGGTCGGCACAGTGGTTTCCATCGGCGCCTCCCCGCTGATGGCGGCTTTGGTGGAAATCATTGTCGACAGGGAACGGGTCTCCGGCCGGTGGTTTGCCAGTGCGGCGCTCGGGATTGCCGGCATGGTTCTGCTGGCTGCGGCGCCCGGCGTATCGAGCGCGGGCGAAGACATGGTGCTCGGACTTTTCCTGAGTCTGGCCGCCGCACTGACCTACGCACTTTATACCTGGGCGGCCGGCCGGCTCATGCGGCGTTCTGTGCCCTCGAGGGCGGCCATGGGTGCTGTATTCGGCATCGGCGGCCTGCTCCTCATGCCGGTGCTCGCCGTGACGGGCGGGCCGTTTCTGGCCTCGGTTCAGAACGCAGCCGTCGGCGTTTATATGGCGCTCGTGCCGATGCTGCTCGGCTATCTCTTTTTCGGCTACGGACTCGCGCGCGTCAGGGCCAGTACGGCAACAGCCGTTTCCCTGCTGGAACCCGCGGTCGCTGCGCTGCTGGCGGCGGCCGTTCTGGGCGAACGGCTCAGCCTTTTGGGCTGGTGCGGCATTCTCCTGATTTTCATTTCACTGACCGCTGTCATGACGGCATCGGCCAAGCGCCGATGAGCTCTGCCGGACCTTCTCCGTACGCTGTTTCAGCATCCGGAGAAGGCCCGGACGGTTCCGGACAAATATCAGGCCGCAAAGGCGCTGGCTTACGGCTTCAGTCCTCGTCAGAACGTTTGAGCCCCCGGGATGAGGTCCGTAAAAAGAAAAAAGCCGTAAACTCAATGGCTTACGGCTTTAGGAAGGTCCTTAAGAACCAGGAGGTTCTCTAAGGAAGATTATTCCCATTCGATCGTAGCAGGCGGCTTGCCGCTGACATCATAGACCACGCGGTTGATGCCGCGGACTTCATTGATGATGCGGTTGGAGACCTTGCCGAGCAGTTCGTACGGGAGGTGGCTCCAGACGGCCGTCATGAAGTCGGACGTTTCGACGCAGCGCAGGCTGACCACCCATTCGTAGGTGCGGCCGTCGCCCATCACGCCGACGGACTTGACCGGGAGGAAGACCACGAAGGCCTGGCTCACCTTGTCATAGAGACCGAAGTTGCGAAGTTCTTCGATGAAGATTGCGTCGGCTTCGCGGAGAAGATCCGCATATTCGCGCTTCACTTCGCCGAGAATGCGAACGCCGAGGCCCGGACCCGGGAACGGGTGACGGTAGACCATTTCTGCCGGCAGACCGAGTTCGACGCCGAGTTCGCGGACTTCGTCCTTGAAGAGGGAGCGCAGCGGTTCGAGAAGCTTCAGATGGAGCGTATCGGGAAGACCGCCCACGTTGTGGTGAGACTTGATGGTCTTGGCCTTCTTCGTCTTGGCGCCGGCGGATTCAATGACGTCGGGGTAGATCGTGCCCTGAGCAAGCCACTTCGCGGCGGTGAGCTTCGAAGCTTCTTCCTGGAAGATTTCCACGAACACGCGGCCGATGATCTTGCGCTTCTGTTCGGGATCGGTCACGCCGGCGAGTTCGCCCATGAAGCGGTCGACGGCATCGACGACGATGAGCTTGAGGCCCATGTTCTTTTCGAAGGTTTCGCGAACCTGTTCGCGTTCGTTCTTGCGAAGCAGACCGTTGTCGACGAAGACGCAGGTGAGCTGCTTGCCGACCGCACGGTGAATGAGCGCGGCAGCCACGGAGCTGTCCACGCCGCCGGAAAGGCCGAGAATGACTTCTTCGTCGCCGACCTGTTCGCGGATCTGAGCAACGGCTTCAGCCACGTAGTCGCCCATCACCCAGTCGGGGGAGCAGTTGCAGATGCTGAGAACAAAGCGTTCGAGCATCTGACGGCCCTTGAGAGTGTGCGTCACTTCGGGATGGAACTGTAGGGCATAGAAGCCCTTTTCTTCATTGCACATGCCGGCGATCGGGCAGGACGGGGTCGAGCACATCACCTTGAAGCCCGGCGGGAGTTCCGTGACCTTGTCGCCGTGACTCATCCAGACCTTGAGCATGCCGTGGCCTTCTTCCGTACGGAAGTCTTCAATGCCTTCGAGAAGCTTCGTATGGCCGTGGGCACGGACTTCGGCGTAGCCGAACTCACGCTTGGCGCCGCTTTCGACCTTGCCGCCGAGCTGCTGGGCCATCGTCTGCATGCCGTAGCAGATGCCGAGAACGGGCACGCCCGCGGAGAAGACGGCGGGGCTCGCCTGGTCGTTGCTTTCCTCGTAGGCGCTCATATGAGAGCCCGAGAGGATGATGCCCTTCGGGTTGTATTCGCGGATGAATTCGGCGGACACGTCGTTGGGATGCACCTCGCAGTAAACGTGGGCTTCGCGGACGCGGCGGGCGATAAGCTGGGTCACCTGGCTGCCGAAGTCAAGAATAAGAATGCGGTCGTGAGACATGAGTCTGATTTCCGAGTCGAGATGAAAAAGTATGCGTGAGCATTCTAAATTAAATAACAAAGGCGCGGCGGGAATCCGCTGCGCCTTTGCTGTGAGGGCTTATGCCGTGTCAGCCGATCAGTGTTCCTGACGGTAGTTCGGGGCTTCCTTCGTGATCTTCACGTCATGGACGTGGGATTCACGCCAGCCGGCGGCCGTGATTTCAACGAACTGCGGACGGGTGCGCATTTCGTCGATCGTGCGGCAGCCGCAGTAGCCCATGGAGGAGCGCAGACCGCCGATCATCTGATAAATGATCTGGGCGACCGGGCCCTTGTAGGGAACCATGCCTTCGATGCCTTCCGGCACGAACTTGGAGATGTTGCCCTGCGTGTTGTCCTGGAAGTAGCGGTCGGCGGAACCCTTGCCCATGGCGCCGAGCGAGCCCATGCCGCGGTAGGACTTGTAGGAACGGCCCTGATAGAGAATGACTTCGCCCGGGGCTTCGTCCGTACCGGCGAACATGCCGCCCATCATGACGCAGTTGGCGCCGGCGGCGATGGCCTTGGAGATGTCGCCCGAGAAGCGGATGCCGCCGTCGGCGATGCAGGGAACGCCCGTGTCGCGGAGCGCTTCGGCCACGTTCGAAATGGCGGAAATCTGGGGAACGCCGACACCGGCGACGATGCGGGTCGTACAAATGGAACCCGGGCCGATACCGACCTTCACGCAGTCGGCGCCGGCATCAACGAGGGCGAGAGCCGCAGCAGCCGTGGCGACGTTGCCGCCGACGACCTGCAGGTCGGGATAGTGCTGCTTGATCCACTTGACGCGGTTGAGAACGCCCATGGAGTGGCCGTGAGCGGAGTCGACGACGAGAGCGTCAACACCGGCGTCAACGAGCTTTTCAACGCGTTCTTCCGTACCGGCGCCGACGGACACGCCGGCACCGACGAGGAGCTTGCCGCTCGCATCCTTGGCAGCGAACGGATGATCGCTCGCCTTGGTGATGTCCTTGACGGTCATCAGGCCGGCGAGGTTGAAGTCGTCGTCGACGACGAGGACGCGTTCAAGGCGGTGCTTGTGCATGAGGGCCTTGGCTTCTTCAAGCGAGGCGCCTTCATGAACCGTAACGAGGCGTTCGCGCGGCGTCATGACTTCGGAAACAGGAACGCTCATGCGGGTTTCGAAGCGGAGGTCGCGGTTCGTGACCATGCCGAGCACGCGGCGGCCGTCAACGACGGGGAGACCGGAAATGTGCTTCTGGCGGGCCAGAGCAATCACGTCGCCCACGAGCATGTCGGGGCCGATGGTGATCGGTTCGGCAACGACGCCGGCTTCATGGCGCTTGACCTTCAGGACTTCGGCGGCCTGCTGATCGGCGGACATGTTCTTGTGGATGAAACCAAGACCGCCTTCCTGAGCGATGGCGATGGCAAGACGGGATTCCGTCACCGTATCCATGACGGCGGAGACCATCGGGATGTTCAGACGGATCTTGCGGGTGAGCTGCGTGGACAGCTGCGTATCACGGGGGAGGACTTCGGAATAGGCGGGGACGAGAAGAACGTCGTCGAAGGTGAGAGCCTTCTGAAGGAGTCGCATAACAACCTCTAAGCACAAAAAAAAATATACCTGCGCCCCTCCGGTCGTCATTAAACCGGATATGAACTGCGGTAAATGTGAAATTGGTACCCGTGAAGGCGGGGTAACGGGGGTGTCTCGCCTTCACTCTTCTGCAGCGGGAGTGAAGGACTCGACCTGCCTGCAAATGGGAGATTGAATTGCGGACGTAGTCTAACGCTTTTTTCCCGCCTGTGTTGAAAAGCGCTGAAAAAAGTTCGGCTATCCCGTAAAAGCGTCATGGACGGCTGAACAGCGAAAAGGGCTCTCCGATTTTCAGGGAGAGCCCGTAAGGGTTAGCTCGAATTTTTATCGGGCGCTCTGATGGCCGGAATAAAGCGCTTCGATTTCCGAAGCATAGGCGGCGCAAATCTGAGGACGGCGCAGCTTCATGGTCGGCGTGAGCAGCCCGTTGTCGACGGTCCAGGGTTCCCGGGTGATGCCGACGTTGCGCGGAATGCCGTACTGAGGGAATGCGCGGCAGGCATGACGCACGCGCTTGACGCAGAGACGGACGATGTCGCGCGCCGTCATCGTGGCGGGATCATCGGGGTCCCGCTGCATTTCATCGCAGAGCGCGCGCCATTCGCGGTCGTTCACGACGACAAGCACCGTCACGAAGGGACGGTTGTCGCCGATCACGAGCGCCTGTTCGAAAAGCCGGTCTTCCTGAATGGCGAATTCCACATCGACGGGCGGAATCTTCTCACCCGTGCTCGTCACGATGATTTCCTTGATGCGCCCCTTGATGCGCACGCGCCCGCCGTCAGAAAGATCCGCCTGGTCGCCGGTGCGGAACCAGCCGTCCTCGAAGGCGGCTTCGGTTTCGCGGGGCTTGTTCCAATAGCCCTGCATCACCTGGGGACCGCGGACAAGAAGTTCGTCGTTGCGGCCGATTTTCACTTCGCAGCCCGGCACGGGATGGCCGACGCAGTCCGGATGATTGCCTTCGACGCGGGTGAAGGACACCACAGGGGAGGTTTCCGTCAGACCGTAGGCCTGAAGGATGTTGACTCCCATGGCGCAGAAGAAGCGCGCAACCGTGAAGTTGAGGCTTGCGCCACCCGCGATCGTGGCGCGAAGGCGCCCTCCGAAGACGGTCCGGATCTTCGCAGCGACGTCGGCGTCGAGCGTAGGCCAGACCGTGTCGTCAAGTTCGGCGCGGGAAGAGGTTTCGTAGGGAAGGCCGTTGCGCTTGGCAAAGCGGCGCCAGCCGACTTCAAGAGTCCAGTCGACGAGATGGCGCTTTTCTTCCGTGTCGCCGGCGAGGTCGTGCTGGATCTTCTGATAAATCTTTTCGTAAACGCGAGGCACCGAACACATGATCGTCGGCTTGACGTCGGCGAGATCCTGCTCGATGAGGGCGGCATTGCGCACGAACGCCATGGCCGAGCCGTGGGCGAGAGAATTGTAGTGCGCCACCGTGCGTTCGAAGGTGTGCGAGAAGGGCAGGTAGCTGAGGAAGACGTCGGTTTCGCGGAAGTCAAAGCAGCGGTTCAGGGATTGAACGTTCGTGACGATGTTCCGGTGGGTGAGCATCACGCCCTTCGGACGCCCGGTTGTGCCGGACGTATAAATGAATCCGGCGATGTCGTCCGGACCCGGACCTTCTGGGAGACTGCTGTCGGGAACGTGGTTGCCGGTGGCGAGCCAGTCCTCGACGCCGAGCAGATTGATCGGATGGCCGTCGACGGCCTGAACGGCTTCACCGCGGACCACTTCGTTCGTCAGTACGACGAGATTGAGGTCGGGCAGACCTTCTTCGGCCGCGGCGGCGGCAATGGCGTTCCAGCGGGCGCGGGAGGTCGTCACCAGAAAGCGCGCATTGGAGTCGCGAAGGATGTAGGCGGAGGATCCCGGCGTGTCGATGGCATGAAGCGGAACCGGCACCAGTCCGTTGCCGAGAGCCGCCTCGTCGAAGGTAACCGCATCGATGCAGTTGGTGAGGAGCATGGCGACGCGGTCGCCCTTCTGCAGGTCCATGGCAGCAAAAGCCCGGCGCCAGCGCATGACTTTTTCGCCGTAGTCCTTCCAGGTAACGGAAATCCAGCGGTTTTCGGCATGATCAAACTGCCGGAACGCTTCGCGCTCGGGCCATACGGCCACGGTGCGGCGGAGCATTTCTGGAATGGTACGGAAGTCGTCCACAAATGTGCGTTCAGTCGTTGTCACGAAAATTCTCTGGAAGGGTCTAGGCGAAGGTATTTTCGGCGAAATACCGCTGACGGGGTGAACATATTATCTTAGTACAAACCCCGAATTACTGCTGAAAAAAACACCGCCGGAGCGCTTTCGGCCCGGCGGTGCAATAAGGGAAAGCCGCGCTTAAATGTCAGTGCTTGCCGGAGAGGGCGGCGTAGAGCGCTTCGATCTCTTCGGAATAGCGCTGGCGGATGATGTTGCGCTTCATCTTGAGCGTCGGCGTCAGGAGACCGTTGTCGATGCTCCAGGGTTCGGTAGTCAGCGCGACCTGACGGGGCACGCCGTAGTTCGGGAAGCCTGAGGTGGCGGCCTTGATGCGGCGAAGCGCTTCGCGCTTGGCCTTCGGATCCCTGAGCGAGGCGGGATCGTCCGGGTTGAGGCCGAGACCTTCGGCAACGCGCTTCCATTCATCGGGATTCACGACCGTCAGGGCGGCGATGAAGGGACGGTCGTCGCCCACCACCATGCTCTGCGCAAAGAGACGGTCGCTTTCAATGGCAGCTTCAAGATCGGCGGGCGGCACTTTTTCACCGGTGCTCGTCACGATGATTTCCTTGATGCGGCCCGTGATGCGGATGCAGCCGTCGGGATAGATGGAGCAGACGTCGCCGGTCTTCAGCCAGCCGTCGGCCGTGAAGATCTCACGGGTGGCTTCTTCGCGATGCCAGTAGCCCTGCATGACGGAGGGACCGCGGACCTGCAGTTCGTCGCCTTCGCCGAGACGCACTTCGATGTTCGGCAGAGCCGGACCCACCGTGTTCGGACGGTTCACACCTTCGCGGTTGACGGAAATGATCGGAGAGGTTTCCGTCATGCCGTAGCCCTGAAGAATGTTGACGCCGAGCGCAAGGAAGGTCTTGCCGACGAGCGGGCTGAAAGCGGCGCCGCCCGAAATAAAGATGTGGATGTTGTCGCCGAAGACGGCGCGAAGCTGGGAGCCGACCTTTTTGTCGAGGAAGCCGCCCACGATCGGATCGAGCCAGGCGCGGGCGGAGCTTTCGACGGGCAGACCGTTTTCGCGGCAGTAGCGGCGCCAGCCCACTTCGACCGCCCAGTCAAAGAGATAGCGCACGGTGCCCGACTTCTTCGCAAGACCGTCGCGAAGCTTCGAGTAAATCATTTCATAGACGCGGGGCACGGACATCAGCACGCTCGGGCGGATGGCCTTGAAGTCTTCCTGCAGGCGGGCGATCGAGCGGTTGAAGCCCACGGTATGGCCGAGACCGAGCGCTACATAATAGGAGGTGGTGCGCTCGAACGTGTGGGAAAGCGGCAGGAAGGAAAGCCACGTTTCATGCTCGTAGGGCGTGATGTTCTTGAGCACGCCCCGGACATTGGAAAGAATGTTGCGGTGCGTGAGCATGACCCCTTTCGGGTTGCCCGTCGTGCCGCTGGTATAGACGAGCGCAGCCAGATCGGTTGACTTAGGTCCTTCGGAGGGAAGCACCGAGCCCTTGCCCGATTCAAGGAAGGTCTTGAGCGTCATGACCGGAATCGGTGCGTCGAGGTCATCAGCGTCCGTTTCATCCGTCAGAACGACAAGCTTCAGTTCGGGCGTGGCGGCTGCTTCTCGGATCTGCTTCCATTTCAAAAGCTTGTTCGTCACGAGAACCTTGGCGCCGGAGTCGTTGAGAATGTAGGCGGAGGACTTCGGCGTGTCGATGGCGTGTAGCGGCACGGGAACGAGCGAGTTGGAGAGCGCCGCCATATCGAAGAATACCGCTTCCGGACAGTTGGGAAGAAGCATTGCCACACGATCGCCGCGCACGAGCTCGCTGCGGGCGGAAAAACCGTGACGCCACTCATGCACCGTATCGAAAACGTTCTTGAAGGTGAGATCCTTCCAGGCCTGCGTGCCGTTGTCCCAAACCTTGTAGGCGACGTCATCCGGACGGATCGTCAGATGCTGGGTCAGCAGTTCGGGAAGGGTGGTGAGCAGATCAAGCGCCTTGATGCGATCGGTGGCGAGCCGTTTTTGGGAACTCACAGTATCTGTCCTGTTTTTAAAACCATTGCTAGCAGTTCGGAGAAACCGCCTGAGCGGTGCTCCTTGGGATATCCATGCATTTTAGTTAATGGCCGCGGGGCGACGTTCGGAGAATGCGTTTCTGCGGCGACAAAATGAGTCGGGGGGGCCTCCTTTAGGGGATGGGGGTCATCTGAGCGGATGAAGCGCGGACTGTGTTCGGAGACGGAAAAGAGAGTAAAGATCTCACTACGTAGTAACACGTAAAAATTTGCCGGAAATTTGTATAACTGACCGAACTTGTAGAATTTATTATGCACAAAATTAGTGCGTGAACATGAGCATCCGGGAGTTTCAGGTGGTGCTTCTGCTGAAAATTTAAGCAACATGTCGCCATAAGACGGCGTTTGCAACATGAAGTAAATACGTGTAACTTTCGTTCTGCAGCAAGAAACAAAGCTTCATGCGTTGCTCCTCAAACGCCGATAAATGATGTGGTTGGTCCTGCCTCATTTATTACGCTGCTTCCGCAAGGGGCTGATAGAGACTGAAAGGGAGTCTCTATCAGCCTTTTTGCTATTTTGCTCCTCCGAATTCCTTCCCGTCTCCTTATGGAAGCTCCCCGCTTCCGTCCGTGTCTTTCCTGTCCTCTGAAACGTATCCGGCGTGTCCTGCCGCCTGCTCGGGCTTTGCAATGGTCATTCTTGGTGCGGGTATCTCCTTTTGGATGCGGGAATACCCGACTCGCACAGTATGAAGCTGCAACGGGATGGAAAAGTTTCTATGAAGGCCGATTGTCGGCAGGCTTCCCGCGCGTTCTGCGCAGTATCTGAGACAAGCCGGTGCTTTTCATCGTCCTGGACGCCTTCGGGTGACGCCCTGCGGTTGTGCCGTGAATCAAGACTGGCGGTGTCTGCAAACGCCTAATCCGCCGCGCAGAACGCTTTCAGGGATGCAGTCCGATGTCATCGACTGTCGGCAGACGGCAGCAAGGGGAATGCCGTTGCCGGCATGCAAAGTTAAGAAGTGAGAGAAGATTGACTGCGGTCAAAGGTTTTGCAGACAAAGATGAGATCAATTCTCATCTTTGAGGCGGGAAATCATCGGAAATCTGCACGGATGCGGTGCGGAGGGAGAAATGGCGGGCGGTATTAAATATACGTGCAAATACGTATAAAAATAAGCAAAAGTCCGAGGCCGGGCAAAAAAATGCCCGCAGCTGCGGGCCTAAAAACTGTCAAAGCATACATGCTTGCATCGGGAAACACTCACCATATCTCAGCGGTTTGCCGATACAGCCCCTCGGACGCAGTGACAGTGCGTCAGTCGAAACCGAAAAGGCGGTCTACGCACAAATGAACGCCAGAAAGTGTCGGATCCGATTGACGAGTCCATTGTACCTACCCCCATATGGAGAGAGACACTAGGGGAACTACCTAGCTGAGGCAAAAGAACTAAGGAATTATCCCAGGGACGGGTAAACCCGCGTGGCTCCCGAGCCATGCCCGGACATTGGCTTGTCTTCTTCAAGACCCTGAAGGGGCAGGATTTCCGGCTGGCAAGACAGTAGTACTACGCCCTTCGTAGGGGATGCAGAGGACGGTTCGGTTTGCTATAGTGCATTCACTTGTTCAGCGTCATCTACTACCTATAGTGTGTCAGGTGGTATAAGTACACAATATATAGATTCGCCGCTGATTTTTCGGAAAATATGGGAACAGTTTGTACGATGCAAGAGAAAGAACAGTATGAAGGGATGCATATTCTCAAGCGCGATGGCAGCGTGAAGCCCTTCGATCCTGAAAAGATCGTTAGCGCCGTCAGTCGTGCCGGGAAGGCGACGCAGGAATTCGGCGAGGAGCGCGCCCGCCGGATCGTCTCCGAGCTCGTGATGCCGCGCTTTGCCGACTACCGCGGCCGCACCCTCCATATTGAGCAGGTTCAGGATGCCGTCGAGCATGCGCTTTTCGAAGCGGGCTGCTTTACGACGCTCCGTGCCTATATTGTCTATCGCGAAAACCGTTCCAAGGTCCGCAATGCCAAGCAGAGCTGGGTGAACGTCGAGAGTTCGATCAATGAATATCTGGATCAGCTCGACTGGCGCGTCAATGCGAACGCGAACCAGGGCTATTCGCTCGGCGGCCTGATTCTGAACGTTTCGGGCAAGGTGACAGCCAATTATTGGCTTAACTATATTTATCCTCAGGAAGTCGGCCGCGCCCACCGCGAAGCCGATATTCATATTCACGACCTCGACATGCTTTCGGGCTATTGTGCGGGCTGGTCTCTGCGCACGCTGCTCACCGAAGGTCTCAACGGCGTTGCCGGCAAGGTCGAGGCGATGCCGCCCAAGCACCTCTCATCGGCAACGGGGCAGATCGTCAACTTCCTGGGCACGATGCAGAACGAATGGGCGGGCGCTCAGGCCTTCTCGTCGTTCGATACCTATCTGGCGCCTTTCATCCGCAAGGACTCGCTCCCGTATGAGGACGTGCTCCAGTGCATGCAGGAGCTGATCTACAACCTCAACGTGCCGAGCCGCTGGGGCACGCAGACGCCCTTTACCAACCTCACCTTCGACTGGACCTGCCCCGAGGACCTCCGTCCTCAGCATCCTGTGATCGGCGGCGAGGAGATGCCCTTTACGTACGGCGAACTTCAAGCCGAAATGGACATGATTAACCGCGCATACATCGAGGTCATGCTCAAGGGCGATGCGAAGGGCCGCGTCTTCACTTTCCCGATTCCGACGTACAACATCACGCCGGACTTCGACTGGGACAGCCCCAACGCGCTGCGTCTTTTCGACATGACGGCGCGCTACGGTCTGCCGTACTTCCAGAATTTCATCAATTCCGAGCTCAAGCCCAACATGATCCGCTCGATGTGCTGCCGCCTGCAGCTCGATCTGCGCGAACTGCTCAAGCGCGGCAACGGCCTATTCGGGTCCGCGGAGCAGACGGGTTCGCTCGGCGTCGTGACGGTCAACTGCGCCCGGCTCGGATATCTGTTCAAAGGCGACGAAGAGGGCCTGCTGCGCCGTCTCGACTACCTGCTCGAACTCGGCAAGACCAGTCTCGAAATCAAGCGCAAGGTGATTCAGCGTCATATCGATCAGGGGCTCTTCCCCTATACCAAGCGCTATCTCGGCACGCTGCGCAATCATTTCTCGACGATCGGCGTCAACGGCATCAATGAAATGATCCGCAACTTCACGAGCGATCGCGAAGACATTACGACAGAATGGGGCCATGCGTTTGCGCTGAAGTTCCTCGATCATGTCCGTGCGCGCCTCGTGTCCTTCCAGGAAGAGACGGATCACATGTACAACCTGGAGGCGACGCCTGCCGAAGGGACGACCTATCGCTTTGCCAAGGAAGACCGCAAGCGCTTCCCGGGCATTCTTCAGGCCGGCACGGATTCGAATCCGTACTATACGAATTCGTCCCAGCTTCCCGTGAACTTCACGGATGACCCGTTTGAAGCGCTCGAGCGTCAGGATGATCTGCAGCGCAAATACACGGGCGGCACGGTGCTTCACCTTTATATGAATGAAGCAGTGTCTTCGCCCGAAGCCTGCCGGGATCTCGTGCGCCGCACGCTGACTCGGTTCCGCCTCCCCTACATCACCGTGACGCCGACGTTTTCGATCTGTCCGAAGCACGGCTATCTGTCCGGACGTCACGACTTCTGCCCGAAGTGCGACGAAGAACTGATCGCCAGAAAACGCCGTCAGCAGGCGAAGAAGGCGGCCTGATATTTTTATTGCGGTCCGGCTTCAAGAGAAAGACCGGACGGTTTGAAAGGAGATTCACCATGACTGAACAGAAAACGGACGACATCGTTCTCAAGGATTCCGAACGCCAGCCCTGCGAAGTCTGGACCCGCGTGATGGGCTACCACCGCCCGGTTCAGTCCTTCAATACCGGCAAGAAGGGCGAGTTTGCCGAACGCGTCTGCTTTACCGAAAAGCGCGCTGAAGAGCACGTCGACGCACCGGCCTGCGGCTGCGGCCGATAAAGCATGATTCCGGGCCTCACATCAGGCGCTGCAGTCAATTCGGAAATCCCGGCCGAGCGGCTTCGCGTGGCCGGGATTACGCCGTTTACGACCATTGATTTTCCCGGTCGCCTCTCTGCCGTTGCGTTTCTTCAGGGCTGCCCCTGGAAGTGCGTCTACTGCCAGAATCCGTGGATGCAGTCCCGCGAGTTCACCGAGGGACTTGAGCACGCTTCATGGGAGGATCTCGTGCGTCTTCTTGAAAGACGCCGCGGACTCCTTGACGGCGTGGTCTTTTCTGGCGGCGAACCCTGTGCGGATCCCGCCCTTCCTGCGGCGCTGAAGGCCGTCAGGGAGATGGGTTTTCAAACGGGTCTCCACACCGGAGGTGCGTACCCTCGCCGGCTGGAGGAAGTGATCGGACTTCTTGACTGGGTAGGCTTCGACGCGAAGGCGCCGCCGGAAGACGAGGCGGCGTGGCAGCGGGTGACGGGCGTTCCCGGTTCAGCCGCTCACTGGCTGGAAAGTTTCAGAATTCTGAAGGCTTCGGGTGTGCCTTTCGAGTGCCGCACGACAGCGCATCCTGACTATCTGCCCGAGACGGATCTCCTGAGAACCGCCCGCTGGCTGGCGGAGCACGGCGCGGAGGACTTTGCGCTTCAGATCTGCCGCCGTCCGCCCGGCGTGCTGTTTGCGCCTCTCCCGGCTGTCGGTTCAGACTATCCATCAAAGGAGGTTCGCTCCGAACTCGTCAGGCTTTTCAAGCACTTTACGGAACGTCGGAACGATTGATGAGAGCCGCCGATTGCCGGAAATGAAAAAAGGGACGATGCAGCGAGGCTGCCGTCCCTTTTTTTGCTGAGATTTCGCAGAATCGATTACTGGTTGTCCGCTTCGTTCACGATTTCCTTGAAATACGTGCCGGCGATGAACTTCGGCTTGCGCATGGCGGGAATGCGGATGGCTTCGCCCGTGGACGGATTGCGGCCGGTGCGGGGAGCGCTGTCAATCGCCTTGAACGTGCCGAAACCGATCAGCGTAACGGAGTCGCCGGCGGTCACAGCGGACATGATTTCTTCAAAAACCGTCACGACGATGCGGTCGGCTTCAGCTTTGGAAATGCCGTTGCGTTCGGAGACTTTGTCAACGAGTTCAAGGCGATTCATGGGGACACTCCTTTAATTATTGTCGTCCGCGCCGGGAATGATCAAAGGGACCGGGCGGTCGGGAAAAACAAATTCTTAACGAAGGCACCGGCAGTCAGGGGGTCACCGGTGTCAGTCGGAAAAATTTAATGCGGTCACAAAAAAAGATGCTGCACGTTCGATATCCATTTCAAACGGTTCTTCATGCAGCTCTTGTGATGGGTTGGTCTAACTGCAAGCATTGTAACGGCGCGGGTGTGAGCCGTAACCTAGGCAAAAACCCTGTTATTCGTAAACGTCATTTTGCCTCGGTCGGAGAGAGCTACTCGCCGAACAGAAAATAAACATATTGAACATTGAAATATAAGAAATTACGAATTGTCCGCTGAATTTATGCTGATTTTTGCTCAGATACCGCGGTCCGGACGGGATGAAGCGGCAATGTTCAGATCGGAATGAGGCCGGCAGAGCGTCATCAGCAATTCTTCCAAATAGTCTAGAGGAAAATACTGTACCTATAAATGAGTATTGATTAATGTTAAAAATGAGGGATTGTTTGATAAAATATGCAAAAAGCAGGAGAGAGTATGACGAATATCCTAGAGGTACAGGTGATTCGTCGGAGTGAGTGTGGCACAATGAAGGAGTCGGCTCATGAAGCCGACAGGATAGCCTGAAGAGAGGTTATAATCCTATGGTGGTATTTAGAGTCAAGGATCCGGCAACGGACCTTGACTCTCTTTTTATCTTTCGCTTCGCGGAATCAGGGTTTCCACGAGGGAACGGGGCGTACGGTGATTCCTTACTAGTTTCAGTGCCTCGGTCATTTCTCGTCGGGTGAGCATGTGCCTGAGCGAAAGCAGGGTGGCCGAGGCTGAAGCGTCGCCGCGGCGGGCTGCGGAAAGAAGCAGCGCATAGGCTTTGAATCGGTCGAGAGGGAGAGCATTCCCCGTGAGGAAGAAGCCGGCAAGGGTATCGGCGGCCTGCGTGCTGCCGTTTTCAGCGGCTCGGCTGGTCCAGCGGACGGCTTCTCGAAGATCCACGCGGCCGCTGCGGCCGGACCAGCAGTCGATGCCGAGACGATACTGGGCCGCGACGACGCCCGAGAGCGCCGCTTCCCGCATCCAGCGTTCGGCCTCGGAGGGATCGGCCTGCGGCCAGTCTCTTCGCTGATGAAGGCGGGCCAGTGCGTACTGAGCTTCGGAGTCGCGTCCGTGTGCGGCGCGTTCAAGCCATTTGGCTGCTTCTGCCAGATTTTTCGGAGCGCCCCGTCCGTCGCGAAGAGCCAGTCCCGCTTCCCTCTGAGCTGACGCTTCGCCGCCGGCGCCGGCAATGCGCCACCAATAGAGCGCGTCCCGGTCCGAAGCCTCCCTGCCGATGCCGTCGCGGCAGAGCAGGGCGTAGTCCCGGGCGGCGGGGCCCGAGCCCTGGAGAGCGGCTTCGCGAAGAAGAGCGGCACCCCGTTCCTGATCCGCCTTCAGTCCCTGTCCGCGCAGCATGACGATGCCGAGAAGATGCAGAGCATCGGGCAGGCCGCTTTTAACGGCACGCTTCAGAAGCAGGAGGGCCCGGCGGTTTTTGCGGCTGTCGGGGTCGTCGTTGAGAAGGTAGCGTGCGAATTCAGTCTGCGCCGCCGGATCTCCGGCTGCGGCATCGTCCTCGAGCTTCTGCAGGGCGGCCAGTGCTTCTTCGCCCGTCAGCGGACGCCGACGGACAATGCCTCCGAGAAGATCAAGCACATAACTTTCCTCACGGGCAGAGGCCGGAATGGGGAAGCGGTCGTCCGGACGCTTGGGCATGAGAGAGGATCAGTGTTTGGCGGCATCCGTCTTCGGAGGAAGCGGTTCGACGACCGGCGTGTCCGAGCCTTCAGGGACACGGATGACGACGCCGGCGGGTTCCGGGCGGAAGGGATCGACATCGGCCAGCGCAAGGCCGAGCTGCAGCGACAGCGAAACCATGGAATAGATGACCCAGCCGCCGGCACCCAGCATGATGGCGCGCCCGAAGCGGCGCTTTTCGTAGTTGTTTCCGAAGAGCGACTTGACGAAGCTGATCTGTTTCCATCCTGCCGTGACCATCCAGCAGAGCCAAACGACGACGAGGAAGTAGATGCCGCCGAAGCGCATCAGCGGCTCATGGCGAAAGAGCGCCTGCATCACCATGAAGATGCCGATCAGCCAAAGCGTCATTCGAACCCAGAGCCGCGACGCACGGGCGAGGCCGGGCTCACCCAGAGCCGTCCAGTTGAGGGCTTGCAGCTGTGCACCGAACACGGGGGTGAAGAGGATCGAAAGCGCGGCTGCCGCCGCGGGGTTGAAGAGCGCTGCACGCGCCCGGGTGTTCTGCTTCGTTGCCATTAACGCTGAAAAAAGGAAGTCATCGTGGGACGGATGCAGATGATGGTCTGCAGGTTCGTGCGAATTGTACGCGTATTACGCCACGGTCAGTCCCGGACGGTGTAACCTTTCATGGTTTGCAACAAACTGACCGGCAGAGTCCATGCACACAGATGTTTTTTCACGACCGGCGAGTCTTTTGCCGCGCCTGACGGCTCCGGCGCTGATTGCCTTTTCGGCTCTGCTCGGCGGCTGTTCTTCGACGGCGGAGCAGCCTCCTGCCTATGACAGTGCCTATCAGCCTTACCGTTCGATCTGCGTGGTGACGGAGGGCGAGCATTCGCCGGTTCTTGACATCGCTCTGATGAGAACGCTTCGCGACAGAGGATTCGAACCCGAATTCATCAAGCGCGGTCAGACCGAGCGGGCACGGCGGTGCCGGGTGATCGTGACCTTTTCCTCCGGTTCGGTCAACGTGCCGCTCGATACGCCGGCCGAGATGTCGCTCGGCTTCGTCGACAGCTATACGGGAGAGAGCTACCACGCATCCGTCTCCCGGCGGCATGCCGGCGAGCAGAATAGTCTCTTCTTCGGACGTCCGATTCCCGATCCTGCGGTCACCATCCGCCATCTGGTCGACAGGCTTTTCCCGGAAAGATCGGAAAGTTATTGATTTCCCTAGTGTTTGAGTTTCGGTTTGTGATTGCCGATCGGTTCGCTAGGTAAAGACGAGTAATTTGATAGACATTAATCAAATCTCCCTCCAAATGGGTGGAAGTTCTCAGTCGTAATAACTAGTTGCCGGGCCGTGATTGTCTAGAATGTCACCGCAGTCCGCCGGAGCGATCCGTGCGGATTGGTCGAACGGACTGAATCAGGCAGCGTCGTTCGACGAACGGCGCCGGCGCCCACATCGGGGGATGTAAAGACGGGCGTCAGGACCAGGTGCCGTTCTCGCCGGCGGCTTCAGATTGCGTTGAGGTCCGGCAGTTCCCGGTTCTGAGGATCGGAATCTGCACTTTCGCGTCGCAAGCGTTGTCGATGCGGACGGACTGATTGTGCCGACGGTTTTTTTACAAGGGAGTGTTTGACCGACACTCCCTTTTTTTTCTTTCTGTGTTCAGCGGCGCGGCGGAATCCGTCTCTCAAGGCATCTCAGGGAAGGCGGGCGTATCATGAAGGATCAGGTGTGCACGGCCGTGCATATCGGGACCGGCCCGGAGAACGGCCGGCCTTTCCCGTCCGTCGTCTTCCCTTCCTACCGTCTCAGTATATGGATGCCCCTTCCGTGAAAGACAGCCAGTGGAAAGTCACGCTCGTCGTGCTCTCGCTCAGCTCCGTGCTGATGTCGCTCAGCTACACGATGCTGATACCGTTTCTTCCGATGTATCTCATCAACGAGCTCGGGGTTGATCAGTCGCGTGCGAATCTCTGGAGCGGCATTGTCTTTTCGGCATCCTTTCTGATTTCGGGCATCATGGCCCCCATCTGGGGGGCGATGGCCGACAAGCGCTCCAGAAAACTGATGGCGCTTCGCGCCGCGGTGCTGCTTGCTGTTTCCTACACGCTGGGAGGACTTGTTCAGAACGAATGGCAGTTGCTTGCCATGCGCTGCTTTCAGGGCTTCGCGTCGGGTCTCTGGCCTGCCTGCCTGGCCATCATGGCGTCTTTTGCTCCGAGAGACAGACTCGGCTTCTGCATGGGAACCATGCAGGGCGCAATGACCGCCGGCGGTGTTCTCGGTCCCTTCTTCGGCGGCGTGCTGGCGGAAATGTTCAGCATGCGGACGACGTTTTTTGTGGGCGGCGCCGCGCTGATCGTCATTTCGCTTCTCATTCTGGCGCTCATCAGGGAACCCGCGCGCAAAGAGCAGAAAAAGGATGCGGGGAAGACGCAGAAGCGCAATCTTCTCAAAGTTCCGGTCGTGCAGCGCATGCTGCTCTGCGCTGGCATCGTTCAGCTGACCATTCTGGTGCAGCAGCCGGTGCTTCCGCTCTACATCGGTGAACTTCAGGGCAGCATGGACAAGCTCGTCCTGGTGACCGGTCTGGTGTTTTCCGTGGTCGGTATTTCCGGCGTCATTGCTTCGCCGATCTGGGGCATTCTCGGTCAGAAATGGGGCTATCGTCCGGCGCTCTATTCCGCGCTCTTCGGAACGGCCGTTTTCGGTATGATTCAGGCGATTCCGGATACGCTGATTCCGTTCGGCATCTGGCGCTTCATCGGCGGCCTCACCTTCGCCGGCATTTTCCCCGCCATCAATGCGGTGCTGACGATGAGCACCGATCCCGAGGACCGCGGCCGGATTTTCGGTCTGTCCTACGCAGCTCAGCAGGTGGGCAGCGTCGCCGGGCCGCTGATCGGCGGCGGCATGGCCATGATTCTCCCGCTCTGGACGGTGGTGTTCTTCTCGGGATTCATTCTTCTTCCGCTGGTTATCTTCCTTTTTGTATGTCGTCCGAAACAGGAGGAGAGCACAGCGGGCGAACCGGCAAAATGGCAGTGAAAGTCCCTGCTGTTCGGGCGTTTTCCGCTTTTCTGCCGTTTGTTTCAGTCGAATTTACTCCACGGAAATTCACGCTTCGCAATTAGGGTTTGTCCTTCGCAAAACGCTTATGGGTCCGATAAAATTATCTTGTTACTAGTTACAACAGACTGTCATATTCCGTGCATCCTGATGCCCGGTCATCCCGTCGGGCAGCATGGAATGGGCGGCACATCCGCGCATGGACTCATTCATCTACATCGTGCTGGCGCTCCTCGCAGCACTGGCCATCATTGACCTCTTCGTCGGCGTGAGCAATGACGCCGTCAACTTTGTCAACTCTGCCGTCGGCTGTCGAACGGCACCGTTCTGGATCATCATGACCGTGGCCAGTGCGGGCGTTCTGTTTGGCGCCACCTTCTCCTCGGGCATGATGGAGGTGGCCAAGACCGGCGTGCTGGTGCCCGAACACTTCACGTTCAATGAAGTCATCATCGTATTTACAGCGGTGATGGTCTGCGACGTGCTCCTGCTCAATACGTTCAACTCGCTCGGTCTTCCCACCTCGACCACCGTGTCGATCGTGTTTGAACTGCTGGGCGGCGCGACGGCGCTGGCCTGCTACAAGGTCTGGTCGAGCGGCGCACCGATCACGGACCTGGGCCTCTACCTCAACTCCGCCAAGGCGCTCGCCATGATCATGGCGATTCTGATGTCGGTGATTGTGGCATTCACAGCGGGCCTCATAGTCCAGTACCTGCTGCGAATGGTGTTCTCCTTCCACTATGAACGCTACTACCGCCTCTTCGGCGGCGTGTTCGCCGGTGTGTCGCTGACGGCCGTCTTCTACTTCCTCGTCATCAAGGGTGCGCGCGGCGCCTCCTTCATGCAGCCTGAATGGATTCAGTGGATCGAAGCCAATACCCAGATGCTGCTTCTCGGCTGCTTCTGCGTGCTGACGGTCTTCTTCCAGGCGATGATTCTCATCACCCGCATGAACGTCTTCCGCATCATCATTCTGGCCGGCACGTTCTCGCTAGCCTTCGCGTTCGCAGGCAACGACCTTGTGAACTTCGTGGGCGTTCCGCTCGCCGCTCTGGAATCCTTCCAGATCTTCAGCGACGTCGCCAATGCCGATCCGATGACCTTCACGATGGAAGGCCTGCGCGCCGGCAACAAGACGCCGACCTACTTCCTGCTGGCCTCGGGCATCATCATGGTGCTCACGCTCTGGCTCTCGAAGAAGGCCCACCGCGTCATTCGCACGTCGATCAGCCTCGCCTCGTCCGCCCGCGGCGGCAAGGAACAGTTCGGTTCCTCGCTTCCGGCCCGAGTGACGGTCCGTACGGCTCTGCGTGCGCACAGCATCGTTCATCACCTGATTCCGAAGTCCGTTCTGACGGGCATCGCCACACGCTTTGAAAAGAAGAAGCTCCAGCCGGGCGAAATCGAACTTCCGTTCGACGAAGTCCGCGCCAGCGTGAACCTCGTGCTTGCCGCCGCGCTCATCGCCTCGGCCACGAGCCTGAAGCTTCCGCTTTCGACCACGTACGTGACCTTCATGGTTGCCATGGGTTCGTCGCTTGCCGACGGTGCCTGGGACCGTGAAAGCGCCGTGTACCGTATTTCCGGCGTGCTGACCGTGATCTCCGGCTGGTTCATGACCGCCTTTACGGCCTTCATCGCCTGCGGCACCGTCTGCATGCTCTTCATGGCCTGGGGCCGCCCCGCCATGCTCGTCATGATGCTCATCGCACTAAGCATCGTGATCAAGACGAACTTCCTCACGAAGGAAACGCCGGAAGAACATGAAAGCGACGAAAAGGTTGAAAAGGGCGACAAGGAAAGCATCCGCGATCTGCTGACCGAATCCGTCAACGAAAACCTCAACGCCACGCTGACCCTCTACGCCGACGGTCTGAATGCCTTCCTCGCTGAAAGCGCTTCGAAGCTTCGCGAATGCAAGGACAATGCCGAAGAGCTATACGACACCATCACGATCCGCCGCGGCGAGTACTACAACATGGCTCTCGAAGGCGGCGGCAGCAAGGCCGACCGCGACGCCAGAAACTTCTACTATCGTGCCTTTACCAGCATGAAGGAAGTGAGCCACGGTCTGCGCGACCAGATGGGCGTGTCCGAAAACTACGTGGCCAACTGCCACTCGCCGTTCACGGGCCGCATGCGCGAGAACATCCGCCGCCTGGCAGACGACCTCATCAGCATCCGCGACAACTTCATTCCGGCCAACTGCACGCACGCTCTGGCCCTGATTGAAGAAGCGCAGCGCGACTTCATGACGCAGATCGGCGAAGAAAAGATTTCGCTTCGCAAGAGCGAACTCTATCTCGGCTTCCTGCTCTTCTCGCGTGAAGTGCTCAACCGCTATATGATGGTGAAGCTTCTTCAGGCCGAACTTGAAAACGGTCTGGCCACCGGTTCCGCAGCGCCGGCTCCCGAGCCTCAGGCTCAGCCGCAGACGCAGCAGGGCTGATGACAAACCATTCTGACTGAGGAAGGGCCGCTCTTGGGAGCGGCCCTTTCGCGCATTCGGGAGATGAAAAAATTAGCCTCTTCGCATTGTTACGTGCTTGATACCCCTTGAGAGGTAGTGCCCGTCCCCTTAGCTTTGTCCTTTTTACGCGGACGAGGAGGACCGTAGGTCTTCCTACGCATTTGAGTGCTGACCATCGGTCTATTTGAAAACA
>JAGBFJ010000071.1 GCA_017936545.1 Sutterella sp.
AGCCTGCTCGGCAGCAGGGGCTTCGGGTGCAGGTTGCTGGATGGTCGTTTCGTTTTCGGTCATTGTTTACTCCTCGGGGCAAAGGTCCCGCCAGTATCAGTTGGTTACATTGTCCGACATTTTGCTTAGAGAGGTTCTGACCTTGCGCAGAGACCAAGCAAATGCATGTTCGGAAAAACACTGAGATCGGTTGCAAACTGCGCGTTTCTGCGGGGCGGCATATTTCATTGAACGGCGTGTGCGGCAATGAGATGCCCTGTTCGGAGAATACCGGACGGACATTCGGGAAGAGGCTTGCGAGGCGTCGGGAGACGCCGCTGCAGGGTGGCCGCCGGCTTAGGCGAATCTCAGTCGGACTGCGGACGGGAATCGATCCGAAGAGAGTAGCCTTCGGGATGATTGACGAGCGTGATCACGCTGCCTTCCCGATGCATGTCGAGAAGCCTGGTCGTGCCCTGGGCGAGCGTGCGCCGGTCGGGACTGACGGACAGCGTCCAGCTGCCGCCGATTTCGGCAAGCTGCGTCCTTAAATTCTCTTCGGGCCAGAGGCAGAAGGCCAGATCGCGCAGGAGCGGCTTCGCCTGGACCCGGGTGTCGAGCAGACGATGGCGCGATTCCTGAATGCCGGCGGGCGACGCATGAATGCGCCAGACGGGAACGTTCATGGCGATCAGCGCCATGTCGAGGGAGTCGCCCTTGACGACGAGCATGGCCCGCAGTTCCGGGACGCTCTCAGGCGCGCCCTGCGCGACTGCTTCCGCAGAGAAGGAAAGCGTAATGAGCTGATCGGCCGTGAAGGTGAGCGGCGTGCGGAAGTCGGGACGCAGTTCCGGGAGCTGAACGGCGCCGGGTCTGAAGCCGGAAGGCACGCTGAGCGCAGCGCAGCCCGCCAGACTGAGACATGCGGGAAAAAGCAGGAGCGAGCGGCGTGAAATCATGATGTGCGGACCCGTGGAGTGAACGCGGGCATTGTAGCGGTATTCAGCGTCCGAAGGCGCTGCGGCCGGGACGAAGCGCGGCGGCAGCGGCCCAGACGGCGGCTTCGCCCGTCAGAACGGTCAGACCGAACTCGTGGAGCGCAGGCGTGGAGGAAAAAGCCAGCAGACCGAAGGAGAGCATCGTGGTGATGCCGGCAAAGAGCACGGCCGCCCAGGCGCGTCCGTCGGAAGGCGACGAGGCGAGGAAAATGCCGCAGTCCGCGCCGATACCGAGAAGCAGCACCATGGCCAGTGCGGTAAAAAGCGTGAACGGCAGTCCGAGCCAACCGGATACGGCGCCGGCAAAAGCAATGCCGGCCAGCGCGGGGATCACAGCGCGCCACGCGTCCCGTCCGAAGGGTCTGAGGAGAATCAGGAAGAGAAGACCCGCGCCTGCCAGAAGAAGCGTCAGGACGATGTTCCGATAGGCGGCAAGCGTCTCGGACATGTGGCCCGTCATGTCGGCGAACTGCACGCCGGGGAGGGACTTTGCCGTCTCTCTGAGCATCGGCAGGTCGTCCGGCGTGAGACCGGCGAGCATGACGAGAAGGGCCGCGCCCTCCGGAGCGTCGGTCAGAATGAAGTGCCGGGCGGCTTCGCCGGCCGGCGTGCCTGCCAGAGCTGCGGGACCGAACGGCTCTCCTGCGGGAGGAAGCGGCGCGGCGCCCAGCATGTCGGTCAGCGCGGGCGAGATCAGGCGGACGGCTTTTGCGCTCAGCGAAGCGCCTTCGGCTTCGGCAGCTCGGTCAGGCGTCCAGTCGCTCAGACCGGAGAGCCGTATGCGGGACGGGAGGCTGCGTTCGGCCAGTTCGCGGCGAAGGGATTTTTCCAGAACGAGCGCAGCATCGAGATCCGCCGCTTTGATCACGAAGCATTGCGCCGGCGAGGGCAGCGCGAGTCTTCGGCCGACGTCGGCCTGAGCCCGAACCAGCGAATCCGGCGCACCCTGAAGATCTCGGATGCCCGTGCCGGATTTCAGCTGAAACAGGCCTCCGGCGGTAAAAGCCAGTGCCGGAAGGAGTACGGCAAGCACTGCCGGGCGCCTGAGCGACGCTGCGGTCAGTCTCGGAAGCCGGGGGAGTCTTTCGCTCAGCACGATCATCAGGCGCGTCAGCGGCGGACGGACGAAGCGGGCGGCAAAAGGCAGAAGCAGAATGACGGCCAGATAGGCGGCGGCCACGCCTGCGGCAGCGAGCAGCGACATCTGCCTCAGGCCGGGCAGCGGCGTGAGCGAAAGCACGGCATAGGCGGCGGCGCTCGAGAGCGCTGCCAGCGTCAGCGACGGGAAGAGCCGCTTCTGATGGTCGAAGCCGCTTTCTCCTTTGCCGGCAAGGCCAGCGAACCAATGCGCGCTGTAGTCGACCGTGACGCCGATCAGCGTGGCGCCGAAGACGAAGGTGACGAGAGACAGCGTGCCGAAGGCACTCAGTGCCGCGCTGAGACCGAGCCAGAAGCCGAGCGCCACGGTGAGCGCCATCAGAAGCGCGGCGATCGGACTGCCGAAAAGGAGCAGCGCAAGTCCGACGACGCCGATCGAAGACACGGTTCCGATCAGTGTGAGTTCAGTCTGCGCGCGCGAGGCGATGGCATCCGTAAAGAGCGGGATGCCTGCTGCCGTCAGGCGAAGCCGGGCATTTTCGGTTTGCAGGGAGTCCCGGGCGGCGGTTACCGCCGACAGCACGGTCTGATTGAGAAGTCCCGTGCCTATTTCAGCCAGACCTTCCGGCACGTGCATGACGAGAACAGCAGTGGATTCGCCCGGCTGATCGGCGACGGTCATCGGCGCCGATCCTGCCGCCGTTACGACAGGCACGACGCCGGCGGACGCCTGACGTTCGGCCGCCCAGGCGTCAAAAAGACAGAACGGATCGCTCTGAAAGCCGAGCAGTCTCGGCTGCGCCGGTCCGGTGAGGCAGCGCACGGCGCGTTCGAACAGGCGCTGCGAACCGGACTCGCCGGCGGAAAGGGCTTTTTTCAGAAACAATCGGTCCGCATCGGTCATCAGGCGACCCGCATAAGGCCGGAATGCATCGGCGGTTCGACGGGCATCGGGAGCGGGAATAAGAAAGCCGGATGAGAGAAAAACGGCGGATGCGGCTTCCCGCGCCCGCACGGCAAGCGCCTCGCGGTCCGTCCGGGAAAGGGAGGGAGCGGTGACGGTGATCAGGACGGTGACCGTCCGGGCCTCATGACCGGAGAGTCTGGACCGAAGCGCCTCCTCCACCGCCGGGTCGCCTTTTTCTGTCAGAGTGACCGGGAGAAGCGCCGAGAGACTCGGATCGAAAGGCGTGCCGCGAAGACGATCAAGTGCGCTCGCCGTGAGCACTGCGGCGAGCAGTGCAAAAATCAGCAGGGCGGCAAGCGTCAGCAGCTTTTGTCTGGACATGGCACGGAAGCGATCGGAAAAGACGGGACGGTGCGGGCGGTTTTGCAAGCACGCCGAAACACATTAACATTGGAAGACTAATTCTAATCAGACTCTCATCAGACTCCGCGAGGCTTTCCGCCATGCACCAGTCGTCCCTCATGATTTCCGTTGCCGTCGGCCTGGCTCTTTCCGGCGCAGTTCATGCCGCCGGCGTTGAAACACTGCCGGTGGCGCCGGCCGTTCCCCTAGAAAAGCCGGCACCCGCCGTGCCGGCGGCTGAAACGCCCGCCGCGGTGCCTCATGCGGATGTGCTTGAAAGCGTCGTCCGGCAGCTGTCATCCGAAACGGGCGATGCCGACGAAGAGCCGGCTCAGCCCGCGCAGACAGCGGAGCCCGCTGCCGAGACGCCTGCTTCCGAAGAAGCGGCTCCTGATGCATCCGGGGCTTCGGAGACGTCCTCTTCCTCTGAGGACGCCGGCGGCAAGACATCGGAGCAGAGTGCTTCGGCCGATGAGTCCGCCGGAGAGAGCGCTTCTTCTGCGGAAGCGAACCCCCGGTCCGATGCCCCTTCCGAGGCGTCTTCCGATGAAGGCAAGGCAGACGGTCCCGCTCAGTCCGAGCCCGCACTCGAAGCGTCCGCCGGTCCCGTGACGGCATCCGGTCCCATCGCGCTGGTGCCTCCCTTCCTCGACTTCATGCCTTATGTGACCACGCTCAAGGACGTGGAGGAAGTTTTCGGACGCAACGCCAGACTCTACGAAGAGGGACGCTACGGCAAGCGTCACATCATTACCGGTCAGGATTTCGATCTCGGCGTGACGAGCGTGCTGGTCTACTACACGGATACGGGTCTGGTGTCCGACGTGTTCCTTCGCATACCGACCGACCGCCGCAAGTCCGTGCTCTCGGCGCTTCGCGGCATGACGCCGGCGATGAATCCCGACGGCATCTGGGCTCAGGAAGAGGACGGCCGTGAATTCTGGAGGACCAAGACGACGGAACTCTCCGTCGGCGCGCCGCGCGGTGCAGACTTTACCGTCGAATACGGCGCTACCGGCCGTCAGGTGCGCGAGACCCGCGCGTGGATCGATGCGGATCCCGAGAAGCACTGCCCGCGCTTTGCCGGACTGCTGATCGGCCGCTCGACGCTGGATGATCTGAAAAAACGCATTGCAGGCCGGGACTGCCGGCTGATCCCGTCGGGATCCCAGGAGGACGGTTCCAGAACGTATTCTCTGACGGGGGCCTGCTTCGGCATTCCCGGCGAATACCAGACGCTCGTCTGGACGGGTGCTGACGACGGCCGCATTACCCGTCTTTTCCTGCAGAGCAAGGGAGATCCGCTCGGCTTTGCGTCCGTTCTTCCGGCGCTTGAAAAGCGCTATCGTCCCACCGGAAGAGAGGGAGAATTCCGTACTGCCGACGCACCGGCGAGAAACGTTTGGCCGCCCGTCATCCGCTTCAGTCAGAAGGACGGCAGTCTGGAGTTTTATGCCGGCGTTGACGGCGTCAAAAAGGCGGAAGCGGTCTGGGACCGTCTTCTCGAAGAAAAGAAGGCCCGGGAGGCTCAGGCCCGGGCAGTGGACAAGCTTTTCGAATAACAATCCTGCAATGGAAAACGGCGGCTCCCTGAAGGAACCGCCGTTTGTTTTCTGAGGAAAAATCAGAACGCTGACTCAGCGCGAAGGACTACTTCTGCTGAGCCTCCATCGCACGGATCTGAGCGCGGATCTGTTCGAGCTCGAGGTCGGCCTTGTCGCGGGCGCGTTCGGCCTTGGCGCGTTCGGTGGCGACAATGCCGTCGACCTGAGCGGCGCGGGCCTTGACGTCAAGTTCCTGCATCTGAATCTTCAGTTCGCGTTCGCGGTCGTAGTAGGCGTCGAGTTTGGCCTGACGGGCCTTCTTCTCGGCGGCGGCCTTGGCGTTGGCTTCGGCGCGGGCTTTGTCGGCCTTAGCCTTGGCGGCAGCCTTCTGAGCGGCTGCCTTGCGGGCGGCTTCGTCGCGCTTGGCCTGTTCGGCGAGCAGACGGTTCTGCTCGGACTGAACGACGGCGATGCTGTATTCCATGTTGCCGCCGGCTTCGGCATACTGCGCCTGACGGCGGTCGGCGTTCGAGGCGCAGCCGGCCGTGACGGCCGCAACAGCGATTGCGGCGGCAGTGACAATCCATTTCTGCATGTTGGGAATCCTCACTTTAAAACAGCATCAGCGCTTGGCGCAGCCGTACGGATTGTTCGGCTGGATGCGGGTTTCTCCGGAACGGGCCGAGACCATGATGGCCGTGCCCATCTTGTATTCGCAGAGGCGGCCCACCTGGGCGGACTGATAAACCTTGCCGCCCGACGTGCGGTAGACGAGCTGGACGCCGTCGACATAGGTCGTGCGGGAGCTGCCGCCGACGGCATCGCCGGCCATGCCGCCGAGCGCGCCTCCGGCAAGACCGCCCATCACGCGGGACGAGGTCGAGTGGTTGTTGTGGCTGCCGATGGCCGCACCGGCGATGGCGCCGAGAATGGCGCCGGTTATCTGCGCGCGGTCGCGGTTTTCAGTATTGCTGACGGCAACCTGAGCCGGCGTGATCGAGATGATCTCAACAGTCTTGACTTCCTGAGCCTGATTGACCTGGCCGGCCGTGTAGACGTCGGAACGGTACAGATTGCCGTCCGATGCGCAGCCCGAGAGCGCAAGCGCGGCGGCACAGACGGCGGCGGTGATAAGGGGCTTGTGAAACATTTTGAAGAGTCCGATAAAAAAGCGAAGGGCTTCGGCCTGACGGGGAAAAGAGCTGAAGCGATATCAGTACATTACACCATGCCTGCGCGGTGCAACAGACATCGGCTTCCGACGGCAAAATCAGGAAACACTTCGTGACCGGAATTTGCCGCCGACGGCCGGAACCCGGACAAAGGAAAAGCCGCGGTCCGCAGAAGGACGGCGGCTTGATGCGGATGCCTGCCGGCTGTGATCAGCACACGACGCGAAGCAGACGGCCGCTGAAGTTTCGCACTTCCGTATGACCGTTGCGGCGGAAAAGCGACACTTCATTGGCGCCGGTGATCTTGGCGTACTTAGTGTCGTTCACCGTAAACGTGCATACGAGTGTCCCGTCCGTCTTGTAGAGCTGGCTGTAGCCGCTGCGGCGGACGATGACGATGTGTTCCCCCTTCAGCTCGACGCCGTCGATGTCCGTGGGGGGCAGAATCGAAAAGGTCTCTCCGTCGTCGTTAAGGATTTCGCAGCAACCGTTTCGAACAACTGCTCGCATAAATATTCTCCCTGTCGTTGATGTTAAAAGCGGATGGCTTTACTTGGCAGAGTAAGGTATTAGGCGTCAGGTTATGACGTACTGGCAATTTCTTGTTGATTTCCGTCAAAACTTGACCCGAACAGGATGAGGGTCTGCATGACGGAATTAACAGAATACTCCGAAATGCCCGACATTTCAGCCGACTGGCGGAATTTTTTTATATCCGCCGCAATCGGCATTGTATAGACATATGAAACATTCGTGTCCGGTGAAAATTGAGACAGTGCGGTTCGTGAGCAGTTTGTGCGGATGCGGACAGCCGTCATATCCCGGCACGGTCAATTCAGTGCTCCAGCAAAGCTGCATCGGTGGGGCCGGCGGCGATGATGCCGCTCTATTCCCTGAGCGGCACGATGACGGAGCCGCAGGACCACTTGCAGTCCTCGCTCGGCTTGAGCTTCATTTCCAGTTTGCTGATCATCGGTCCCGCCGCCCGGAGTCCCAGAACCCGCATCTGCTCGAAGAGGGGATGATCGCCCATCGCAATCCGGTTGATCTGGTCATTGGGGCCGAAATCGGCGAAGTTCCAGACGAAGGCTCTGCCGCCTTTAACAAATTGAACGGCTTCGTTGGCGGGCAGCCCGAAGCGTTTCGCATGCGCTTCCATGATGCAGAGCCCCCACTGACATTTGTAGAGAGAACTCGGTTCGTCGGAAACGGATACCAGCATCGATGACTTCACCAGCGGCATCCAGGCGAACCATGTCTGAATAATCTCGTAGATACGCGGATCCTTCAGAAACGCCTGGCCGTTGGAATGCGGCAGGAACCAGAAGTTTTCGGCTTCCCTGACCTCCCAGTCCGAAGTCCTGCCGCGGCGTTCGGCCAGCCAGGCTTTTATCAGACGGTGCTCTTCGAGCAGAGCCTGCTGGCGTTCGATTTCTTTTTCGATGCCGGCGGCTTTGTCGTCAAGCGCTCTCAGGGCGTCTTCGGCATTTGTGCAAAGCATCCTTCCCATGTCTCGAACGGAAGCGCCGTAATTGCGAAGACGCATGAATTCCACGACCTTGAAGGTTTCCTGAAAGCCGAAGAAACGGTAGCCGCTGTTTCTGTGCTGCGCTTCGAGCAGACCTTTTTCCTCATAGTGCTTGAGAAAGTCGGGTGTAACACCCAAAAAGCGGGCGAAGTCCCCGATACGGTACTGGGCGGCATTTTTGTAGGATGGCATGCGACAGCGTCTCCTTTCGCGGCAGGAGAGAAGAGGGGATTGATTAATTATATTGCAAAACAAATAGATAAGAATTTTTGAACAGACTGACGGAATCCTTTGTGTCCCGCTTGGAATGCCGTCCGAACTCCGGCTCTAAGGCTTGGCGGAAACCAAAGTCCGTCTCATGCCGGCCCCTTTACGTCATGACAAGTCACGATTTCCGAGGGTTTGTCTCTATTTGACTCGGGAGTTGGGCCGAGTCCTACAGTTCAGCTCCGGACCAAAAGCGTGCAGCCGCCGATCGGCTGCCATTTCTGAAGGAGAAGTCATGAAAAACATTCTTTCCCGCCGTTCTTTCCTGAGAACCGGCCTTGCCGGCGGCGCTTCTCTGGCCGCTGCGGCATCCGGTGCCGTGTCGGCTGTTGCCGCGCCTGCCGGGCTGTATCGTCCCGGCACATACAGTGCCAAGGCAGCCGGCATCGGCGACGTGGTCGTGAAGATGACGTTCAGCAGAGACCGGATCACCGACGTGGTTCTCGATGTGTCGCACGAAACGCCCTCCATCGGTCAGGCTGCGGCGGAATCGCTCAAGAAGTCCCTGCTTGCTGGTCAGTCGGCGGAAATCGATGCCGTTTCCGGCGCGTCGATTACGTCCGGCGCCGTTCGCAAGGCGGCGGCGAAATGCATCGCTCAGGCCAAGGGAGAGATCCCGGTTGAAGTGATTTCTGAAGAAGCCGAAAAGGATGACGGCGACTGGCTCGGCAAGGCGCCTGAGATTGCAGAAAAGGACATCGCTGCCGTTCACAGTACTGAAATCCTCGTGGTGGGATGCGGCACCGGCGGCATGTTTGCCGTGGCTTCGGCGGCGGAGGCCAGCGCCAAGGTGATCGGCATCGACCGCTTCACGGTCGGCACGGGTATCCGCGACGACCTCGGCGCAGCCAATTCCCGCTATCAGAAGAAGTGGGGCACGAAGATCGACAAGTTCGAATACGTCGCTATGGCGACGACGTACGCCGGCGGACATATTCAGCAGGATCTTGTGAAGCTTTGGTACGACCGTTCCGGCGAAGCCATTGACTGGTACGGCGACCGTCTCGCTGAACGCGGCGTCGAACTCTGGCACGAATCCGGCGACACCAATGACGAAACGCGCTTCAAGCATTTCCCGACGGGCCATTCTCCGCGCTGGCGCGGCACGAACGACGGCACGGGCAAGCCGCTCAACGGCGACCGTATCCTTCGCGATTATGCCGTCAAGCACGGCGCCCGCTTTGACTACGGCATGCGCATGGTTAAGCTTGAGAAGAAGAACGGCCGCGTGACGGGCTGCATCGCTCAGGACGGCGACGGCCGCTATGTGCGCTACAACGCTTCTAAGGGCGTTATCGTCTGCACGGGCGGCTACGCACAGAACTTCAAGATGATGGAAGCGCTTCAGCCCTGGAACCTTCGCATCATCGGTCTGAGCAACGCGCTTCCCGGCGCTCACGGCGACGGCATCCGTGCCTGCCTCTGGGTCGGCGCCAAGATGGATGAGACGCACTCGATGATGATGTTCGACCGCTGCGCCATCCGTCCCGATCAGGTTCCCGGCGTTGAAACCATGAAGTCCGGCGACAGCGGCATGTTCTGGATGGGTTCTCATCCCTGGCTCAAGGTCAATTCGGAAGGCAAGCGCTTCATGAATGAGTCCGGTACGTACGAAAACATTCTTCACGCTGACGAATATCTGAAGGATCACTGCCACTACACCCTGTTCGACAGCAACTGGGTGAAGTATGCGGAACAGTTCAAGATGCACGGCTGCTCTCGTCTCTTCCCGTTTGAAAACGGCGCCGATCCCAACATTCCCTGGAAGGTGATCCGCGACAAGCATATTCCGAATCTGCTTGCCAAGGGCTATCTGAAGAAGGCCGACACCATTGAAGATCTCGCCAAGCAGCTGGGCCTGCCGCCCGATGCGCTGAAGGCTACCGTCGAACGCAACAACGAACTTGTCCGCATCGGCGAGGACCTGGACTACGGCAAGGAAAAGCACCGCCTGTCACCGCTCGACAAGCCGCCTTTCTACGGCGCCAAGAATACCGGCCGCATGCTCTGCACGATGGACGGCATTCAGATCAACACGAACATGAATGCCATCGATACGGAAGGCAACCCGATTCCCGGTCTCTACGTCGTCGGCAATGACAGCGGCGGCTACTTCGCCAACGAGTATCCGAATCTGTCGACCGGCATGGCCTGCGGCCGTACGGTCACGTTCGCCCGCCTAGCTGCTCAGCATCTGGCCAAGCTCTGACGATCAGCGCACGGGGTGCTTTGAGTCGAAGCACCCCGGCTGACGGAGGCCGGTCAGAGCAAGAGGCTCATCGACTGACATCGGTCATCAAGCGAACATCTCTCCTCGGTTCGACCGGGTGATAGGAACGTTGAACTGCAACAAGCTGCGAAACGCCTCGGCCGACGGCCGGGGCGTTTCGCTGTGCCTGGGAAAGCTATTCAGCGGGAGCGCCTGAAGCCGACGGAATGAAGACACTTCACACCCTGACAGCGATTATCCCGTCAGGGGGCGGAAACGATCAAAAACAAGAAGCCGCATGACCGTGACGGTCATGCGGCTTCTTTTCAAAGCGGTTCCGAAGCGATGTTCGGCCGGATTAGTTTTCGTTGTCGCTCGGCGTCAGGGCATGACGGGCAGCCCAGGTCCACGGATTGGCGAGCCAGTCGTTGAGGATATCCTTTTCGTCGCCGGAAAGCTTGCCGATTTCCACGGCCTTTTCAAGCACCTTGCGGAAGTCGATCATTTCGTGGCAGCGGACGTTTTCCTTTTCGAAGAGCTTGCGGGTTTCGTCGATGCCGAAGCTCGTGATCGCGAGGCAGTCGGTCACTTCGGCGCCTTCGGCCTTGAGGGCTTCAACGGCGGAGAGAAGGGAGAGACCCGTCGAGATGTGGTCTTCGATCAGAAGAATGCGCTTGCCCTTGACGCTGCAGCCTTCGACGCGGCTCTTGTTGCCGTAGGTTTTGGCGGACTGACGGACAAAGATGCTCGGACGGTTGAGACGGAAGGCGAGAGCGGCGGCGTGAGACACGCCGGCGCCTTCGACGCCCGCGACGATGTCGAACTGCAGGCTGAGCTCGACAACCTTGGAGGCCATCGTTTCAAGAATGTCGCGCCAGGCTTCCGGGCAGGCCGTCAGAACGCGGTTGTCGACGTAGATCGGCGTGATGAGACCGGACTTAAGGCGCATCGGGCGCTTCGTCAGGAAGGAAACCGCGCCGTTGTTGATGAGGTGCTCGGCGAGGATGTTGTCTGCGATGCTGGACTTGAACATTTGATTTATCTCTCTTCCTGATGAAAATTAAGCGATGCCCATTGCCTTGCGGCCGTTGATCGTGGCGATCTTGACGAGTTCGTCGAAATAGTCGAAGCGGCAGCCCGTGGCGAGCGTGGTCATTTCATGCCACATGTCACCGGCGTTCCAGGGCACCATGGCGTCGCAGACGTTGTCGGTGCCGAGCGCGACGGTGACGCCGGCCGGAACGAGTTCGTCCACCGGGGTCATGGAGTTGTGCATCGGAACGATCTGCTCGGAGCGCGGCGTGTCGATCCAGGCGGTCGGGCAGGCGATCATCATCACCTGAGCTTCGCGCATCAGAGCGTAGAGACGCTGACGGTAGGCGCGGGAGTGGGCGGCGATCGAAATGCCGTGAATGGCGACGACCTTGCCCTGCATGCCGTGCTGAATCGTCTTCTGGCAGAGCTGTTCGGTTTCGTATTCAAGGCTTTCGTTGAACTGGTCGACGTGGGCGTGCACCATCTTGCCGCGGCTCTTGGCCGTTTCCATGATGATGTCGAAGGCTTCGTCGCTCTTGCCGTAGTCGCGTTCGTCGCGCTTCGGGAGTGCGCCGATGATGTCGACGAGATCGGCGCCGATGTCAAACCACTTGCGGGCTTCCGGATGGATCACGCCCTTGAGGGTCTGGTTGGCGAACTTGACGATCAGCTGATCCTGATAGTGTTCGCGGGCGCGCAGGCCGGCCTTGATGGCGCGGTCTTCGGACTGCGGGTCGATGTCGACGAACGTCGTCAGAGCGGTCACGCCCTGCGAAATCTGGTTTTCAAAGAACATCGAGAAACGGCGGTAGAAATCTTCTTCCGTCGAATTGCGCTTGAGCGAGTCAAGAGCGTCCCACTTCTGCTGAAGGGTGCAGGTGCGGCGCATTTCAAGCACGTCCGGGCTGAGGGTGTATGCACGGTCGGCGTGAGCATGGGTGTTGACCCAGCCGCCTGCGGCCTTGATGGCCGGTTCGATCATGTCGCGAATCGTCAGGGGGGCGTTTGGCGTAGACATTAAGAACATCTCCTTCGCGTTTTGCGAAAACTAATTGCCGTCAGTACTCAGGAAAAAGCCGCGGGCACAACCCGGTAAGGCGGGTGTCGTTCACGCGGCTAAATTGACAGCATCGTAAAGATCGAAACGGGTTCTGTCAAAAATGGACATATATTGTTACATTCTTGAGGGAGAGCCTTCATTGCCGGGAAATCGGCGGAATGTATTGGGCACGTAGGGATTGCAGGATCGAGGTCGGTTCCGGTGCGGCATTTTGACTGAGTACTTTTCCCGAGATTTCAATATGTTGACGCTGGTTAAACCGTTTGAAATCAATTGTCGGCAAATGGGGACAAAAGGGCGGCTGACAGGTCTTCGGCAAAGCGCTATGATGCGGCAGTCAGTGATGCCGGAAGCTGTTCGAGCCCTGAGGGCCGGACGCCCTGACGCCTTTTACATTTCTAAGACAGATTTTTCAGGATTCTCCATGACTCAGATTCTTGATGCCCAGCAGCTGCGCCGTGAACTCCACGAGATGCCGGAACTGGCCCTTCATGAAGTGAAGACCGCCGCCTACATCGCAGACAAGCTTCGTTCTCTCGGAATTGAAACCGTGACGGACGTGGGCGGCACGACGGGCGTGATCGGCATTATCCGCGGCGCCGAACCTGGCCCCGTCATGATGCTTCGCGCCGACATGGACGCGCTGCCCTTCGTCATCGACGGCAAGCCCTGTGCGATTCATGCCTGCGGCCACGACGGCCATTCGGCCATGCTGCTTGCTGCCGCCAGCCGTCTTGTCGGCCAGGTGAAGAAGGGCACGCTCAAACTTCTCTTCCAGCCCGCAGAGGAAACCATTGAAGGCGCGCTGGCCGTGATCCGTTCCGGCATGGTCGACGATGTGGACATCGCGCTCGGTGCCCATATCCGCCCGGTTCAGGACCTGCCGCTCGGCTCCTGCTGCGCCGCGGTCAATCACACGTCGTCCACCACGGCCTACGTGACGATCGAAGGCCGCTCCTGCCATGCTGCCCGCCCGCATCTCGGCCGCAATGCGCTCGATATCGGCTGCGCCGTTGTCCAGGCCGTTCAGGCGCTCTGGCTCAATCCGGCCTCCGCCTGGAGCGTGAAGGCGACGCAGTTCCATGCCGATCAGGGTGCGACGAATTCCGTGCCTGCACGCGCAAAGATCACGTTCGACATGCGTGCTTCCTCGAACGCCGACATGCAGGCGCTCGTCGACATGGTGAAGAATGCCGCTGAACACACCGCTCTCGCGCTCGGCGGCGAAGCACATGTTGAATTCGGCGAATGCTGCCCGGCCGCCGAATATGACGACGATCTCGTTGCCGAAGTTGAAGAATCCATCCGCACGGTCGTCGGCGCCGACAAGCTCGCCAAGCCCTGCGGTGGCGGCGGCGAGGACTTCCATCACTTCAAGCTCCACAAGCCGGCCATGAAGGCCGCCTACTTCGGTGTCGGCGTTGGAGCCGAACCGGGTCTGCACAATGCCACGATGCATTTTGACGATTCGAAGCTCGTGCTCGGCGTCGAGGTCTTCGTCGACATGGTCAGACGTCATCTCGGCTGATCTTCGCCGGTCCGCCTGATAAACTCCCGGTTTTCTGACGAAGCCGGGAGTTTTTTATGTTCGATGCGATTGTTCCGCTGGACGTGCTCTATGAGGACGATGTGCTCGGCATCGTGTCGAAGCCGGCGAAGATGCTCGTGCACCGCACGGAAATCGCCAACGGCGATACCGTTTTTGCCGTGCAGTGCGCCAGAGAGACGTTCGGCCGGCGCGTCTGGCCCGTTCACAGACTGGACAGGGGAACGTCCGGGGTGCTCGTCTTTGCTTTCGATCAGGAGACGGCGGGCGCTCTGGGCAGGCAGATGATGGCCGACGGCATGAAAAAACGATACTCGGCCGTCGTGCGCGGCACGATCGGTTCGCCGGTGCTTGTCAGGCATCCGCTGGTGCCGCCCGAGGATCCGTATCTTCGTCATTCGAAGAGGGAGGCGCAGGAGGCGGCGACGGTGTTCTTTCCCGCCGCGGCTGCGGAAGTGCCGGTCCCTTCGGGCCGTTATCAGACGACGAGACTGTCACTGGTGACGGCGGAGCTGCTTACCGGCCGCCGTCATCAGATCCGCCGTCATCTCAAATGGCTTGCCCATCCGATCATCGGAGACGCGACTTACGGCAAGGGTCCGCTCAACAGGGCGCTGGCGGCTCATTTCGGCGTCGAGCGTCTGATGCTGCACTGCGTGCGCATGGCGTTTTCTCATCCGGCGACGGGCGAGGTCATCGACGTTGCGGCGCCGCCCGAGGCGGATTATGCAGCCGTGCTCGACATGCTCGGCTGGCGTTCGGCCTATGACGAAAAAGCCGGAAGGCCCTGGGAGGCGCTTCCGGCGGATATCGAGACGCTGGTCTGAAAGATCAGCCGCTGCGGCGCTTGTCGAGACCGAGTTCGGACATGATGGTCGCCGAGATTTCCTCGATCGACTTCGTCGTGGAATTGAGCCAGCGGATGCCTTCGCGGGCCATCAGGTTTTCGGCGTCCTGAATTTCCCGGCGGCAGTTTTCAATGCTCGCATAGCGGCTGTTAGGACGGCGTTCGTTGCGGATCTCCGAAAGACGCTCGGGCTTGATGGAAAGACCGAAAAGCTTCGTGCGAAGCGGAATCAGCGCATCAGGCAGAGCGCCCCGGTCGAAGTCCTCGGGAATAAGAGGGTAGTTCGCCACCTTGATGCCGAACTGCATGGCCAGAAAGAGCGACGTCGGCGTCTTGCCGGAGCGGGAGACGCCCACGAGAATGACGTCCGCTTCGTCAAGACCGCGGTTGGTCTGACCGTCGTCGTGCTGCAGCGTGTAGTCGATGGCCGCGATGCGCCGGTTGTACTTGGCGTCGTCGCGGATGCGGTGGCTCTGTCCGATCGAATGCGCGCTCTTCATGCCGAGTTCCGTTTCGAGAGGGCCGACGAACTTGCGGAAGAGGTCGATGATGTGACCGCTCACGTGTTCGTTGAAGGTGCGCATGATGTCGGGATCAACGAAGGTCGTGAAAATGATCGGACGCAGACCGTCTTCCTTTTCGACGCGGTTGATCCGCTGAGCGGTTTCGAGCGCCTTTTCGACCGAGTTGACGAAGGGGATGCGCGTCTGATGATAGACGAGGTCCGGGAACTGCGTCATGATCGAGTGCGCCAGCGTTTCGGCGGTAATGGCCGTGCCGTCGCTCACGATGAAGATCTGGCGGCATGCATTGCTCTTCGGAGAGTCAGTCATAGTGGTCCGTAAAGAAGAGGGGCGAAAACCCTGATTCTAACGAATGTCCTCTTCGGCGAAAAGAGGAGATACTGCTCAGGCGCTCTGCTCGGAGATAAGTTTTTCCATTTCGCAGAGGGCGTCGAGAACATCCGCGACCTGATGGAAGAATACGGCGTCGCCTCGGAGACGAAGCGCTTCTGCAAAGCCCGGTAGCCACCTGGCGGGATGCTCGGCGAAGAATTTGGCGGCGCCCGCCGTATCCTCCTTCAGAATAAGAACGGCCATGAAGCCGAGCTGCATGCCGAGGTGGTCTTCGGGAACGCCGAGCAGTCCGGCGGTTTCAAGACCGGCTTCGAGATATGCTTTGCGGCATTCGAGCTGAGCTTCCTGGCAGAGAATCTGCTGCGGGCTTGTCCAGGCGGATTCGCAGAGCGGCACCGTTTCCGCGCCGACTCCGAGGAAGAGCCGGGCGTATTCGCGCTCGAGTTCGACGGGCTTCGGTTTGGGCGTCACAAGCGCATGCTCGAACGGCTTGCTGTCGGTGCCGATTTCGGCGGCAAGCGCCGCAGCGGCGGAGAGCGCCGACTGATAGCGGCGGACGGTGCCTTCGTCCTCGGGCCTGATGAAAAGCCCGGAAAGGGCGTCGAAGACGGACTGTCGGGCGAAATTTTGAAGCTGCTGAGTGACCACGGGATCCTCCTGGCGTGATGGTTCGGCGGCGTCCGGGCGGTTCCGGAGCGGGCCTGATGCCTTTATATATATTGCAGGTCCTGTTCATTGTAGCGGTTTGACGCGTCCGAGCAATCCTTCGGATGCCGCCTGTTGAGGCTAGGCCGGCATGCCGAATGGGCCGATAAGCAGAGCAAATCCTGCCTCAACATAAAGAATTCCTCAAAAAACTGTCAGTTCAACCTCGTTTTGCGCCCCAGAGCGCACGCCGAACAGGTAAAATCAGCCCCGAATTGATACACCGCCCAGGATGATGGGCTTATGAGGACAAGCATGGTACAGGGTCGTTACGTATTCCCCTTTAGTCAGCTTCGCATGACCGACGTTGATCGCGTCGGCGGCAAGAACGCCTCGCTCGGCGAACTGCTCAGCCAGCTCACCAGCGCCGGCATCCGCGTGCCGGACGGTTTCGCCACCACGGCCGAAGCATTCCGCCTCTTCCTTCGCGAAGGCGGTCTGGAAGAACGCATCGCCGAACGTCTTGCTTCGCTCGACGTTGACGACGTCAAGGCGCTTGCCGAAGCCGGTGCGGAAATCCGCGGCTGGATTGAATCGGCTCCCTTCCCCGCCGAACTCGAAAAGGAAATCCGCGAGTTTTACGAATGGCTCAAGGACGGTCAGGAAGAAATCTCGGTTGCCGTCCGCTCTTCCGCCACGGCGGAAGACCTGCCCGACGCCTCCTTTGCCGGTCAGCAGGAAACGGTGCTCAACGTCGTCGGCATCGACGCCGTCTTCAAGCACATGAAGGAGGTCTTCGCCTCCCTCTACAACGACCGCGCCATCTCCTACCGCGTTCACAAGGGCTTTACGCACGCCGAAGTGGCTCTGTCCGCCGGTGTTCAGCGCATGTGCCGCTCCGACAAGGGTGCGGCCGGCGTGATGTTCACGCTTGACACGGAATCGGGCTTCGACCAGGTGGTGTTCATCACTGCTTCCTACGGTCTGGGCGAAACTGTTGTTCAGGGCGCTGTGAACCCCGACGAATTCTATGTTCACAAGCCCATCCTTGATGCCGGCAAGTTCCCGATCATCCGCAAGACGCTCGGTTCGAAGCTCATCAAGATGGAATTCGAATCCGACAAGTCCGCCGGCCGTACGGTCCGCACCGTCGACGTCTGCGACGAGGACCGCCATCGCTTCGCCATCACGGACGACGACGTGATCGAACTCGCCAAGTTCGCCCGCATCATCGAGAAGCACTACGGCCGTCCGATGGACAGCGAATGGGGCAAGGACGGCATCGACGGCAAGATCTACATTCTTCAGGCCCGTCCGGAAACCGTGAAGTCCCAGCAGAACAAGGCCGACGTGCAGCTTCGCTACACGCTCAAGTCCAAGGGCCGCATCCTCTGCCAGGGCCGCGCCATCGGTCAGAAGGTCGGCATGGGTCCGGTGCGCATTGTTGAAAGCGCTGCCGAAATGGACTGTGTCCAGGCGGGCGACGTGCTCGTCACGGATATGACCGACCCCAACTGGGAACCGGTGATGAAGAAGGCTTCGGCCATCGTGACGAACCGCGGCGGCCGTACCTGCCATGCCGCCATTATCGCCCGCGAACTCGGCATCCCGGCCGTGGTCGGCTGCGGCGATGCGACGGAATGCCTGACGGAAGGCAGCCCGGTGACGGTTTCCTGCGCCGAAGGCGATACCGGCAACATCTACGAAGGTCTCCAGGACGTCTCAGTGGAAGAAGTTCAGCGCGGCGCGCTGCCGGAAATCCCGGTCAAGATCATGATGAACGTCGGCAACCCGCAGCTCGCCTTTGAATTCCAGGCGATCCCGAACAAGGGCGTGGGTCTTGCCCGTCTTGAGTTCATCATCAACAACAACATCGGAATTCACCCGATGGTTGTGCTCAACTACCCGAACATTCCGAGTGAACTGCGCGATGCCGCCGAACGTCTTTCCGCCGGCTACGCCAGCCCGAAGGAATTCTTCGAACGCAAGATCGCCGAAGGCGTGGCGACGATTGCCGCCGCCTTCTATCCGAAGAAGGTCATCGTTCGTCTCTCCGACTTCAAGAGCAACGAATACCGCAAGCTGATCGGCGGCGCGCTCTTTGAACCTGAAGAAGAAAATCCGATGCTCGGCTTCCGCGGCGCTTCCCGCTACATTGCGAATCAGTTCGCCGAATGCTTCGCGATGGAATGCCGTGCCATGAAGTTCGTGCGCGATGAAATGGGTCTCACCAACGTCGAACTGATGATTCCGTTCGTCCGTACGGTGAACGAAGCCAAGCGCTGCACGGAAATCATGGCTTCCCACGGTCTGAAGCGCGGCGACAACGGCCTGCGCCTCAACATGATGTGCGAAATCCCGTCCAATGCGGTGCTTGCCGACCAGTTCCTCGAATACTTCGACGGCTTCTCGATCGGTTCGAACGACATGACTCAGCTCGCGCTCGGCCTCGACCGCGACTCCGGTCTCGTCGCTGCCAGCTTCGACGAACGCAACGATGCCGTGAAGGCGCTTCTCGCCATGGCCATCAAGGCCTGCCGCGAAAAGGGCAAGTATGTCGGCATCTGCGGTCAGGGTCCTTCCGACCATGCCGACTTCGCCGCCTGGCTGATGGAACAGGGTATTGAGTCGATCTCGCTCAACCCCGACACGGTCGTCGACACGTGGCGCCGTCTTGCCAAGTAATAGGGCGTTGAACTGATACGGGCCCCGGAGTTCCTTCACGGTCTCCGGGGCTTTTTGCGCCCGGCAGTTTTGAAGCAGCTACGGGCAGGCGCCGTCGCTCTGTGCTAGATTGAGGCTGACATCCGGCGCGGTTGCCGGGCTTTGTTTCTTGGAGGAAGAGCCGATGGCGGTTTCTCCGGCTGTGATCTGGTTCGTGCTGGCGCTCGCCGCGGCGGGCGTCGAAATGATGATCGGTTCGGTCTATCTTCTCGCCGTGGCCGTTGCGGCCGCAGCGGCGGGAGCAGTGGCCTGGTTCGGTCTGACGCTGTCGTGGCAGCTTGCCGTCTGCGCGCTGACGACCCTTCTGGGCGCCGTTCTTATCCGCATGCGGCGCAGGCCGCAGAACGATCCTGCCGACGAACTGATGGCGCTTGATGCCGGACGGCACGTCACCGTTGCCGACGTGGCTGATGACGGAACGGCCGTCGTGCAGTACCGCGGCGCGCCCTGGACCGCTCGTGCGGAGACCGGACGGCTTCAGCCCGGCATCTGGCGCATTCTGCGCGTCGACGGGACTCAGCTCGTCCTCACGTCCGTGACTCAGTAGACAACTTTAGGAGAATCTGAGATGGTGCCTGTCAGCGGCTTTCTAGTTTTCACGCTCGTGCTTGCGCTTGTCGCAATCCTTTTTGCCTGGCAGTCCATCAAGGTGGTGCCTCAGCAGACCGCCTGGGTGGTCGAGCGTCTCGGCAAGTTTCATGCCGTGCTCAATCCCGGACTGAACTTCATCATTCCTTTTGTCGACCGAGTGGCCTATCGGCATTCCCTCAAGGAAATTCCGCTCGATACGCCGAGCCAGGTCTGCATCACCCGCGACAACACGCAGCTGACGGTTGACGGCGTCCTCTTTTTCCAGGTGACTGATCCGCAGCGTGCTTCCTACGGAACGTCCAACTATGTCGTCGCCATCACGCAGCTCGCGCAGACGACGCTTCGTTCGGTCGTCGGCCGCATGGAACTCGACAAGACATTCGAGGAACGAGACCTCATCAACAAGTCGGTCGTGTCCGCGATTGACGAAGCGGCGCTCAACTGGGGCGTGAAGGTTCTTCGTTATGAAATCAAGGACCTGACGCCTCCCGCCGTCATTCTTCAGGCCATGCAGCAGCAGATCACGGCCGAACGCGAAAAGCGCGCCGTCGTGGCTTCGTCCGAAGGCCGCAAGCTCGAGCAGATCAATCTCGCCACGGGTGCCAAGGAAGCGGCCATCGCCAAGTCCGAGGGCGAGAAGCAGGCGGAAATCAACAAGGCGGAAGGTCAGGCTGCCGCTACGCTCGCCATTGCCACGGCTACGGCCGAAGCGCTTCGCCGGGTGGCGGCCGCCACGAACGAAGAAGGCGGCATGAACGCCGTCAATCTCCAGGTGGCCGAAAAGTACGTCGAAGCCTTCTCGCAGCTCGCGAAGACCGGCAACACGCTGATCGTGCCCGGAAATCTCGGGGATATGTCGACTTTGATCTCGTCGGCGATGAAGATTGTCGACGGCGTCAAATCGAAGAATTCGGCGCTTCCTCCGAAGGCCTGATTTCTTCGGCGCTCTGATAATCCGATGAACCCGGCCTGCGTGCCGGGTTCATGCTTTTAAGGCCGTTATAATTTCAGATTCAGACCGAAGCGCGAAGGCGCTTCGCAGACGAACGCCGGCCGAATTCGGCCGCATCAACCGAGATTTTTCATGAACGAATCGACCCACCAGTCGGGCGCCGTCGTGGCGCTTCCCCGGATCGCCGATCCTGCTGTGCTGGCCGACATTCTGATGTACAGCGCGCGGGATGCCGTCTACATCATGATGACGGACGGCGACCCCAATGCCTATGCAGGCATTGTGTTCGGCGTGGCTTCCATTTTCATGGGCCGCACCGATGCTCTGGAGCTCCCAGCCGGCTGGGATCCCGCCAAGGCGGGCGCCGCGCTACGCGTTCAGATGGCTGATCTGATCGATGAAATGCCGGAAGAGGACCGCGCGGCATTCGCCGAAGATGAAAATCTGCTGGCGCTGGCCGTGATGACGTGTTTCCAGGAAGCCGCCTCCATCGCCGAAGCCTGGGGAGAAACCAACGGCGCGCAGGATCCGAAGGAGATTCTGAAGGGCGTGCTTCATGACGAGCTCTTCGCGGCGCATTTCAGAACCTGGGCCGAAATGATTCTGGGCGACTATGCCGAGCCGGCCGATACCGACGAAGCTGAGGCGGACAATGACTGAAAAGACGGAAACCAAGGCCGAGCCGCTGATGCTCGGCGCCGACGAGCTTGAGAAGCTCCTTCTCTCCTGCATGTGGGACATTTTGAGCCATATGCGTTCGGTGGCCATGAAGACGATGACGGGCGACGAGGCCGCCGAAGCCGACGATGCGCTGGCGCGTCATCTGGCAAGGACGCTGATGGATGAAAACGATGCCTGCCGCATTGCGCTCCCGAAGAAGGGGGCGGCTCTCGTCGAGATGCTTCAGAAGCAGGCTCCGGAAAAATGCGATCCCGCCCACCTGCCGAAGGATGCGGATCCGAACAATCCCCGGGCCGTTCTCGTCGGCGTCTGCCGCGCCTTCCTGCAGGATGTCTACAGACTCATCAATGCGCTCGGTCAGCGCGAGGACTTTACGCCCGAACTGCTGAAGACCGAGACCGAGGCGCTTGCCGCGCAATGGTCGAACCTGTTTGTCGGCCGCACGCGCAGCGAGCTCAACTGACCGGCTGATCCGAGGGAAATGATATGAGCGGATGCGGATCCAACTGCGGACGAGGCTGCTGCGGAGATTTCAGTTCGAAGGCAGCCCGACTTCCCAATCTTCTCAGCTGCGAGGTGACGGGAAGCATTTTTGCCAGCGCCGTTCGCAACATGACGATGCGATGCGCGCAGCAGCAGGCCGGCATGATGTCGGACGAGGAATTCGAAGCGGCGAAGGACAAACTTGTCAGCTGGCTGGTGGCGACCTTCTCCGGCGGCAACAGCCACTACGAGTGCGACGACGAATGGCACGAGAGGGGCGGTCTGACCGATTATCTCGCCGACGCGTTCAAGTACCACGGCCATTCGGGCCGTCAGGTGCTCACCCACGCGGCATCGCTTTTTGCCGAGGATGCGGAAAACCTGGCTCGGGAAATCACGCGCCGAGGCGGCCTCTCGTCGCCCGAAGCCCAGCAGGCGATCGGGCAGCTCGCCGGCATGTGGGGACAGCTTTTTACCGGAGCGCCGATGGATTTCGACTGAGGACGGCGCTCCTGTCGAGAGCCTTCAGCGGCACGCGTTTCGAATGACGGTTTTTTCCGGCGTCAGACCTGATGCGCAAGGCCTGGTCCTGCTAGTATTGAAGACACGGGCGGCACACGACACGCGGTGCCGCCTTTCTTCTTTTCAGCCTTTTCTAGCGGAGCCCTTCCTATGCTCAACTTTGATGCCCTTCAGAGTTTTCTCCAGGTCCGCCCGAGTCTCGGCCCGGCCGGACGTCAGGACGATCTTGTGATTTCGCCGATGACGTTTCCCGGCACCCAGGATGCGGTTCGGGTGCATGTCCGTCCGCTCGACGGCGGACGTTCGCTAGTTCACGACGCCGGAGAGGCCGCAGCCCGTGCGGGCGGCGCCGATGTGCTGATGGAGACGCCGGTCTGGGAAGCCGTTCGCGCCGAATGGATCGACCGAGGCGTGTCGATGGACGAAGAAAACCGGCTTTTCACCGTGGCGCATTCTGCCGAGAATCTGCCGGAAGCCTGCGCCCGGATTTTTGAGGCCCAGCTTCAGCTCACTTCACTCTCGCTCATGCTGCGCGCGCTCTCGGAGGAGGAATCGTGAGCGAATACCGTCGCAGCCCGCTGGAGGAGCATGCTCCCGATCTGACCCGCGAAGTGATGGGCCGGCTGTCGCCGGAAGCCATGCGCGCGCTGAGGGCCGTTGCCGAAATGCGGAACCGTCCGGCGGAGGAGGTGCTGCGCGAGGAGCTCAGGGGCTACATCGCGGACAAGCTGCCGCCGATGCCTGATATCGAGCTCATCATCCATTCGATGGCAGAGCGGTTTTACGCGCTCGGCTATGCCTGCGGCACGGCCAAGCGCTTTCTGAGGAAACTGCGGGGAGGCTGAAGCCGGCCCGCTCGGCCGGAGTGCTTCTGTCTGAGCGGATTATTTTCCGCCCAACATGCCGGCCTTGAGAGTGTCGTCGATCGCTTTCGGGCCGAGCCAGATGGCGAGGACGGCATTGTAAAGCGCTCTTCCGCCTCCGATGGCGCTGCCGACAGGCAGTCCGTTGAGACTGACGACAGTGCCTCGGGCCGGATCAAAGTCGAAATCGACCAGATCGTTTTCCTTCACGTCGCCGATGTTTTTCATCAGAGCCCGAAGTTCGTCCAGTTCCTTTGCAACGGCTTTTTCACTTTTAGGCGTGAGATTGGCGCGCAGACCGTCGTCCAACGCGCTGATGAAGCTTTCTCCGGAGACGTTCCGAAGCAGGCCGAGGCGCACGCGGGCCGGTGCCTTTTCGGCCATGACGGCGGCGCCGTCATGCTGCGGCGAACGGACATAGAGCCCGGCAGCATAGACTTTGAAGAAGATTTTTTTGCGCAGACCCGCTCCGTTGAGCGTGAGGGTTTCGCCGGCAACGACCGTTTCGGGGGCGTAGCCGATGGATTCAATTCGCACGGCTTCGGCTGCACAGGCGCAGGCGGAAGCGGCGAGGACCGCAAAAAGGGCGGCCCGCAGAGAGTGAAGATGCATTTGGTCGTTCCGAATTCGGGAATCAGAGAGAGGCTAAATGCTAGCATCGTCAAGTGCTTGCGGAGGCATCCCGTTTTTGGTCCGTTCGGATGATGCGTCCTTAACCGGCTGCCGCCGATTCCGTCTTCCGGCGGGAGAGCCGTTTCCTTTCACGCATGACGCTTGCCGTCTGCAGCGCCACCGAGAGAGCGATCAGTGCGACGCCGGCGTAGAACGATAGGCCGAGATCGCGGGCTTCTCCGAAGAGAATCATCGCAAGAATGATCGAATAGATCGGTTCGAGGTTGTAGGAGAGATTGACCGTAAAGGCGGAGATGTGCTCAAGCGACTGAATCTGCAGGATGTACATGAAGAGCGTGCAGAAGATCGCGAAGATCGGCAGATATACGATGTCGGGCCAGCCCGGGAAAAAGGGTTCGGGCGGCATGAAGGACCGATAGAGGGGCAGTGCGGCGAGTGCAAACAGAAAACCGCCGAGCAGCTGCCAGCTCATGACCGTGACGCTTGAATATTTGGCCCGGTAGCGCTTGAAGTAGATGGCCAGGAGCGCCGATGCAGCCGCGCTTGCGAGGCCGAGAAGAATGCCCAGCCGATACTGCGCATCAAAATGGAAGATGAGAGAAATGCCGGCAATGGTGACGAAGGAAAACAGGACTTCCTTCAGCGAGATGCGCCGGCCGTTCATGAGAGGCTCAAGAATGGCGGTAAAAAAGCCGACGGATGAAAAGGCGACGACGCCGATGGAGACGTTCGACGCCTTGATCGAAGCGTAAAAGAACGTCCACTGCAGCGCGAGGAGAACGCCGACGAGCATGATTCCGCGTCTGTCCCCGGGCGGCACCGGCTCGATGCGTTTGGTGAGGCCGGCCCAGAGCCAGAGACACGCCCCTGCAATCACGATGCGCCAGAAAACGAGCAGACCGGCGGAGAGCAGAAGCAGCTTGCCGAAAATACCCGTCCAGCCGGCGAGAAGAATGGACAGATGAAGCTGCAGAAAGGCTTTCTTCACGAGTGCGTCCGATGAATAAAAGCCAATCATAGCCGCGAGCCGACCGGTTTCGGCAAACTGTCTCTTTCGATATAGGTGTTAACCCGTTATACATTCGAAAAAATCATGACAAATACACACCGATCAGCGACAATCAAAGTAAGGAAAACCATCGCGCTTTACGGGAAAAGCGCCTGCTGCTCCGCTGCGGGAAAGGAGGCCGTATGAGATTCCGTCAGACGTTTATTGCAAGAGTTTTTCTTTTTATCGTTTTTCTGACATTTTTGGCCATCGTCCTCAAGGGGATGGGCTGGGCAATCGGAGGCATGTGCGAAGCCGGCACCGATCTGCTCCTGAAATGAGCGCGCGCGGCCGCGAGCGGGCGGCCGTCTGAGAGAAAGAAAAAGCACCGGGCCGGAAGGCTTCGGTGCTTTTTTTGCGGTGTTTTTCAGCTATTCGACGATGTAGCCGGCTGCTGCTGCGAGTTTTCTGTCTTCTTCGACGGCACTGCCGCAGGTGGTGAGAAGATCGCCGGTAATGGCGCTGTTGACGCCGATCCAGAGGGCGCGGCGCACTGTTTCGTATGAAAGCCGCATGCGGCCGCCGGCGAATCGGAGATAGGCGGTCGGATTGGCGAAGCGAAAGAGCGCGACGATGCGGAGCACTTCCTCGTCGCTGAGGGGCGGCTGGTTTTCCAGCGGCGTTCCCGGAATCGGCACCAGAAAGTTGAGGGGAATCGAAGGCACGCTGAGAGAGCGCAGCAGCAGTGCAAGCTCGGCGCGGTCCCGCATGGTTTCGCCCATGCCGAACAGTCCTCCCGAGCAGATTTCCAGACCGACGCGCCGTGCTGCCCTCAGCGTGGCGATTTTGTCGGTCTGCGTATGCGTTGAGCAGACTTTGGAGAAAAATGCCGGACCGGTTTCAAGATTGCAGTGGTATCGGACGAGACCGGCATCCTTCAGCTCTCGAAGTTCCTTCTGAGTAAGAAGCCCGAGCGAAGCGCAGAGTTCGATGCCGGGCACATCCCGGTCCGATGCGGCGAGCGCATGAACCTCCCGAAGTTCTCGCGCGGAGAGTTTTCGGCCGCTGGTGACATAGGAGAAGCGGGAAATGCCGAGTTCGGCGGCACGTTCAGCGCCGGCACGGCTGCGCGCCCTGTCGATGATCGGAAAGACCTTCACGCCTGTCTGATAGCGGGATGACTGAGCGCACCATCGGCAATCTTCTCCGCAGCGGCCGGATTTAGCATTGACGATGGTACAGAGATTGAAGCGTCTGGGCGCCAGCGCATGGGTCAGCGCGTGAGCAGCCTTGAAGAGTTCTTCGGCATCGCATTCCTCGGCAAGCCAGACGGCTTCATCAAGCGTCAGCGTTCGGCCGTCGAGCACGCTTCTGGTCAGGGTTTCAAGATTCGGCATGAGAAGCATTCCGATTGGCAGGGGGCGGCCCGGAGAGGGAGTGTCCGAGCCTTCTGATTGTATGCCGACAGCGCGTTCGCAGAGGGACGAACGGCCGGATCTCTGAAGACAGCAATGCCGCAGTCCGTAAGCGTCCTGCGGCACGAAGGAATGTCGGAGGTCAGGCGGTCAGCCGTGCGCGGCCGGCCGCATCGACATAAAGAACGGCTTCGCGGAAGCGGGCCCGGTCGGTCACGGCCGGACCGAGAGACCATTCCTTGAGGGTTTCAGCCGTGTCAAGAAGTGTTTCAAGTTCGGCCTCCTTCGTAATTCCGACCTGAGCCAGCGTGACGGGCAGACCGAGAGAGACGTTGAAGTCGAGGAACTGAGCGAGCAGATCTTCCTGCCCGTCGTAGGCGAGCAGCACCAGGTTGCCGAACGAAACGACTTCGCCGTGAAGATGTTCGTGTCCGGAGGGAAGCGACATCGATGCGTTGTAGAAGCAGTGCGCGAGCGACGAATTGTAGTAGTACTCGGTGTGAGTGACGAGATTCGAGACGATGCCTGTCGAGACGATGATGTCGAGCACGGTTTCGGTGAAGGCGTGCGTGGCCTTCTTGGCCCGGAAGTCTTCGAGAGCGGCTTTGCCGAACGTCAGAATCGGATCCTGACAGGCGCGGGCGAGCTGCACGCCGAGAAGAGGAGTATGCGTGAGAGTGCGTCCGCGAGAGGTGTAGAGCACTTCGATCTGCTTGGAAAGCGCGTCGCCGATGCCTGCCCAAAAGAGATCTTCGGGGCTGTCGAGAATCACGGACGTGTTGATGAAGCAGTGTGCGGGACAGCTGCGGGCAAAATGATAGCGGTCAAGACTGCCGTCATCTTTGTAAAGCACTGTGACAGCGGAGACCGGCGCGCAGTTGGAAGCCACCGTCGGACAGGTGATGCAGGGCTTCCCGATGATGTCGGCAAGCGTCTTCACCGTATCGCAGCAGCGTCCGCCGCCGACGGCAAAGAGAAGATCCGCGGCCTGAACGCCCGGACGGGCCTTCAGCAGGTTCACGTTGGTCATCGTGGCGTCATGGCCGTAGACGGTCAGGTCAACCACTTCAGCGCCTGCATTTTCAAGGGCTGCCAGCAGCGGCGCCTGGGCTTTGGAGAGTGCAGTTTCGCCGCCGATCACCGCAACCTTCCGGCCGTAGGGCCTGATGACGTCGCCGACCAGGCTGTAGGCGTCGGGGCCGACGGAATAGTGCGGAAGATTGAGTGTGTAATTGGCTTGCATGAATGTCCCTCAGTGCTGATGAAAGGTCCGGACCGCTGCGGCGGACGGATATTCAGTTAATTTACAGGGATGCGCTGCGGCGCAGTCGGTAATACTCTCGGAGAAAACGCCTAATTTCACTGCGCCGAATCACGGAAATTTCAATCCGCGAACGGTGCGGACGCCGGCAAAAAAAAGGCACTTCGTAAAGTTACGTGCTGATGTATTACTTTAGGGGTAGAGTGCTGAGATCCAGAATTGCGCTCGCCGCTGGGCATCCCCGCCCATGGGACATGGGCGGGCAAGCCCGCAATTGTGGCGCAAATTGTGGCGCGTC
>JAGBFJ010000072.1 GCA_017936545.1 Sutterella sp.
CTTATCGTCGTCGGTAGGTGACATTTCTTTGCAACAAAAATAGCTTGTGTAACGTATACATATTATAACACATATACCACAAAAAATCAGGCCAAAGCCTGATTTTTATTGAAGAATTTTGGAAGTTCCCGGGAGTTTGGGCTTTAAAGCCTGGGTAATGAGGCCGACAGTCTCATAATTACGGCGCTCTATGCATTTCTGCAGACAGAAGCGGGCGGCTGACAGACCGAGCATGGTCGGGAAATCATGATCAATCAGGAAAACGTCGCCGAAGTCATCGTCTAAATAAGAAAGAGCGCTGTCCGGCAAAAATTCATCGTCGAAAAGAAGGCATTCGCGGGAAGGATCGCAGCCGGCTCGAAGAAGTGCCTTAAGACCGCTCAGAAACTCATTGTTTGGAAAACTGAGCTTGATGTAGTGTGCCAGAGTGAGCGCACCGTTCAAGCCGCCGTCGAGGCCGGGATCGAAGCCGGATGCCAGAAGAATCCTCGTCAGCGCGAGCTTCTGAAACGGCGGATTGTAGCTCCATTCCTCAAAAATGCATGCAGGCAGACGGCCTTCCGGAATATTAGAGTTCACGGCTTTTGCATTGACGTCGGCACCGCGGGCGATGAGGTTTTCAGCTTCTGAAAACACTTTTTCGGATTCCGCCTCGCTCGACAGCTCTGAAAGCGTCTTCAGCAGATCGAAAAGCGACTGATCAATCGGGCGTTCGAAAGTGTGACTGATGGTCATGACTGAGGCTTGAGATAAGCCGTTTGAAAAAATGATTATTCGTAGGAGGGATCTTGAGAAACAAGATCCGGGAGCATTCAGTGGAGGGTTACCCTTCCGGATGTTTCATAAAGATTATGTTTTGCCATAGAAAATAAGTCAAGAGGTTGATTCCGTAATCCGCCTGAGAGCTTCTGGAGATGGCTTGTGAACAGATGATTCAGAGCATTCCGATCGTGGATTTGACGGAATGCATCTGCTTGACAACAATGGTGCGAATGCGGAGAGAGAGGAGGGAACCGATGAAGAAGGGCATGCAGTACCGCATCCGTCGATCGGATACCGTTCCATGACGGAGCGAATCCTGACGTGCGGCTTGAAGTCTCCCCCGGCAGGCGCTGAACGCGGGCAGAAAAATATAGGCCGACGCAGCTGACGCCGCGACGGCCTTCCTGTCTGGTGCGCCTTGCTGGACTTGAACCAGCGACCAAGCGATTATGAGTCGCCTGCTCTAACCGACTGAGCTAAAGGCGCGCGAACGCGCATTGTAGCAGGTCGCGCGTCCAATTTCCTGAAATCGGTCATTTTGCGCAACATATTTGCAGGAAAGGTGCTTTCAGGCCGCTACGGCACAGGCCGAAGCCCGGATTTCGAGCAAGATTTGCCCTGACGTAAAGATGGATCGGAAAATTTGCCGCCGATCAGGTATGATACGCATCACGGTGCGTTGCACACCTGATTTTTAAGAAAGATGAGTACCCGTCAGGGTGCTTTTCCTTTTTTAGCACAGAATGAAAGCCGAAGCGGCCACGGAGGCCTGTTTCGGGCGGCCGCGGCACATGATCCCAACGGCAGGCGCACTCGGCGCCGAGAGCGGGATGCCGGAGACCGCAGGACAATGACATAAGGATGACAGCATGTCTGACAAGGAAAGAATCGAAATTACCAGCCGCGATCTCGCCGACGATCTGGTTTACTGGGTTCCCGGTCTTGCGCCGACGGAAACCCGCGCCGTTTTCAAGACGATCCTGAATTCGCTTCAGGACGCTCTGGTGTCCGGCAACCGTGTCGAAATCCGCGGCTTCGGCTCTTTCACCACGAAGTATCGCCAGGGCGGTCAGCGCCGCAATCCGCGTACGGGTGAAAGCGTGTATGCGCCCGCCCGCTACGTCGTTGCTTTCCGTGCCGGCAAGGAACTTCGTGAGTCGATCGACTTCACCCGCCGCATGGAAAACCAGCAGAAGTAAGACACAGCAGATGAGATGATCGGTACAGACCGATCGCCGAAGGCCGCACGAGAGTGCGGCTTTTTTATGGCACTTCGTAAAGTTACGTGCTGATGTATTACTTTAGGGGTAGAGTGCTGAGATCCAGAATTGCGCTCGCCGCTGGGCATCCCCGCCCATGGGACATGGGCGGGCAAGCCCGCAATTGTGGCGCAAATTGTGGCGCGTC
>JAGBFJ010000073.1 GCA_017936545.1 Sutterella sp.
ATGTGACTGGAGTTCAGACGTGTGCTCTTCCGATCTTCATCGTGGCCGACAAGGTCACGGTCATTTCCCGCGCGGCCGGCGCCCGTCCGGAAGAAGCCGTCAAGTGGGAAAGCGAAGGCGCGGGCACCTACACGTCCGAAAACGTGACCCGAGAAGACCGCGGCACGGAAATCACGCTGCACCTCAAGGGCGAGGACAAGGACTTCCTCACCGCCTGGCGTCTGCGCGAAGCGATCACCAAGTATTCCGACCACATCTCCACCCCGGTCTGGCTCTGGGAGGAAAAGACGCCCGAGTCCGAGGAAAAGGACGGCGAAAAGAAGCCCGCCGTGTGGGAATGGGTGCAGGTGAACGACGCCCGCGCGCTCTGGACGCTCCCGCCAAAGGACGTGACCGACGAGCAGTACAAGGAGTTCTACAAGCACCTCACGCACGACTACGAGGATCCGCTCTGCTGGGCCCACAACCGCGTTGAAGGCGAAATGGAATACACGTCCCTTCTCTACGCGCCGTCGACGGCCCCGTGGGATCTCTACACCCGCGACAAGCAGCACGGTCTCAAGCTCTTCGTGCAGCGCGTCTTCATCATGGATGACGCCGAACAGTTCCTGCCGAACTATCTGCGCTTCGTGCGCGGTCTTGTCGACACGGCCGATCTGCCGCTCAACGTCTCGCGCGAACTCCTGCAGGAAAGCCGCATCACGCAGAAGCTCAAGAAGGCCCTGACGAAGCGCACGCTCGACATGTTCGAGAAGCTCAGCAAGGATGCCGACAAGTACGCTCTCTTCTGGAAGCAGTTCGGCAACGTCCTCAAGGAAGGTCCGGTCGAAGACTGGAGCAACCGCGAAGCCGTGATGAAGCTCCTGCGCTTTGCCTCAACGAAGTCGGGCACCGCCGAGGAAAACGTGAGCCTTGCGGACTACGTCGCCCGCATGCCTGAAAAGCAGAAGAACATCTACTACCTGACCGCGTCGAGCTACGACGCCGCCGCGAGCAGCCCCTATCTGGAAACCTTCCGCAAGAAGGGTGTCGAAGTCCTGCTCATGACGCAGCGCATCGACGAGTGGATGATGCAGAGCCTCACCGAATTCGACGGCCATGAATTCGTGCCGGTCACCGCAAACGACCTGAAGCTCGGCGATCTCGCCGACAAGGAAGAGGAAGAAAAGCGCGAAGCCTCCGCCAAGGAAAGCCAGGGCCTCGTCGAACGCATGAAGAAGGCGCTCGGCGAGCGCGTCACCGACGTGCGCGTCACAGCCCGTCTCGTCGACAGCCCGAGCTGCATCGTCGGCCGTCAGGACCAGATGATGACCGCCCAGATGCGCCGTATGCTCGAAGCCGCAGGTCAGACGGTACCGGAAGAGAAGTTCGTGCTCGAAATCAATCCGCAGCACCCGCTTCTCGTGAAGGCCGCCGCCGAAACGGACGACGCCCGCTTCGCCAAGTGGTCGGACTTCATCCTCGAACAGGCCATGCTCGCCGATCAGGGCGCGCTCAAGGATCCGGGCGCCTTCGTGAAACTCATGAACGAACTGCTTCTGCGCTGAGCGGCTGATCTGATCTGATTACGAAGGGCCGGCGGACACTGTCCGCCGGCCCTTGTTTCTTCCGCGTTCTGAACCGTCCGCCCTCAGTCTTGCGGATCACCGGCCTGAGCCGGTTTGGCACAGGCCTCGTCGAAGGCGGTCGACGTCATCATGCCGCTCTTTTTCATCGCGCTCACGGCCATGCATGGCACGCTGATGTCCTTCACCTGACTGATGACGATGTCGCCGAAACGGCCGAGAAGCGAGAATACGCCTTCAGCCTCCGCCCCAGCTCCTTCCTGCGTCCGGCCGAAAAGATCGCTCACCGGCTTTTCTTCGGCGCCGGGCATCACTTGAGCAATGATGTCCTTCGTTTCAGAATGCATGCCGGCCGCCGTTTCCTTCAGAGTGTCGGAAGACTGTCCGGTGACGAAAGTCAGGACCTTGTCGGCGTAGGGCCTGATCGAATCGAAAAAGCCGGCGGGTTCCGCGGCATTGATGCAGACCGCTCCTTCGGGAAGCGCATCGCGGGAAACCGGTCTGCCGTCGGGCGCCACGCAGACCTCGACGGAGCGAAGTCCGAGCAGCGCCGAAACCTTCGGCAGCACGAACGTCGCCGCGGCAGCGGCTGCCACGACAATAAGAACAAAAGTCAGAAGAGAGAAACCCTGAGAGTTTCGCACGGGCGGCATCCTTTGAAGCGGGTACCGTTCGGAGACGGCGTGAATCGTCCCTGAATTGTACGGGAAAACGGTGATTTTCTGTCAGTCCGCGGCGACTTTTTCAGTGTTACTTAACAAACTTCACCATGTCCCACATCGGCAGGAAGATGGCGAGCGCAAAGAAGAGCACGACGACACCGAGGCAGAGAATCAGCGCCGGTCCGAGGTATTCGGTCAGCTTGTCGACCTGCAGTTCGACTTCTTCGTCGTAATGCTTGGCCAGTTCATCCATCATCTCTTCAAGATGGCTCGACTTTTCGCCGACACTCAGCAGATTGATGGCGAGAGGACTGAAGCCCTTCACCGAACTGATCGACTCGGCAATGCCCGCGCCTGCCCGGAGCTTCTCTTTGACGGTCTCAAACTGCTCGCAGAAATACTGGTTGTCGACCGTCTCGCGAAGCACGTCCATGCTTTCGATGATGGTGACGCCCGACTGCTGAAGAATGCTGAAGATCGATGCAAAGCGCGCAATAATGGCCTTTTGAATGAGCGGACCGACAACCGGAATCTTCAGGACCCATCGGTCCTTGACAACGGCGCCCTTCTTCGTGCTGAGCCAGTACTTGATCCCGCCGACGATCAGCACGGTCAGCCCGAGCGCCATCCACCAGTATTCCGACAGGAATTTGTTCATCTGTATCGCGATGACGGTCGGAAGCGGCAGCTCAACCTTGGCCGCGCTGTACACAGAAGCGAACTGCGGCACCACGTAGTTGAGCAGCACGAGAAAGGCTCCGGCCATCACCCCGAGTAGCATTTTCGGATAACGGAGCGCCGACTGAATCTGATTCTTGATCTTCTCTTCGTGCTCGAGAATATAGACGAGACGCTCAAGCACCTTGGGAAGCGAGCCGCTTCGTTCTCCCGCGTCAATCATGGCGACGTAGAGGTGCTCGAAGACCTTCGGGTGTTCGGCAAAGGCGCTCCGCAGGCTTTCTCCTTCGCGGATGCGTTTTTCAATGGCACCCGCCACCTTCTTCACAGTCGAATTCTGCGACTGCTCTTCCAGAATCGTGAAGATTTCCGAAAGCGGAATGCCGGCCACGTAAAGCGTGCGGAACTGCTTCGTCAGCAGAATCAGGTCGGCAATCGGCACGCCCCGACTGAAGCTCGGCAAAGCAAAACGAAGGGAAAAGCCCTTGCCGCCCTTGCCTTCCGATTTGGCTCCCGCGGGCTTTTCGCCGGCGGCTTCCTTCAGATCCGTCGCCGCTAGTCCCATGGAGAAAAGCTGAGAGCGTGCCTCGTCCTCGGAGTCGGCACTCACCGTCCCCGATACGTGTTTGCCTTCGATATTGATCGCCTTGTAGGCGAAGTCCCTTGCCATGCCGAGCTTCCGATTGACCGTCAGACCATGGTCACGCGGACGGCCTCTTCAACCGTCGTCCGACCCGCGAGAATCTTCTCGGCGAGATCCTGAATCATGGTGTGCAGACCGTTGTCGATGCTTCGCCGGTAGAGGCGCTGCATGCTGACGCCTTCCGTCACGGCCTCCTGATATTCGGGCAGCATCGGGAAGACTTCAAACACGGCCACACGGCCCGCATAGCCGGTGCCGCCGCAGTGCGGGCAGCCCTTGCCGTGCCAGTAAACCGCTTCTTCGGGCAGACTGAACTTTCTGAGCAGAACCGGATTCGGACGGTATTCCTCGCGGCAGTGCGGACAGACCGTGCGCACGAGACGCTGTGCGAAGGTGCAGAGCAGCACGCTCGCGATGAGGAAGTTTTCAATCCCCATGTCCATCAGACGGTAGATGGCGCTCACGGCATCGTTCGTATGGAGCGTTGAAAGAACCAGATGACCCGTCAGAGCGGCCTGCACGGCGATGGCGGCAGTTTCGCGGTCTCGGATTTCGCCCACCATCAGCACATCGGGGTCCTGACGCAGAATGGCGCGAAGACCGGAAGCGAAGGTCATGCCTGCACGGGCATTGAGTTCCACCTGACGCACGCCCTCCATGCGGTATTCGACCGGATCCTCCAGCGTGATGATGTTGATGTCCGGGCGGTTGACCATCTTGAGAATCGAATAGAGACTCGTGCTCTTGCCGCTGCCGGTCGGACCGGTCGACAGAATCATGCCGTGGGGCTTTCTGGCGCACTCTCTGATGATGCTGTAGTCGCCTTCGTTCATGCCGAGGCTCGGCAGATCATAGATGCGCTGCGAGCTTACGTCGAGAAGTCGCATGACAATGTTTTCGCCGTACATGGTCGGCAGCGTCGATACGCGAACGTTGATTTCACGGCCGTCCACGATCACAGTAAAGCGGCCGTCCTGCGGCATGCGCGTGATCGAGATGTCCATGTTGCCCATGATCTTGACGCGCGACGCGAGCGCAGGAGCGTAGTTCTTCGGCACCTGCGTCGGGCTGCGGAGCAGACCTTCCCGGCGGTAGCGCACATTGATCACCGTCTTTTCGGGACTGATGTGAATGTCGCTCGCGCCCTGTCGGACGCCTTCGGCGATGATGGTGTTGACGAGTCTGATCACGGGCGCGTCTTCCGCCGCTGCGCTGCTCCCCGTAATGTTTTCTTCTTCAAACTTGTTGAGCAGTTCAACGCCGCCCTGATCGTCACTGTCCCTCTGAATATCGTTCAGCACGCCGCCCAAAGCCGAGCTGCGGTTGTAAACCGCCTTCATGGCCAGCTCGAAGTCGTGGCGCGTGCTGAGAAGCGGCACCACTTCTTCCTTGCGGTTGGCTTCCAGCTGCACGAACGCGGAGGGAATCGGCACGCCGCGCACCGCCACATAGATCACGTCGCGATCCTTGCGGACCGGAACCAGACGGTACTGATAAGCAAAATCCGCCTCAATCAGCTCGGAAAGCGACTCCGTCGGCTGGTACTTCTCGGGCACGTACATCGAAAGCCCCAGGATATCGCCGACGATCTCCAGAATCTGATGTTCATCGGCGAGACGCCGGTCGATGAGATAGTCCACCAGCTTGGCATCCGACGTGCAGCCGTCGGACTGAGCCTGCACCAAGGTTTCTTCGCTGATCAGATTTTCGCGGACGAAGATGCGTCCGAAACGCAGCTTGCCGGCCGACATCACATTTTGCATTGTTCCTTTCCCTCCTGAAGCACCGGGATCAGCGCTTGAACGAACTCGTCACCGGCGGGATTTCTCCCAGCGGATCAGGCGTGCGCTGCGCCTGCGTGCGAGTCGGCAGAATCGTCGGCGTGATGAAGATCAGCACTTCCTCCATCGTATCCGAACGATTGACCGCACCGAACATGTATTTTCCGCCCGGCAGATCGCGAAGCCCCGGCACGCCGGCGTCGGCATTGTTGCCGCGCTCCTTCGTCAGACCGGAAATTACGATGGTTTCGCCCGAGCGCACCATCACCGTAGTCTGCGTCTGCTTCTTGATGATGAAGGGATTGCCCTGCACCGCGCGGGACGTGTCCACCTCATCCTTCTTGATGAGCACCTTGAGCTTCAGATTGTGTTTGTCGATGACGTTGGGCGTCATTTCGAGACGAAGAACAGCGTCTTCAAACTGCACGTCGTCATCGCCTTCGCTGTCCTTGCTCACATAGGGGACGCGCTCGCCGTTTTCAGTGAACGCCATCTTGTTGTCGAGCGTCGTAATTGAAGGCGACGACAGGATATTGAGCACGCCCTCGCGCTCCATCATGCTGAGCTGGGCTTCAAGCATGTTGCCGCCGAGTTTGCCGAAGGCCAAAGCCAGATTGGGATTCCCTGTGGTATTGATCATGTTGCCGTAATTGAAGCCCATGGGAATGCCCGTCGCCGTATTGATGCCGTCCTTGACCAGCGAGATTCCAGAATCGGTAGCTGATCCTGCCGCGTTGCCGGATCCGACAAACCCGCGCCGCGAACCGCCGCCGATCGTAGCCTGTCCGCCCCACTGAACGCCGAGTTCGCGCGCCTTTTCCTTCGTCGTTTCGACGATGTAGGCCTTGAGCTGCACCTGGGCGCGCGGTCGGTCGAGATGCTCGATCAGCGCGATGATTCTTGACTGTTCAGCTTCGGTGGCCTGAAGTACCAACGCATTGTTGTGCTGGTCGATTTCAATGACCGCATCCTTGTTACGCGCGAGGAATTTCTCGAGACTCTTCTTGAGTTCCGCCGCGTCGGAATAGCGGACGTTGACGACCGAAACCGACAGCGGACCGGAGTGTTCGGACATGGCACGCTGCTCGGCGAGCTGATTGCCGAGCGTGGCAAGACCGATCAGCTTCTGCTGCTCTTCGGGCGTGATGACTTGGAGAATTGAACCCTGCCACTGCCAACGAAGGCCGGCGCTCGCGAGCACGCTTTCAAACACGTCGGCCCACGGTTCGTTTCTGACGTCGAGACTGACGTTCCCCTGCACAGCCGGACTGATCACCAGACTCAGCTTTGAAGACGCCGCCATCGCCCGCAGCACGGTGCCGACCGGCACGTTCTGCATCTTGAGCGTAATCGGTGCCTTGGGCAACTCACGGACCGTAGCCGCAGCCGCCGGCGACGTGCGGTGAAGCAGCACGCGGGGTTCCGGATTCAGATCCTCTTCGGCGGGAGAAAAACCCTGACGTTCGTCTGCTTCATCCTGCCAGTGCTGCATGAACGCGTTCGACAGTTCCTGCTGAGAGCGTGTTGCGCATCCGCCCAGCAACAGTGCCGCGGACATCAGGCCGATCAATAAAACATGTTGTCTGTTCACATTGCACCTTGCTGAAGAGGAGCGTCTCCGCTGTATTCAATCACGCGCTCGGTTCCGTCCTTGGAATTTTTCAAAAGAACCTTTTCTTCTGAAATTTCCGCCACGATTTCTCCTGAGCCCTCGAGGGCATCGCCTTCGGCATACTCATGTCCGCCGATGACGGCCATCCTCACTTTGCCGACGGCCAGATACCCGGTATACGCCAAATCGATCTGCATGCGTCCGGCAGCTTCCAGACCGGGACGCGGTTCGAGAGGATCATCCTGAACGCTGATCTGAGTCAGGTGAAGCACCTTCATGGCTGAGAGCGACTGTTCAGGATGAACCAGAATCTGCGTCGACTGCATCACGGCGCTGCGGGCTTCCGACAGGAGTTTTTCCGGCTCCTCATTTCTCTGAAGGACCGGACTCTTGGAAAGAAAATGCGTCCACGCAAAATCGCCGACCGCGTAAAGCGCCGCGACGGCAACGAGCATCACCAGTTTTTTCTCACGGCTGTTCATGATCACTTCCCCGGCCCCAGTTTTTTGGAAAAGCCTGCCTGAAGCGACATCGTGAGCTCCCGCTGCTCGCCGACGGTTCTCACTGCCTGATGCTCCATGCTCTCGACCCATTTCTGGTTGCTGAGAAGCACGATGAACTGTCTGACGGCATCGGTCGAGCCTTCGCATCTCACATCCAGTCTAAGCCCCGCAGTGCTGCCGACGCTCATCGGATCCGGCACAAATTCGGCATTTTTCATGCCGGCTCGCACAGCCATCAGCCGCAGTGTATCGAGAAGATGCGGCAGCGAATCGGGCATGTCGAGCGACTTGGCATTGACCAGCGAATTCAGCGACCGCGTCTGACGGCGAAGACCTTCAACGGCCGGCTTCAGAATCCGCTGCGCTTCAACTCGGGCCTTCATGTCCCCGTGCCGATTCTCCTGCGTATAGACGCCGAGCCAGGCAAGAAGAGCAAGCGCGACCATGGCGAAGGCCGCCGTCGAAGTGATGAGAAACCGCGGCTCCAGCAGCCACTCGGGAAAAATCTGCCTCAGACGGGCCTGCAGCTGAATCTTCATCTCAGAGCCCTCCCAGCGTCACGGTAAATTCCATCATGTCGGCGGTCGTCTTCCCTTTCTGAAGAACCGGAGACGTTCCGAGCACCGGATGCGTCCTCAGCTCCCGAAGGAATTCCGTCAGGGCTATTTCTCTGGAAACCCGAGAACCTTCGATCGTGCCCCTGATGATCAGCGTGTTTTCAGTCTTGGATGTGCCCTTTCCCTTTTCCGGCTGGAGAGGCCGGGGCTCGAGACGGATTTCGGAAATGTACATACCGTCTCGGCGAAGCGGTCCCAGTTCGGAAACCACCGCCGCCAGCCGGCGGCGTCCGACAAGGTGATCCGCTTCGGTTCTGAGGGAAGCAATGCGCGCAAGCTCGCTTCGGACATCTGCTGCCGAAAACCGCGGCTGATAACGCTTCAGCTCACTTTCGAGCGCCTGCGTATCGCTGCGAAGCTTCATGAATTCGAGACCTCCGACGGCGGCCGCAGATCCGGCAGCAAGCCCGATCACGGTGAAGATGAAGCAGGCCCACGATACCCAGAGGTGTTCTTTCGCCCGGCGGCGTCTGACAGCCGGCAGCTCCAGAATATCCGGCACGAATTCATTGGCAAGCGTCAGCGCCATGGCTTCGAAGACAAGACCGGCATAGCCCTGTGAATTGAGCTCGGCTATAGCAGCGGCCGCAGCGGGCGACTTCGGACCGTCAGGTCCGACAACCTGACAGGGCAGTCCTTTGCGGCCCCTGACGGTCTCGGCCAGGAGCTGGCCGACGGCACCCGCCGCCGTGACGTAGACACCCTGCAGTTCGTGGAAGCCGGCCACGCGAAGCGCGAAGTTGCTGATGCGGTCGAGCGTCGATTCGAGCACGCCTCTGAGCCACTCGCGATCTTCATCCGACAGGTGCTCGGACGACATCAGCTTCAGAATGTCCGGCGACAGCGGTTCGGCATCCCCCGTCAGATACGAGAGATCGAAGACATCGGCGTTCTTCTGCCGGCGGATCTCCTGACCGATGTCGTTCATGCCCACATGCAGGAGACGCTGCTCGACCGGAACATGATCGACGACCACGGCCACGACCGTCAGATGCTGAACCACGGAAATGATCACGTAGTCCTTCCAGATGCAGCCGGGGAGCCAGTCGGAGCCGAAGATGCCGACCTGCGCAAAGATTCTCGAGGTCACGCCGTGAATCGGGATGCCTGCGCGAATCAGACTGTCACGGAACTGATCCACCTCGGTTCTTGGCGCTGAAAAACCGAAATAACGGCGGTTGCCGGAGGCGTCCGCCCCCTTGGGCGACGCGGGACGGTAGTCGAAATAGCACGAGGCCGCATCAAAGGGTTTGGTCTGAAGCGCCGTCAGAAGGGCAACCGAATCCCTTTCCTGGGCCTTGAGCCCTTCGGGAAGCTCGAAAATGAAGTTCTGGCTCGAAACTTCGAGCGGCAGATACATGTTGACGAAGGGCTTCTGACGTTTGAATCGTCGGTCGGACAGATATTTTCCGAGCTCTTCGCCGAGATAAGTCAGCCCCTCAGTCAGGTCCGCCTGTTTTTCCTTGGGCAGCGGATAAAAACGGACGTCTTCAATGCAGGGCACTCTGCTTGAGCGTGAAGCTCGGACCAGCATGATGCCGCCGAGTCCGAAAGTGATGCCGATGCGGTCACGCGTCTCGCTGCCGCCGGCAATCGAGAACATGCGCCGGGAAAAGTTTTTGGCCGCTTCGGCCAGCCGCACAAACATAGGAGGCTTTCCGGCATCCGACGGCAGTGCAGTCTTCTGCTCTGCAGCTGTCTGTCGACCGGCCTGTTTCGTACCGCTCGAGATATAGTCGAGCAGTCTCTGCGAGGCAGCTAGCGGAGACTCCTTGTTTGACATCTTCTGATTTCCCGATTCAGCGTCTTGATGGGAGAGGTTTTACGGACGGTATGTTTGAAAGCCGAAGAGCGCAGTTTATTCCGGCATCCTGCGTCATCATCAGCCACTTTAATCATATTCAAGGATATGGCTTTCAGAGGCCGTCATCAATAGTTCCCCTAAGGAGAACTATCCCCATGTCGGGCGCCCATGACTGTGCAGTATACGCGTCCCGCATCGCGGAAGACACATTCTGGAATCTGCATTCTGAACGACCGGCACCCAGCATTCAGCATCATGAAATCGGCACCTTAAGCTCTTTCGTGAACGTTCTCCCGTCGATTGCAAAAGAAATCTTGAATTTGGCGCTTTCTTCTTCGAAATCAATATCGAACGACCTGCCGCCCGTCTGATCCCAGACCACTTTGCCCTTCAGCGCCTGCGCGGCACTTCTGGATATGACGTACCCCCCTTCCGTTCGCTGAGCCTGTGAAAGAATGACCGCCTCAGCAGAATCCGCGATCGCATCGCGCTCCGCTATCGCCCGGCTGTTCAGCACGAAGGTCTGGCTCGTCAGCACCATTGATTGATATGCCAGAGAGATTGCTCCGACAATCAAGAGGAACACTACAAAATACAGAAGAATGCTGCCGGAGGCTTTGTCCTGCGAGTGATCCATTCTGTTCTCCTTATGCTTCACTTACCGACGGAAATCGGGAACTCAAACGATGGCAGACCTTCAGCCAGAGAAACACTGACAGTAATATTCCAAGAGACGAGGTCTTCAAGAGTTGGAATATCTTCGTCAAGGTGAAGGCGTTCAAGATCTGTTTTCGCTTCATCCGTCGGTGAATTCAGAGAGAACTTGACCTCTTTGGCATATGGACTGTTGTCATCAGCGTCTTTAATGGTTGCTCCCTTCAGCAGGTTGACGGCAGGGCCGTCTGTCTGCATTTGTAGAAAACCGCTAACGGTCTTAATGAATTTGACCTGATTCGTATGGTCCTTTGTTTCCAAAGCCCGCCGAATCACACTGAGTGAGGAATCCACAACCGGCATACGATCGGCTACTGATCGAGCGATGACGAAATCCTGGACGATCCTTGTCAGTGTTCCGCTCACAGCCAGACCGATTATCCCGACAATGATGAGTGTGGTCGTGATTTCGAGAAGCGTAAAGCCCCGGTCATTATTTCGCATAGATCTTCACCAACTGAATGTCGTCATGGCTGACCTGAACGCGGAGCATAGTCGGTCTGTCCGCGGAGTTATCGGAGTTATCTTTAACCAGTTTGCCGTCTTCAAGTTTGATTCGATCAAACTGAAGATTTACGTCGGGACAGACTTGAGATGCATGGCCGGCTATCACGACTGCCTGAAGACCGGCATATTCCTTACCCGTGTTTTGCTTATAGGCTGAATCCAGTCGGCTTATGCAGTTTTCGACTTTTCGAAAAGCCCCCTCTTCTGTTGCGCCCCTGAAAATCAATGAAGGCGCAGTTGTCATACAGAGACTCACGATCAAACCGATTGCGCTCATCAGAACAAAGACCATCACGCATTCCAAAAGCGTGAAGCCTGCCTGATGATGTCGATGAGAATTATGAAAGCGCATCTCAGTCGCCTCCTGCTGCTGCGGTTGTGATGCCTTCAGTCAGACGGAAAGAGGAGGTCACGGAATTCTTCTCAAGTTTGATTTCATCGGCCGAAACGATAAAACCGTTCTTGTCGGCCTTGATCATCGATCCGTCACCGTCGATCAGCGAGATACCTTCCAGATATGGGACAGTTTTTGCCTCGCCGGGCATCGGTTTGCAACCGTCACTGTAGGTCATTGACGAGACGCCGAATTCAAGCGAGCATTCTCTCTTCATCAGGATGGCCTCCGTCTGCATATGGGCCGCTCGAGCACGAATCAGACTTTCCTGTTGCGCCAGAACAATTCGGTCTTCAGGAGAACTGATATCCAGGCCGGAATGAGAGATGTAAATTGAGCTTAAAAGCGCCATGAGCGTGATCACCATCACGATTTCAAGAAGCGTAAATCCCGCTTCGTTGTCCGATGCCGTACTCCTCACACTCGACCTCACAGCACGATATCGAGCC
>JAGBFJ010000074.1 GCA_017936545.1 Sutterella sp.
CGAGCACGTAGACGTTGAGCTGCGAAGCAAAGCGGTTGATGAGGCCGAGTGAAATGTCGGTCAAAAGACAGGCAAGAACGACCGGTGCGGCCAGCAGAACTGTGTTGAGGGCGAGCTTGGCGACCAGACCTCCGAAAAAGAAAGCTGACTCGGGGTTGAGGAAAAAGGCTTCGGGGAGGAATGTCGTCACAGGCCAGACTTCATAGGTGCCGTAGACAAGACCGAGGAAGGTCAGGAAGGAACCGGAAGCAAAAAAGACGTACGCCGTGCTCTGGAACAAAAAGGAGCCGGTCGGCGAGGACTGGTCGCCGGAGAGCGGATCGGTTTCACTTGCCATGCCGGCGCCGCGCTGGTTGTCGATAAAGAAGCCGGCGCTTTCGACGGCCCAGAAAATCATGCCGGCAAGCCAGCCGATGAAAAAGCCGATCAGGATTTCCTTGAGGATCAGCAGACCGCTGGTAAGAACCGACGGCGATAGCGCAGCCAGTTCTCCGACGAGGGTCGGATGAATGACGGTATAGAGCGCGAGCACGACGGCAGAGCGTGCCGTGATGCCCAGTACGTTGTTGCCCATGAAGGGAGCAACCATGGCAAAGACCATCAGCCGGGCCGAGCCGAGGATAAAGGCATGAAAATGCACTTCAGGCGCGAACGAGCACAGGTAGTCCAGCATGATCCGAATCCCGGAAGTTCTACCCGATCAGGTAGAAGCGGTCGAAAATCTCGGAGGCAAAGCGCATGATTTCGCCCGACATCCATCCGCCGAGAATGAACAGCGTGCCCACGACGGCAATCAGCTTGACACCGAAAACAAGCGTCTGCTCCTGCAGCTGCGTCACCGCCTGAATCAGGCTGAGCGCAATGCCGATGATCGATGCCACCAGAATGGGAGGCAGAGAAATGATCAGCACCAGATAAAGGCACTGACTTGCATAGTCCATGGCCATCGTATGAAGCATGCCGTGCTCCTTCGCGTTTCCCGTCAGGCTTCCTTCGGCGTCTTGCCGAATACGATCCAGATGGAATTCGTCTTGTCGATGTAGCGGTAGGTCTGCTTTTCAGACACCTGCTTGATGAGGAAGATGCCGAGTCCGCCGATCGGACGGCTGTCGATGTCGAGCGTCAGATCGGGTTCGGGCGCTTCTTCAAAGGGATTGAACGGTTCACCCCAGTCGACGACCTTGAAAACGAGCTTGTCGACGCCGTCGAAATCGACAACGTCGAGACTGATGGCTGCTTCTCCCTCGACGCCTTCGGGATAGGCGTAGCTGAAGACGTTGACGAGCAGTTCTTCGGCAACCAGCAGCACGTTGGAAGTCTGAGCGCTGAATTCAGGCGGAATCGACGCTTTGAGATAGTCCTTGGCGGTCGTAAGATTGTCCAGTTTTGCGGGGACGGTGATAGTGGGCATGAGAGTCGTCTCCCCAGAGAAAATCAGTTATTTCATCTGTGCGACAGCCGTGTCGACATCAGGGAAGGTCGAAAGAATGGAGTAGAAGCCGGACAGTTTGAACATGTCGGCAACCATGGACTGCATGCCGGCGAAGGCCAGCGAGGCACGTTTCATTTTGGCGGTCTTCGCCAGCATAAGAATGCCGCGCAGACCGGCAGAGCTGATGTAGTCGAGTCCGCTCATTTCGACGACAAGCTTCCCGGCGCCGGCTTCAAGCTGCTTTTTCCATTCGGCGTCAAAATCGGCGACGGTCGTGGCGTCCATGCTGCCTGCAATGCGGATGACGGTCGCGTAGGCCTGAGTCGTTGTAGTGATGTCCATAGTGAATCCTGTTTGATGTTGAGGGCGCTGCTTACTGATAGCTGAGCATCAGCCCCTGCGTAATCTTGAGCCACCCGTCGAGCGTCACGAAAAGAAGAAGCTTGAAGGGCAGAGAAATGGTTGTCGGCGAGACCATCATCATGCCCATTGCAAGAAGAATGTTGGAAATGATGAGGTCGATGGCGATGAAGGCCAGATACAGCACGAAGCCGATCTGGAAGGCCTTTGTGAGTTCCGTAATGGTAAAGGAAGGAATGAGAACCGCCCAGTTTTCCTTGCTGATCTGATCTCTCATGCGCTCGGGCCAGATTCGGTGCGCCGTGCCGACGAACATGTTGGCTACGCGATCGTCGGTATTTCGTGTGAGGAAGGCCTTGAGCGGCGGGGAAATGCGTTCGGCGACCTGGAAGACTTCGACCGGCTGAATGTCCTCAAGCTTTTCCTTTTCCAGGAGATTCATCGTGTCGCTTGCCACCGGCGCCATGATGAAGATCGTCATGATCATGGCCAGACCGTTGATCACCATCTGAGGCGGGATCTGCTGAACGCCGAGTGCGTTTCTGACAAGCATGATGACGACGACGATCTTCACATAGGAGGTCGCCATCATCAGAAAGATGGGCAGCAGCCCCAGACCGGCCGAAACCAGAATGAGCCATACGGGGTCAAACGACATCATGTCCCGGCACTTCCTCAGAGCGTTTCCGTCAGCTGCACGCCGATGCTGCCGTTGATGTCGACGAGCCGGCCTTTGGCGACGGGTTTGCCGTTGGCCAGAATCGTGACGGGCGCACCAGGATCAGACGTCAGCGTGAAGGTGTAGCCGGGCTGCAGGCTTTTCATTTCGCCCACGGTGATCGTGCGGTTTTCGAGCTCGAAGGTCAGTTTGACTTCGAGTGCGTCGGTATCGGGCATGACATTCTCCGAAAGAGGTGCGGGCTCGGCGGCGAGCGACGCGGATTTGTTCTTTAACGTGCAGGGGGCTTCAAAGACGGGCCTGCCGCCGGCAAGGACGAGAAGTCTCAGACTGCCGCTTCCGGGCAGCCATTCGTCGGGCAGCAGAACGTCCCCATTTTCCAGACCGCTGAAGACGTCGGACGGCAGAACGAGGGTTCCCGCGGCAAAGGAAAGCGTGACGGGCACCGACTCGATTGAGAGGGCCAGCATGCCGGTCTGATGCCGGGGAAGCGGCGCGAGAAGAGACGCAAGGGCAGCGGCGGAGCCGGCCGCTGCCGGAGCGAGCGCCGCCGTGAACCGGACAGGTTCGGAGGCACCGCCGGAGAGCGTGACGGCAAAACCGACGGCGGCATCAGTCAGCTGGCCGCCGAAAGCTGCATCTTCAAAAAGCACCTGGGCGCCGACAGCCGCCGAGAG
>JAGBFJ010000011.1 GCA_017936545.1 Sutterella sp.
GCGGTCCCACTCCTTCCCATTCCGAACAGGACAGTGAAACGCTTTATCGCCGATGATAGTTGGTTGTATTTCCAGTGAAAGTAGGACATCGTCAGGCTCACCATTGAGAACCCCCGGTATCGCAGGATGCCGGGGGTTTTCATTTATTATCATGCTGATAATAAGGTTATCCACAACGGATATGCTGTGGATAACCGAAGTGCCTGAGTCAAAGTCCGGCCAGAAGCGCCCAAGCGAGCTTGGTGCGTTCAAAGACTGATTCGTACTCGGCATATTCGTCGGCTGTGTGATTTCGCCGGCCACGCACGCCGAGGGCATCCAGCACAGGGACACCGACGCTTGTCAGGGCGGCTGAATCGGAACCTCCGCCGACGGCTCGGGCTTCCATCGACGGGAAACCGTACTCCGATGCGATTCGGTTCGCACGCTCCAGGAGCAGCATGGTGCCGCGCAGGCGCTCCATTGCAGGAAATACAAACAGCTCTGTGATGCGGGTAGAGGTTTGTCAACATAGCACCGGTTTTCGAGCGGAAAGAGACCGCGTCGGACTCGCTCGAGTTCAGCAGCCGAGCTGAACCGCACGTCGATGACGCACCAGGCATTTTCCGGACAGGCGTTGGGAACGGTGCCGCCTCCGATGATGTCGACGTTGAGCAGCGTTCCTACCTGAGGGTCGGAAAGCGCATTGATGTCACCTATTTTGGCCGCCAGTTCGGTAATGGCACTGCGGCCTTCATCTGGTGCGTTTCCAACGTGAGCACCGACGCCGCGAATATCGACTCGGAAATTGGCGACGCCTTTGCGCTCCACGACGACGGCGTTGTCGGGAAAGCCGGTTTCAAAGTTGAGCCCGAAGCGTACGCCTCTGGCAGCTTCAATCAGGTCGGGAAGACCGGTGGAGAGGCGATGGCCGTTTTCTTCATCTCCGGCAAGAAGAACGCGGACTCGTCCCTTCCAGTCGGCTGAGAACAGCGCCCTGAGAGCCGACAGCATCACGGTGACGCCGCCTTTCATATCGAGCACGCCGGGGCAGGTGATACGGTCGCCGTCGACAGTGAAGGGGCGCTCGGCGGCTGTGCCGGCGGCAAAAACGGTATCGAGATGTCCGAGTTGCAGGACGGGAGGAAGACTCGGATCTCCGAAGTCTGCAATCAGAAGCCGTCCGGCTTTCTCGTAATCAACTGCCGAAACGGTGAAACCGAGACTTTGAAGTTCTTCTTCGGCAATACGGCTGACCGCATCGACTCCTGGCTTGTCCGTACTGGAGCTGTCGATGCTGACCAGCCGCTGCCAGAGCGAAGTGTTTCGTGGCGCGAAACATCAATGGTGCCGAAAGCTCGGCGAAGAAGTTCTGTCATGTACGATTTCCTCCGAATACCCATTTGGCGACGGTATGACGTTCTATCACTCCGGGATCCGCTTCAAACCCCATGCTCGGTCTCTCGGAGAGCGTGATCTGAGCATGGCCGTCGATATAGGCCGACGGCGTCACGATATCATCGGCGTAGTAACGATCCGAGGACGGGATGTCGTTCGGGTAAAGATAGTTGGGCAGCGACGCTGCGACAAGATTGTGACCGCGGGCGACGCCGGCATCGACCATGCCGCCGCACCAGCAGCCGACGCTGTGCTGAGCGGCGAAGGCCTGAATGCGCCGTGCCTCCGTGAGACCGCCGACGCGGGCGACTTTGATGTTGATGATCCGGCAACTGCCGAGCTCGATGGCGCGTCTGGCGTCATCAACGGAATCAATGCTTTCATCGAGACAGACGGGCGTGCTGATGGCTGCCTGCAGATGCCGGTGGTCGACGATATCGTCGGATGCCAGCGTCTGCTCCACCATGAGGAGTCCTAGATCGTCCATTTCCCGAAAGAGAGGCACGTCGGCAAGCGTATAGACGGAGTTGGCGTCAGCCATCAGCATGATGCTTCCGAATTCCCGGCGCACGGCGGCAAGGTAATCGATGTCGAACCCGGGTTTGAACTTGCATTTGATGCGGCGGTAGCCCTGAGCAAGGTATTTCTCCACGCTTCGCAGAAGAGCGTCAGGCGAGGATTCAATGCCGAGCGATACTCCGGATTCAATCACGCTTTTGGTACCGCCCAGCGCACGCCATTCGGGGATGCCCTGAGCGCGGCTTCAAAGGTCCCATAATGCACAGTCGACCGCTGCCCGAGCCATCCGGTTGCGGCGGATCCAGGAGGTGCTGTCGAAAAATGCTTCGGGTGTCGTGAAGCCTTCGTCAAGAAGCTTCGGGATCAGAAATTCACTGATGACGTAGCGTGCTCCGGGGGTTGTTTCCTCGTTGTACCAGGGACGCATGAATGCGGAGCACTCGCCGAGTCCGACTCGTCCTTCAGCGTCATACAGCTCGACCAGCAGAAAATCCTTGACGGTTGTTGTACCGAAGCTTGTGCGAAAGCCGGTTTTGAAGCTGAGTTTCATCTGACGCACAACGGCTTTAACGATATCCATATGGGATTCCTCATACGGCAAAAGCCGACCTCCCTGCTGAAGGGAAAAGCCGGCGGCAGATCCGATGATTGAGCAAAGGGTTACCAGCTCGGGACCAATGCACCTTTGAAGGTTTCATTGATGAACTTCTTCACTTCGGGCGAACGGTAGGCAGCAACGGCTTTTTTGTAAGCCGGATCGTTCTCCGTGCCTCTGCGTGCCGCGATGACGTTCACATAGGGCGAGGTTTCGGTCGATTCGGAGAAGAGACCGTCGCGCTGACTGTTGAGACCTGCACTGATGGCATAGCCGGCATTGATGACGGCGACGTCCGTGTCGTCCATCGAACGCGGGAGCTGCGCGGCTTCAAGTTCAACGATCTTGATGCCCTTCGGGTTCTTCGTAATATCGTTGAGCGTGAGCCGGGAAGTCGGAATGCCGGACTTCACTTCGATCCAGCCGAGACGTGCCAGCTCGACCAGAGCGCGGCCTTCATTGGTCGGATCGTTGGGAACGGACACAGTGGCTCCGTCGGGCACGTCCGCCAGTTTGCGGTACTTCTTCGAGTAACCGGCAATGGGGGCCAGATACGTTTTGGCAATCGGCACAAGATCGGTCTTGTTCTTCTCGTTGAAGTTGTTGAGATAGGGCTGATGCTGGAAGGCATTGAGATCGATGTCTCCAGAAGCCAGAGCCGAGTCGACCGCGATGTAGTCGCCGAAAGCCTTCACCACGATGGTCAGCCCGTTTTTGGCTGCGACTTTGGCAACCTGTTCGGCAATTTGTTCTGAGGAGCCGGCGGTCACGCCCAGAATGATGCGTGTTTTTTCCTTGACGGCTCCTTTGTCATCCTTTTTCCCGCACCCGACCAGAGCGACGGCTGCGGCAGCGGATACGGCGGCAAAAGCGCTCGTCTCTGCATAGTTGATTCTCCTTTTATCTGCGGCAGATCTTTCGTCTGCTGCTACGTGGTTCTGTTGTCGGAGCCTTATGAAGGGAAGGAAAGAATTTGATTAGGGAAAACGAGAGTATTACAACCTGAGTCAAGAGGACGCAGGAGAATTACCGAGTGATTCGATAGGTAAATGCTGGACTGATGGATCGGGCGCAAAAAAAGGTCGCGGATGCTCACGCATCAACGCGACCGGAATGTCGGAGCTGCAAAGGCCACCTGACTGGCAGCTCCGGGCCGGGAAACAAAGACAGACAGAAAGGTTTTGTTTCTCCGGCGAAAGTTTGGATAACCCAACCCAGAACCTTCGAATGCTTAGGTTAACTAGTGCCGCAGGGGATCACAATGGGCAAAATGCCTAGAATGAGGAAAAAGCGCTTGGAATATGACAAGCGCCAAGCTAGGTTTGAGAAAGTGCCTAATTGAAGAAATGCAGTTCAAAAAAGAAAAGGACGTTCATTTCTGAACGTCCTTTTCGGAATTCTGGCTCCCCGAGCTGGGTTCGAACCAGCGACCTGCGGATTAACAGTCCGTCGCTCTACCGACTGAGCTATCGGGGAATAACAGAGGATCGACCAATGCGATCCAGATGGGATCTTGGCTCCCCGAGCTGGGTTCGAACCAGCGACCTGCGGATTAACAGTCCGTCGCTCTACCGACTGAGCTATCGGGGAATCAAGGACACGAAGTATACGGGAGAAAACAGAGTCTGACAAGAGTTGTCAGAAAAATACCGTAAATGCGGTATCTCTGTTTCTCCCTCCGGTTTTAGCGGACGGCGGCAAGCGCCTTGGCCACGTATTCAACGTTCTTCGTGCTGAGACCGGCCACACAGATGCGGCCGTTGTTGACGCCGTAGACGCCGAACTTCTCACGAAGCGCGATCATCTGATCGGCATTCAGACCCGTAAACGAGAACATGCCGGCCTGACGGGCGGCAAAGGAGAGATCCACGCCGAGCTTTTCGCCTTCCGCGGTCAGAAGCGTGCGCATCTGATGGATGCGAGAACGCATGCCAGTGACTTCGTCGACCCAGGCTGCCTTGAGTTCGGGATCGTTGAGAATTTCGCTGACGGCAGCAGCGCCGTGGGTTGCCGGGTTGGAGTACTCGGCACGAACGATCGACTTGATGATCGACTGAACAACGGCAGCTTCGCCGGCGTTCGGGGTCACAACATGGAGGCCGCCCGTGCGTTCGCCGTACAGACCGAAATTCTTGGAGCAGGAAGAGGCCACCATGAAGGCGATGCCGGCTTCTGCCAGCATGCGGGGTGCGAAGGCATCTTCGTCCAGACCGTCACCGAAGCCCTGATAGGCGATGTCGAGGAACGGGAAGAGATCGCGCTCGCGAATGATCTCGAGAACTTCCTTCCACTGTTCGTGAGTGAGGTCGACGCCTGTCGGATTATGGCAGCAGGCATGCAGAAGCACAACGGTGCCGGTGTCAAGACCCTTCAGAGCGGCCTTCATGGCATCGAACGCGACAAGTCCCGTCGCCTTGTCGTAGTAGGGATACTTGGCAACGTCAAGGCCGGCATGCTTGAACAGCGTGATGTGGTTGCCCCAGGTCGGATCGGAAACCACCGCCTTGGTCAGACCGAGAACTTCACGGGCAAAAACGGAGCCGAGACGAAGAGCGCCCGTGCCGCCGAGGGACTGAATGGTGCAGATTCGGCCGGAGAGAACGGCTTCGGAGTCAGCACCGAAGACGAGCTTCTGGATGGCGCTGCAGTAGGACGGGATGCCGGACATCGGCACATAGCCGTGGGGAGCGCCGCGTTCAAGAAGACGGCGTTCAGCTTCAGCGACGGCCTGCATCAGCGGGAGCTTCCCTTCCTCATTCAGGAAGACGCCGACACCGAGATTGACCTTTTCTGCCCGTGCATCCTTCTTGAAAAGCTCATTGAGGCCGAGGATGGGATCATCGGGGGCGGGCTGCAGTGAGGAGAAAATCTGGGAAGACATGGTAGGTACACCCACAAAAAGAAAACGACCTGTTCACTATAGCGAAGCCCGGCTCGGCCGACGGCCGTTTTGCCGGCCAGTATGAGCGATTTTCGAGACAGGTCATAGCAGGTAAGATGAATTTGCTAAGCAAAGACAGAAGCGTCGGAAGTTAATAAAATTCAGTCGATCCGAACGACTAAAACCGAGGTAAACGGCAGTGCCCGATATCGTCACTTATCCAGATTCTCCTTTTGTGCTTCATCAGCCTTTCAAGCCGGCAGGCGATCAGCCGACGGCCATTGAGCGGCTCTGCGAGGGGCTCGAGGACGGACTGATGGCTCAGACGCTCCTCGGCGTGACGGGCTCGGGGAAAACGTACACCATGGCGAACGTCATCGCCCGTCTCGGCGTTCCTGCCGTCATCATGGCGCCCAACAAGACGCTGGCTGCCCAGACATACTCGGAAATGCGCGATTTCTTTCCGGAAAACGCGGTTGAATACTTCGTCTCCTATTACGACTTCTATCAGCCTGAAGCCTATGTGCCGGCCCGAGACCTGTTCATCGAAAAGGATGCCGCCGTCAATGAGCATATCGAGCAGATGCGTCTTGCGGCAACGAAATCGATCCTTGAGCGTCGGGATACGATCATCGTCGCGACTGTTTCCGCGATTTACGGCATCGGCAAACCCGAGAGCTATACGGAGATGCGTCTGATTCTGCGCACGGGCGACCGCAAGCCGCAGCGTCAGCTCATCACTCAGCTGGTAAAGATGCAGTACCGCCGCACGGATACGGAGTTCGTGCGAGGGACCTTCCGGGTGCGGGGCGACACGATCGATGTTTTTCCAGCCGAGCATGCCGAAAGCGCAGTCCGCATAGAGCTCTTCGATGACGAGGTTGATGCCGTGCTCCTCTTCGACCCTCTGACGGGACGGGTCGAGCAGCGAGTTCCCCGGTTTGTCGTTTATCCTGCCAGCCATTACGTGACCCCTCGCGAGGAGATCGTCCGCGCAATGTCCGGCATCAAGGCCGAGCTGAAGGAACGCACCAAGGAACTGCTTGATGCCGGCCGCATCGTTGAAGCTCAGCGTCTCCAGCAGCGCACGCTCTTTGACCTTGAGATGCTTGATCAGGTGGGCTTTTGCAAGGGCATCGAAAACTATTCCCGCCATCTCACCGGACTGGCGCCCGGCGAAGCGCCGCCCTGCCTGATCGACTATCTGCCGACCGACAGCATCATGTTTTTTGATGAAAGCCATGTGATGATGGGACAGCTCGGCGGCATGTATCGCGGAGACCGGGCACGCAAAGAAACCCTTGTGAATTACGGTTTTCGTCTCCCTTCCGCTCTCGACAACCGGCCGCTGCGCTTTGATGAATTCGAGCGCAAGATGCGCCGGAGCATTTTTGTCTCTGCGACGCCCGCGGATTATGAACTTGAAAAAAGCGGCGGCGAGGTCGTGGAGCAGGTGGTTCGGCCGACGGGGCTGGTCGATCCGGCAGTCGAAGTCAGACCCGCCGTCACGCAGGTGGATGATCTGCTCTCGGAAATCACGGAGACCGCGAAAAAGGGAGAGCGCGTGCTCGTCACGACGCTGACGAAGAGAATGGCCGAGGATCTTACGGACTTCCTGTCGGAACACGGCGTGCGCGTGCGCTATCTGCACTCCGACATCGATACCGTCGAGCGTGTGGAAATTATTCGGGATCTGCGAGCCGGCAAGTTCGATGTTCTCGTCGGCATCAATCTGCTGCGTGAAGGGCTCGACATTCCGGAGGTTTCTCTGGTCGCCATTCTTGATGCGGATAAGGAAGGATTCCTGCGCAGCGAGCGTTCGCTCATCCAGACCATCGGCCGAGCTGCCCGCAACCTGCACGGACGCGCCGTCCTATACGCGGACCGCGTGACCGACTCGATGAAACGGGCGCTGACGGAAACGGAACGCCGGCGGGAAAAACAGATGGAGTTCAACCGTGTGCACGGCATCGTGCCGCGCGGCGTCAAAAAAGAGATCAAGGAGATCATCGACGGCGTATACCGCGGCCCCGACGTTACGGCGCCCGCACGGACTGATTCCGACGGCGACTACGCGCTTATGGATGAGCATGCCGTGGCTGCCCGTATCCGTTCGCTCGAGGCGGAGATGATGACGCATGCCCGCAATCTCGACTTCGAAAAGGCTGCCAAGGTTCGCGATGAAATAAGACGACTTAGAGAAACCGCTTTCGGGGCCTCGGCGAACGCATAAGTACTATTCTCGAAATAAGCTGCGGCATAGGCGATCATAAGTCATGCCTTCCATAAGGGAGAGGAATGTCCTCTATGCAGACGAGCTTGACTGCAGTAGGATATAACCTATTGTGAAATGCCTGCCGAGTCCTATTCGTGTACGGACTGCGCAGCAAGTAACGGATGCGTTGAAAGTGATTAATGTTCTCTTTGTGTGTACGGGCAACATCTGCCGCAGTCCGACGGCTGAAGCCATTTTCCGCAAGAAGGTGACGGAGGCCAAGCTCAACGATGTCATTTATTCGGACAGTGCGGCGACAAGCAGCCACCACGTCGGAGAGACTCCCGACGTGCGTGCCCAGCTCGCCTGCCGCAAGCGCGGTCTGGACATCAAAGAGCACCGTGCCCGGGAGATCACGCCGGAGGATTTCGAGAAGTTCGACTTCATCCTTGTCATGGATTGGGAAAACCTCACGGATCTTCAGCATCGCTCGCCCCCGCAGTTCCGTCATAAGATTCATCTTCTCATGCGTTACGCGAACGACAATGATGCGGCCGTGGTTCCGGATCCTTACTACGGACTCAACGAGGGCTTCAATCAGGTGCTCGAATATTGCAACGACGCCTGCGGAGGACTTCTCGAAACGATTGAACGCAAGGCCCGCATGATGCAGAAATCGCTTCAGGCTCAGGAGGCAGCAAAGGCTGCCGTTGAAGGCGAAGCGGTCTGATTTGAGTCTTATCTGCTTTCTGCCCGGACGACTGACTTCAGCCGCCCGGGCTTTTCGTGCCCGGGAAGACACTTTCGCACTTCGTAAGCAGTTGCATATTGTTTGCTTTGATACAAAGCCGACTGGAATAGTCAGGTATTCTCTGCTAATATCCGACCTATTCGATCGGGATTATCCCGGCCCCCATTCCTTTTGCGAGAGGAGAAAAAGTTGAAGCTTACGACGAAAGGACGTTTTGCCGTCACCGCGATGGTTGATCTCGCGCTGCACGAAGCTTCCGCCCCTATTTCCCTCACGCAGATTTCCGACAGACAGCAGATCTCCGTGGCGTATCTGGAGCAGATTTTCTGCAAACTTCGCCGTGCGGGGCTTGTTGCCAGCGTCCGAGGCCCCGGCGGCGGATACCGCCTCGGCGATGCGGCCGACCGCATTACTGTGGGCGCGATCATTTCTGCCGTGGATGAGGACATCGATGCGACGCAGTGCCGCGGAGACGGCACCTGCCACGGAGGCGCTTCCTGCCTCACGCATCACCTCTGGGAAGATCTCAATACGCTGACGAAGAAGTTTCTCGACGGCGTCACGCTTGCATCCATGGTGAAGGCTCATGAAGAGCGTCACGGACATCAGGTGGTGTCGGCCGTCATTCCTGTTCGCGGACGGGACGGAGCCTCCGCCGGCCGCTGAACATTATCGGATTACAGACCCCTCTGATCATCACATCGCCTGCTGCGACGATTCATTTAGAAAGGAACAATGATGAAGCTCCCCGTTTATCTCGACTACTCTGCAACGACACCGTGCGATCCCCGCGTAGTTGACAAGATGGTTCCGTACCTTTACGAAAAGTTCGGCAATCCGGCTTCCCACAGCCATTCCTACGGCTGGGAGGCGGAAAAGGCCGTTGAAGAGGCCCGCGGACATGTGGCTGCGCTGATCGGCGCCGATCCCCGTGAAATCGTCTGGACCTCCGGAGCGACCGAAAGCGACAATCTCGCCATCAAGGGAGCCGCGCATTTCTATCGCGAAAAGGGCAAGCATCTCATTACGGTGAAGACCGAACACAAGGCGGTGCTCGATTCCATGCGTCATCTTGAAACGGAAGGCTTCGAAGTGACGTACCTCGACGTGAAGGAAGACGGTCTGATCGACATGGATGCCTTCCGCGCAGCCATTCGTCCGGATACGATTCTCGTTTCAGTGATGGCGATCAACAATGAAATCGGCGTCATTCAGGATCTGGAAACGATCAGCAGCATCTGCCACGAGCACGGCATTATCTTCCACTGCGACGCCACGCAGGCGGCCGGCAAGATGGACCTCAACGTAGATCGTCTGAAGGTCGATCTGATGAGTCTCTCCGGTCACAAAGTCTACGGTCCGAAGGGCATCGGCGCTCTCTACGTCCGCCGCAAGCCCCGTGTTCGCATTGAATGCCAGATCCACGGCGGCGGTCACGAGCGCGGCATGCGTTCGGGCACGCTCGCAGCGCATCAGATCGTCGGCATGGGCGAGGCCTATCGCCTGGCCAAGGAAGAAATGGATACCGAAATGCCGCGTCTGCGCCGTCTGCGCGATCGTCTCTGGGACGGCATCCGCAACAACATTTCGGATGTCTATCTGAACGGCAACTGGGAGCATCGCTCGCCGCACAACCTCAACGTGAGCTTTGCCTTCATTGAAGGCGAAAGCCTCATGATGGCAATGAAGGACATCGCCGTGTCTTCAGGCTCCGCCTGCACGTCCGCTTCGCTCGAGCCCTCCTACGTGCTCCGTGCTCTCGGCCGTGACGACGAGCTCGCTCACAGCTCGATCCGCTTTACGCTCGGCCGCTTTACGACCGAAGAGGAAATCGATTTCGTGATCAAGACGCTCGTTGAAAGCGTCAACCGTCTGCGCGACATGAGCCCGCTTTGGGAAATGCACCAGCAGGGCGTCGATATTTCCAAGGTTCAGTGGTCCGAACACTGATCGGACGCGATTCCACCCCATTCATTTGAAGGGCGGCAGACCCGCCCTCTGCGGAGATTTAAGAAAATGGCATACAGCGAAAAGCTCATCGATCACTACGAACACCCGCGCAACGTGGGTACGCTCGACCAGAAGGCCGACAACGTCGGCACCGGCATGGTCGGCGCTCCTGCCTGCGGCGACGTGATGCGTCTGCAGATTCAGGTGAACGAAAAGGGCGTGATTGAAGACGCCAAGTTCAAGACCTACGGCTGCGGTTCCGCCATCGCCTCCTCGTCGCTGGTGACCGAATGGGTCAAGGGCAAGACGCTCGACGAAGCCGGAGCCCTCACCAATGCTGAAATCGCGGAGGAACTTGCACTTCCTCCTGTGAAGATTCACTGCTCGATTCTCGCCGAGGACGCCATCAAGGCCGCCATTAGCGATTACCGCAGCAAGCAGACGAAGAAGGAGTAAGCCATGGCCGTGACACTTACTGAAGCCGCTGCCAAGCATGTTGAAAAGTTTCTCACGAAGCGCGGCAAGGGCATCGGCCTTCGCCTCGGCGTGAAGACCTCCGGCTGCTCCGGCATGGCATACAAGCTCGAATTCGCCGATGCAGTCAATGACGACGACAAGGTCTGGGAAAGCTTCGGCGTGAAGGTGATCGTCGATGAGAAGAGTCTGCCCTACATCGACGGCACCGAACTCGACTACACGCGCGAAGGTCTTCAGGAAGGGTTCAAGTTCCATAACCCGAATGAAAAGAGCCGCTGCGGCTGCGGCGAGTCCTTCCACGTCTAATTAACCCGAAACGGGGACCCGAGGGTTCCCGTTTTTGTCTGCGGAGATTCCGATGGCCCAGTTCAGTCCTTATCAGTTGTTCGGACTTAAGCCGACATATGCGGTCGATCTGAAGCGACTCGAATCGGCGTATCAGGCGGCGATGCTCAAGGTGCATCCCGACCGCTTCGCCGATCGATCCGCTGCCGAAAGACGAGTAGCGGAGCAGTGGAGCACGCGCATCAACGAGGCTTATCAGCTTTTGAAAAATCCGGTGAAGCGCGCGGCCTGGCTCTGCGAGGCTGCCGGGCATCCTCTGGAATCGGAGACAAACACCCGCATGCCGGCCGACTTCCTGATGACGCAGATCGAGTGGCGAGAGGCGCTCGAATCCGCCGATGGAAACAAGGATAAAATTGCGGCACTGCGCGCGGAGACCGAAACCGTCTGGCGTGAAACGGAAGAACGCCTGGCTCGGGCGCTCGACGGCAGCGCCGACTGGACGGCAGCCGTCGATCTGACGCGCCGGCTGATGTTCATCGGCCGTTTCCTTGAGGAAGTCACTCACGCAGAAAAGAACAACTAACCGGATCCCATTCACATGGCCTTATTTCAGATTGCAGAGCCGGGTCTGTCGGCTGAACCCCATGAACACCGTCTGGCAGTGGGCATTGACCTCGGTACCACCAATTCGCTCGTGGCGAGCGTGATCAGCGGCACGGCCGAGGTGATCCGCGATGAAGAGGGAGCTGCGCTTCTTCCGTCCGTCGTTCACTATGCGGCTGACGGCACGGTGACTGTCGGCGCCGTTGCGCTGCGCGATGCCAGCCGCGATGCGAAGAATACGATTTCATCCGCCAAGCGCCTTATCGGCCGCACGATGAAGGATCTCGCCGACACGCACAATCTTCCCTACGATCTGGTCGACGATCCGTCGATGGTCCGCATCGCCACCGCTGCGGGCGTCAAGTCGCCCGTGGAAGTTAGCAGCGAAGTGCTCCGTACGCTTGCCGAACGTGCCGAAAAGCGTCTCGGCGGCGATCTGACCGGCGCTGTGATCACTGTGCCCGCCTACTTCGATGATGCGCAGCGTCAGGCAACGAAGGACGCGGCAAGACTGGCGAACCTGACGGTTCTGCGCCTTCTCAACGAGCCGACGGCCGCTGCGCTGGCCTACGGTCTCGACAACAGCGCCGAAGGCGTGTACCTCGTTTATGACCTCGGCGGCGGCACTTTCGACGTGTCGCTCCTGAAGCTGACCAAGGGTGTGTTTGAAGTCCTTGCGACGGGCGGCAATTCCGCGCTCGGCGGAGATGACTTCGATCACCGGGTTCTCTGTCACGTGACGGAAAGCTTCCGCGGCGGCAATCCCAAGGCCGTCTTTACCGTGAACGGACAGCCCGCTCAGAGCCTTCCCGTTCATATTCTGTCGGCTGCCGAAAAGCGCCGTCTGATGCAGCTCTCGCGTGCCGCGAAGGAAAAGCTTACCGAAAGCGAGGAGACGGTCATCGACTTCACATTTGACAACGGCGATCGCGTTGAACTTCCGCTTACCCGAGCCGAATTCAACGGCATGACCTGCCATCTCGTCCAGAAGACGATCGCAGCTCTGTCCGGCGTGCTGGCCGATGCGTCGGTGGAGCCCAAGGACGTCAAAGGCGTCGTTCTCGTCGGCGGCGCAACCCGCATGCCCTGCGTGCGCGACTGCGTGGAACGCTTTTTCGGCTTCAAGCCGCTCTCCAATATCGACCCTGATCAGGTGGTGGCGATCGGTGCCGCGATGCAGGCTAACAAGCTCGCCGGCAATACGAGCGCCGATGATGACTGGCTGCTCCTTGACGTGACGCCGCTTTCTCTCGGTCTTGAAACCATGGGCGGCCTGGTCGAGAAGGTCATTCCCCGCAACAGCGCGATTCCGATCGCCCGGGCGCAGGACTTTACGACCTTCAAGGACGGTCAGACCGCAATGGCGATTCATGTGGTGCAGGGCGAGCGCGAGCTCGTCGACGCATGCCGTTCGCTCGCACGCTTTACGCTTCGCGGCATTCCGCCGATGGCTGCCGGCGCCGCACGCATCCGTGTCACCTTCCAGGTGGACGCCGACGGTCTGCTTTCCGTTTCTGCCCGAGAAATGAAAACCGGCGTGGAAGCGTCGATTCAGGTGAAGCCGAGCTACGGTCTTTCCGATGAAGATATCGTTCGGATGCTCAAGGATGGCAACGGCCGCGCCGAAGAAGACATGCGTGCTCGCGAACTTCGCGAGCAGCAGGTTGAAGCCCGCCGTCTTCTGGAATCCACGCGTTCGGCTCTTGATGCCGACGGCGATCTTCTGAACGCTGAAGAGCGGGCCGAGATCGACCGTCTCTCCGCAGAGCTCGCCGCGGCGGCAGCGGGAGATGACGTCGAAGCCATCAAGGCCGGCATTGCGGCGCTGACCAAGGGAACGGAAACGTTTGCCGAGCGGCGCATGGACCGTTCTATTCGGGAAGCGCTTTCCGGCATGAGCGTGGACGATGCGCTTTTTGATGAAACGCCCGCCGAAGAAGACAAGCACTGAGGAGTAGGAAATGCCCAAAATTACTGTTTTGCCGCACGCCGGCGTTTGTCCCGAAGGGACGGTGTTTGAAGCCGCAGAGGGTGAGAACCTTGCTCGCGCGCTGATCAAAAACGGTGTGAAAATCGAGCACGCCTGCGAGTTTTCCTGTGCTTGCTCCACCTGCCACGTGATCATTCGCAAGGGCTACGATTCTCTCAACGAGCCCGATGATGACGAGCTGGATCATCTTGATGCGGCATGGGGTTCCGGTCCGCTTTCCCGCCTCTCCTGCCAGACCAAGATCGGGAGCGAAGACATCACGGTGGAAATTCCGAAGTATTCTCGCAATTACGCGCGGGAGGAGTAATGCCGTGAAGTGGACCGATACCCAGCGGATTGCCGAAGAGCTTTATGACGCCGATCCTGATCTGGATCCGCTGACGCTCAGCTTCGTGAAGCTGCATGAAATGATCTGCCGGCTCGACGGATTCGACGACGATCCCGAAAAGTCGAACGAACATATTCTCGAGGCGATTCTTTCCGCCTGGCTCAACGAGCGGGACTGACAAGCCGACTTGCTAAAAAAGCCGCCGCACTTCCGAATAAGGAAGGCGGCGGTTTTGCTTTCCGGAGGATCCGATTCAGCTGCCGAGAAGCTCAAGCGCGACGGCGACGGCGGCTTCGGGCATGCAGAGGTCTTCTTCAATGAGAGGAAGGACTTCGTCGGGAGTCAGCGCGGCAAAGCATTCCACCTCGCCGTCTCTGTTGACAGGCTCGTAGCCGCCAGGAACGACCACGCGGAAGGTGACGGAGAGTTCGGTCATCCAGCCGTAGCGCACGGGCATGTCGCTCGAGAAGGAGAGGGAGGGCTCCGGCGAAAGGCTGTCGGGAGCAATGACGAGACCGGCTTCCTCATCGAGTTCTCGGGACATGGCGAGCGGATAGGCTTCGCCAGCGGCCACCATGCCGGAAGCGAGATTGTCCCAGCGGCCGGGACCGACCTGTTTGAGAGCGCTGCGCTTTTGCATGAGAATGCGTCCGTCTTCCGTGAGCGCTGCGGCCCGCACGGCGGCCGTCGGCATGCCGAGACGCCGGAAGGCGGCGCGCTCGGCAACGGCCAGAACCGTTCCGTTGCTGCTGCGGATGTCGAGAAGTTCGTTGCGGCGGCGCTGATTGAGGCCGAGCGCTTCAAGACGGTCGGTAAGCCGGCGCATGGCGGCTGTGCGTGCTTCAAAGCTCTGCCCGGCGATCAGTTCAAATCGCAGAGGAGCCGTTTCAGCCGCGAGAGAACGCAGCTCGGCATCGCTTCTCAGCGCGAGGACGGATTCCGGCGTCAGCTTTCCGACGGGTTCCCCGCCCAAACAGAAAGCCCCGAGAGGATCGGGGCTTTGCTGTATGAGCGTCGCTCCGGGACCGGCAAGCCAGACCCGGAGCCGGTTCTTCACCGCGGGAGAGACTGACGCACGGCAGCGCTGAAGGGCTTCCTGCTGTGCGTTCATCGGATTCTCCTTAGAGAGCGGCTTCAGGACGCATATGCGGGAAGAGCAGCACGTCGCGGATCGTCGGCGCGTCGGTGAGCAGCATGATGAAGCGGTCGATGCCGACGCCGCAGCCGGCCGTCGGGGGCAGACCGTACTCGAGCGCGCGGATGTAGTCGGCGTCGTAGTACATGGCTTCGTCGTCGCCGTGGCTCTTGGCTTCAACCTGGGCTCTGAAGCGGGCGGCCTGATCGTCCGGGTCGTTCAGCTCGGAGAAGCCGTTGCCGAGTTCGCGGCCGCCGATGAAGAGCTCGAAACGCTCGGTGATGTCGTGATTCGTGTCGGAAGCACGGGCGAGCGGCGAGATTTCCGTCGGATAGTCGATGATGAAGGTCGGCTGAATAAGCTTGGCTTCGGTCGTTTCTTCGAAGAGCGCCATCTGCAGAGCACCGAGATGTGCATATTCGGACTGCGGTTCGCCGAGACGGGCAAGCTCGGCGCGAAGGAAGGCTTCGTCGTTGAGCTGTTCGTCGGTGTAGGCGTCGGAATACTTCTTGATGGCCTGAATCGGGGTCAGACGGTCGAAGGGCTTTTCAAGGTCGATCACCTTGCCCTGATAGGGAAGCACGGCCGTGCCGACGGCTTCGCGGGCCACCGTGCGGAGCAGGTTTTCCGTGAAGTCCATCTGGTCGCGGTACGTCCAGTACGTCGCATAGAACTCCATCATCGTGAATTCAGGGTTGTGACGGACCGACACGCCTTCGTTGCGGAAGTTGCGGTTGATTTCGAACACGCGTTCGAAGCCGCCCACGACGAGACGCTTCAGATAGAGTTCCGGGGCAATGCGCAGGTACATGTCCATGTCGAGCGCATTGTGGTGCGTGATGAAGGGCTTGGCATTGGCACCGCCCGGAATCGGGTGGAGCATCGGCGTTTCAACTTCGAGGAAGCGGTTCTGAATCATGAAGTTGCGGATGCCGGCAATGGCCTTCGAGCGAACGAGGAAGCGGTTGCGCGATTCTTCGTTCATGATCAGGTCGACGTAGCGCTGGCGGTAGCACATTTCCGTGTCGACGAGGCCCTTGTGCTTGTCGGGAAGCGGACGGATGTTCTTCGTCATGAGACGGAGTTCGTGCACGCGGATGGAGAGTTCGCCCGTCTTGGTGCGGAAAAGCGTGCCCTTGACGGCGATGATGTCGCCCAGGTCGTACGTCTTCCAGGCCGTGTAGGCTTCGTCGCCGATGTCGCCCTTCGTGATGAAGTACTGCATTTCACCCGTGAAGTCGCGCACGGTGGCAAAGCTCGCCTTGCCCATAATGCGCTTGAGCATCATGCGGCCCGAGCAGGCCACTTCGGGCTTGAGGGCTTCGAGCTCTTCCGCCGTCGTATCCTGATACTTGGCGCGGATGTCGCCGAAAAGATTCGTACGGACGAAGTCGTTCGGATAGGCGACGCCGTTTTCGCGCAGAGCGGCGAGCTTGGCACGGCGTTCGGCGATGATGTGGTTTTCCTCAGCAGCGAGCTGCTGAGCGGTTTGAGTTTCCTGAATTTGTTCCTGTTCAGACATGTCTGATTCCTGACTCTTCAACGAGAGACCCGCCGCCCGAAGGGTGCGGCGGGATAAGAAGGCTTGTGAGCATCAGCCCCCGATGCCGTTCTTGAGCGAGGCCTCGATGAACTGATCGAGGTCGCCGTCGAGCACGGCGCCGGTATTGCCAGTTTCCACATTCGTGCGCAGGTCCTTCACGCGGGACTGGTCGAGCACGTAGCTGCGGATCTGATGACCCCAGCCGATGTCGGACTTTGATTCTTCGAGCTTCGTCTGCTCTTCCATGCGCTTGCGCATTTCCAGCTCATAGAGCTTGGCCTTGAGCTGCTGCATGGCTTTTTCGCGGTTGCGGTGCTGCGAACGGTCGTCCTGGCAGATCGTGATGATGCCGGTGGGTTTATGGTGGATTCGGACAGCGGATTCGGTCTTCTGAATATGCTGACCGCCGGCGCCGGAAGCACGGAACACGTCGATCGACAGGTCGGCGGGATTGATTTCGATGTCAATCGAATCGTCGACTTCGGGGTAAACGTAAACCGAGGTGAAGGACGTATGGCGGCGCGCGTTGGAGTCGAAGGGACTCTTGCGCACGAGACGGTGAATGCCCGTTTCCGTGCGAAGCGTGCCGTAGGCCCATTCGCCTTCAATGAAAAGCGTGCAGGACTTGATGCCGGCCACTTCTCCCGGGCTTTCTTCTTCAAGGGTGACCTTGAAGCCCTTGCGTTCGGCATAGCGCATGTACATGCGCTCAAGCATGCTCGCCCAGTCCTGAGCTTCCGTGCCGCCTGCGCCTGCCTGGATTTCCAGATAGCAGTTGGCCGAATCCATCGGCTGATTGAACATGCGCTTGAATTCAAGCTTGGCCACTTCCTTTTCGATGCCTTCGATATCCTGGCCGACGGCTTCCACCGTCTCCCAGTCTTCTTCGGCCATCGAAAGCTCAAGAAGCTCGGCCGCATCATTCACGCCGCCGGTCAGTTCGCGGAAGCTGCCAACGATGTCGTCGAGGAGCTTCTTTTCCTTGCTGACTTCCTGGGCGTGTTTCGGATCATTCCAGAGATCCGGGTTCTCAACCTCACGGTTAACTTCTTCGAGTCGGCGCGCTTTGCGATCGACGTCAAAGATACCCCCGAAGTTCGGTCAGACGGCGCGTAAGGTCATCTGTAAGGTTCTGAATCTGATTGATGCGTTCGACTTCCATTGTTGTCTCTCGTATTAAAGTGGTTTTTGCTGTTCCGGCGGGTGTGAGCCGTATGCCGGCCAGGGGCCGTGTGAGGCGGCCGGCGCGAAAGTTGCAATTATAAGGCGAAAGCGCCGCCGGTTTGCGTGCCGGCGGCGCTGAAAATGTCGGAGAATTCGAACTAAATCAGGCTTCTGCGGCCTCAATGACTAGCTGCACCGTGCGCCGTCCCATGAATTCGTTGATAACGGGACGGTATGCGAGACGCACGCAGCCGGGGAGCGACTCGGTGCGGCGGAAGAAGATGGCGTCGAAGCGCTGCCCGCCGAGGTCTAGAACGAGCTTGAGATGCGCGTCCTTGACCAGGCTCTGGCGCATGACGCGGAATTCGTTCGCGAAGACGGGGGCATCGAATCCCTGTCCCCAGATCTGGCTGTCGATGCTTGCGACGAGCCTTTCGGAGATTTCGTCCGGGGCGAGTCCGCCGTCCGTATAGACGACCCGTTCGAAGACGGATGCGTCCGCCATGCTTCTGACGGCTTCCTCAAACGCAGTGCGGAAGTCGAGCAGTCTGTCCGGGGCCAGCGTCAGGCCGGCGGCCATGGCGTGTCCGCCGAAGCGGATGACGGCGCCCGGCAGCTTTTTGCTCACCAGATCGAGGGCATCGCGCATGTGAACGCCGGGAATTGAGCGGCCCGAGCCTTTGAGCTCTCCGCTGTCGGAGCGTGCGAAGACGATGACGGGACGGTTGGTCTTTTCCTTGAGGCGCGAGGCGACAAGACCGACGACGCCTTCATTGAAGCATTCGTTGAAAAGCGTCAGCGCCGCGTGATGGTCGATCGTGCAGGTTTCGAGCGCCTTTTCGGCGGCCTGCTGCATTTCGGTTTCGAGTTCCTGGCGGGCCTGATTGAAGTCGTTGAGACTGCGGGCGAAGTCGAGTGCCGTGACCGGATCGTCGGAGAGCAGACACTCGATGCCGTTTTCCATCGTGTCGAGACGGCCCGCCGCATTGATGCGGGGACCGATGGCAAAGCCGAAGTCCCGCACGCAGGCGGCCGGCATGTTCTTGCCGGAGACGGCGAAGAGAGCGGCAATGCCGGCGTGCGTGGCGCCCATGCGGATGCGGCGAAGGCCCTGGGCGACGAGAATGCGGTTGTTTTTGTCGAGCCTGACGACGTCGGCCACCGTGCCGAGCGCCACCAGGTCGACGAGCGTATCGAGTCTCGGCTGCGTTGCCGGGGTGTAGACGCCGCGTTCGCGCAGAAGTGCTCTGAGGGCGAGCAGGACGTAGTACATGACGCCCACGCCGGCCAGAGACTTGGAGGGAAAGGCTGAGTCGCTGAGGTTCGGATTGACGATGCAGACCGCCTTGGGAAGTTCAGGACCGGGAAGATGATGATCGGTCACGACGACGTCGATGCCGAGTTCTCGGGCGCGTTCGACGGCGGCGGCCGACGAAACGCCGTTGTCGACCGTGAGGATGAGACCGGGTTTCGGATCGCGCTCGGCCACCAGATCGACCACTGTGGGCGTGAGGCCGTAGCCGTGGGCGACGCGGTTGGGAACGAAATAGTTTGAGCGGATGCCCATCATGGACAGGCCGCGCAGGGCAACCGCGCAGGCTGTGGCCCCGTCGCAGTCGTAGTCGGCGACGACGGTGACGAGCTCGTCCCGTTCCCGGGCAAGCGCCAGACGTTCGGCGGCGGTCCGAGTGCCTTCAAGCGAGAAGGGAGGCAGCATCGAGCGCCAGTCCTGGGCGAGTTCGGAGGCGTCGCGAATGCCGCGCGCGGAAAGCGCGCGGGCCACCGGCGGGAGGTAGCCCTGCATGGCCAGAGATTGAGCGGCGCGAAGATCGTATGTGCGGTTCACAATTCGGGTCATTGCGCCTCCGTGGCGTCATAAATGTCGGGGCACCAGAGCGAAGGCGCGATGCCGGTCTTTTTCTTTCGGCCGAAAAGCTTTTCCATCAGAGAGGCGGGTTCGGCGGGCGCCAGAGTCGCGGCGCCGGTCTCGCCGAACAGGACGAAGAGCACGTCCGAGGCGCCGAAGCGCTTGGCATCCTCGCGGTAAAGAGCGGCGCGGCGGGCCGTGCCTTCGAGCGCCGCCTGCCAGCGCGGCCAGTCGCGGGCAAGCCACGGATCGTACAGGTCATTGATGACGGCGATGACGTCGCCCTGCGGCGCGTCAGGCCATCGTCCGGTGTCGCGGCCGAGACGTTCGAGAAGAATGCCGGCGGCATTGGCCCAGCCTCTGACGGCATCGTCGTCCGCGGCGACGCTCCTGAAGAGCGTGGGCGGGAAAAAGAGTTCTTCATGTCCGCCGCCTGAAATCCAGAGCGCGTCGAAGCGCAGTCTGCCCGATGCCGTGCGCTCGGCGTTGACGGGATGCCCGGCGAGAATGCCGGCGCAGCGGCCGAGAAGGGCGCGGGCGTCATCGGCGGCTTCGCCTTCAAGCGGCGCTTCAGCCGGCGTCAGATAGGAGATGCCGGCCCGCGGCGCGGCAATGAGCGGCCAGTCTTCCCGGCGGGTGAGAAACCAGTGGTTGTCCCAGATCTGAAGCCGGAAGCCGGCTTCCAGAAACAGAGGCTCGATCGAGGCGGTAAGCGCCATGAATTCCCGGTCGTCGGCCTCGGGCGTCTCCGGAAGAATCCGTCCGTCGCTTCCGAGCGTGAGAGGCGTCAGGCACCACAGCTCGGGCGCCTGCTCCCGGCCGCCGAGAGCGAGCCATCGCCAGGGGGCTTCGTGAGGATGCGAATTGCGGCGCGTCAGCACGCGCCAGAGCCAGGACAGATGCGGCGCCCGGCGGCAGGGCCCGGCGTCGAGCACCTGGGTATGCCGGCGGCCCGCTCCGTCGCCGAAGGAGGCGAGAGCGGCCGACTCGGCCGGCGTGAGGCGCGCGAGCACGGCATCAGCCTCTTCGGCCGGCAGACGGGCGCCCGGAATGAGAATGAAAGCTTTTGACATGATTCGTGCATTTTAGCGGCTCATGGGCACGCTAGAATGAAAACCCATTGTCATCAGAGATAGCGCTTTTTCCGTGAAAATCCCCTTTGAACTCACCATCGGCCTGACGTATACACGGGCCGGCCGGCGCGGCCGCCGAAAGGACCGCTTCATGTCTTTTATTTCCGGCATGTCGGTTGCTTCGATCGCGCTCGGCGTCGCGGCTCTCATCATCGTGCTCTCGGTAATGAACGGCTTTCAGAAGGAAGTGCGCGACCGCATGCTGAGCGTGATTCCGCACATTGAGGTCTCCAACGCAGCCGGCGCGATTGCCGACTGGGAGCCCGTGGCCGAAGCGGTCAAACAGCATCCCGAAGTGGCCGCCGCCGCGCCTTATGTTCAGGGTCAGGCGCTTCTCACATCCGGTTCGAGCGTGCGAGGAACGCTGCTCAAAGGCATCGATCCTGCACTGGAGCCGGGCGTCAGCGACATCGCCGGTCATCTGGATTCGGCCGAGTCGCTGGACGTGCTCACGCCGGGAGGATTCGGCATTCTTCTCGGACGGGATCTCGCCTGGATGCTCCGGGTGCGAACGGGCGACAAGGTGGCCGTGCTGGTGCCTCAGGGCAATATGACGCCGGCGGGTCTTGTTCCCCGCATGAAGCAGTTCACGGTGCAGGGCTATCTTTCGTCGGGCCACTATGAATACGACAGCTCGATGGCGCTGATCCACATGAAGGATGCGGCGGCCCTCTTCAGAACGGGCGGTCCTCAGGGGCTTCGCCTTCGCGTGACCGACATGGATCGTGCGCCCGCCGTCGCTGCCGAACTGATCAGAAGCCTGCCGCGCGGCACTTATGCGACGGATTGGTCGCGTCAGAACCGCACCTGGTTTGCCGCCGTGCAGGTTGAAAAACGCATGATGGGCATCATTCTCTTTCTGATCGTGCTTGTGGGCGCCTTCGGACTGGTATCGGCACTCGTCATGACGGTGAAGGAAAAACAGGCGGACATCGCCATTCTTCGCACGCTCGGCGCCAGTGAAGGTGCCATCATGCGCATCTTCGTCATTCAGGGAACCGTGGTCGGCATCGTCGGCGTGGCGATCGGCGTGGGCGCAGGTCTTATGATTGCTGAAAACGTCGGTGCGATCGTGAGCTTCATCGAGCATCTTTTCGGCGTGGAATTCCTGCCCAAGCAGATTTACTTCATTTCGGACATGCCGTCCGATCCGCGTATGTCGGACGTCGTTCCGATCGCGCTGTTCTCGTTCCTTCTCAGCCTGGCGGCAACGCTTTACCCGAGCTGGCGCGCGGCAAGAACCCAGCCTGCGGAGGCGCTTCGCTATGAATAACGATTTCGTGATTGACGTCGAACACCTCGCCAAGGCGTATACGGAAGGAAGCAGGCCCGTCGAGGTGCTGAGGGACGTGACGCTTCGCGTCAGAAAAGGCGAAACGGTGGCTATTCTCGGCGCTTCGGGTTCCGGGAAGTCGACGCTCCTGCATGCCGTGGGCGGCCTCGACGCGGCGGACTCCGGAACGATCCGCGTGGCCGGAACGGACATCGCTGGACTCTCGAGCGCCGCGCTCGGAGAAATGCGGAACAGAGAGCTCGGCTTTGTCTATCAGTTTCACCATCTGCTTCCGGAATTTACGGCGCTCGACAATGTGGCGATGCCGCTTTGGATCCGGCGCGAGGACAAGGCAGAAAGCCGGCGCCGTGCCGAGGCCATGCTTCAGGCGGTGGGCCTCAGCCACCGGGCGGGTCATCTTCCTTCGCAGCTTTCCGGCGGCGAGCGTCAGCGCGTGGCCATCGCAAGAGCCATCGTCACGGATCCCGCCTGCGTGCTCGCCGACGAACCCACGGGCAACCTCGACAGGGAAACGGCGTCCGCTGTTTTTGATCTTTTTCTGAAGCTCGCCCGCGAACACGGCACGGCCATCGTCATCGTGACCCACGACGAACGGCTCGCAGAACGGTGCGACCGCATTCTGCGTCTGGAGGCCGGCCGCATCGCCGAGGCAGCATGACGGGACTCATCGACACCCATTCGCATCTGCAGGCGGAGAGTCTGGCGTCCGATCTGCCGGATCTGATCGCCGCCGCCCGTGCGCGCGGCGTGCAGGACATCGTGATCTGCGCAGGCTCGCGGGAGGACTGGGCGCGCTGCGCCGATCTCGCGCATGCGTTCGGCCTCTCGTACATGCTGGGCATCCATCCGCTGGCGGCGCCCGATGCCGGGGAGGGCGACGCCTCCTGCCTGGCTGAGCGTGCGCAAGCCGCCATGGACGACCCGCACTTCATCGGCATCGGCGAAATCGGTATCGACTGTCTGGTGCCGGTCGAGCTCGACAAGCAGGAGCGGATTTTCGCAGAACAGCTCCGCATCGCCCGCCGGCTCGGACTGCCGCTCTCCGTGCATGTGAGAAAGAGCGCGTCCCGCCTCATCAAGTATCTTCGCCGCCTGCCTGTATCGGGAGGCGTCATCCATGCCTTCAACGGCTCGGATGCCGAGCGCGCGCAGTTTCTCGCCATGGGTTTTCGTCTCGGATTCGGAGGGGCGGCAAGCTATGAGGGCAGCCTGAGAATCAGGCGCCATCTGTCGGAAATTCCCTCGGACCGCTGGGTAATCGAGACGGACGCTCCCGATATGCCGTCAAGCGCCCGGCGCGATGCGGGGTCGCTCAGGACGGAGCCCGCCGACCTTGCCGACACGCTGGCGCTCGCCGCGCGGCTTCGCGGGATTTCCGAAGAAGAAGCGGCCAGGCAGAGCCGTGAAAATGCATTCGCGGCCTTTCCCCGTCTGGCTCTGAGGCACGTTTGCTAAGACAAACGCGCTAGAAGGGCCGACACGGCTTCGTTTGGCAGTACACTGTCCCTTCATGCCCGCCTGCTGTCAGGCTGAAGGCATTTCCTTACAACAAAAATCTACCTACGGAAGGGATTATGGGGGCGAAGGACATTCTTGTGGCTGTCATGGGCCTTGACCAGCCGGGCGTGGTTGCCGCCACTGCCGAAACGCTCACGCGTCTCAACTGCAACATCGAGCAGATGAGCCAGACGACGCTGAGACATCAGTTTTCCTCGATCTTTCTTGTGAACAAGCCGGAGGATCTGAAGAGCGAGCACATCGAGCTCGAGCTTCAGACCGCTTATCTTGCCAAGAAGTTCCACCTGTCGGTTGCGATCCGCGACTTCGAGGAACCCGGTCCCGAACGCAGCTACGACGGGGACGAATTCGTGCTGAGCGTCTGGGGACCGGACCGCAACGACATCATTGCGACCTTCTCGCGCATCTGCGCCGAGCAGGGCATCAACGTGGAGAGCCTGCGGGCCTTCCGCATCGAAAACAACCAGAGTCTTCAGGTTTTTGAAGTCACCGTGCCCGATACGGTCGACACGCGCTCCCTGCACCGCATCATGGGCGAGCGGGCAAAGGCTATGGGACTGCGTCTCAATATGCAGCACGCCGCTATTTTCGAAGCGATTCACCGCGTTCGCGTCGACTGACCCACTGATAAAGGACATTTACCATGCTGACCGACCGCGAGGTACTCTCCACACTCAACATGCTCCGCAGCGAACACCTCGACGTTCGCACCGTGACGATGGGCATCAATCTGTTTGACTGCGCCAGCCACGACTACGACACCTTCGCCTACAAGGTGAGGAGCAAGATTCTGAAAAACGCCGCCAAGCTTGTCGAAACCTGCGACATCGTCGGCGACCGCTACGGCATTCCCGTTGTCAACAAGCGTATTTCCATCAGCCCCATCGGCACTGTCTGCGCCGGCTTCTCCCGCGATCAGATGGCGGCCGTCTGCCGCGTGCTCGACGAGTGCGCCAAGGACGTCGGCGTCGACTTCATCGGCGGCTACGGCGCCCTCGTTGAAAAGGGCATTACGCCGGGCGAACGCAATCTGATCGACTCTCTTCCCGAAGCGCTGGCCACGACCGACCGCATCTGTTCGTCGATCAACGTCGGTTCGACCAAGGCGGGCATCAACATGGATGCGGTGAAGCTGATGGGCGAACGCATTCTCGACGTGGCCGCCGCCACGGCGGACCGCGACGCCATCGGCTGCGCAAAGCTGGTGATCTTCTGCAATATTCCTCAGGACGTGCCCTTCATGGCGGGCGCCTATCTCGGCGTGGGCGAGCCTGACGTCGTCATTAACGTCGGCGTATCCGGCCCGGGCGTCGTGAAGAAGGCGCTCGACCGTGCCTTTGCTGCCAAGGGCGACTATCTCACGATTACGGACGCGGCCGAGGTGATCAAGCACACCGCCTACAAGGTGACGCGCGTGGGCGAAATCATCGGCAACGACGTGGCCCGCCGCCTCAATCTGCCTTTCGGCGTGGCCGACCTTTCACTCGCGCCGACGCCGGCCGTGGGCGACAGCGTGGGTGAAATCTTCCAGACGATGGGGCTGTCCTCGATCGGCGCACCCGGCACGACGGCGATTCTCGCCATGCTGAACGATGCCGTGAAGAAGGGCGGCGTGTTCGCCTCCTCGCATGTCGGCGGTCTTTCCGGCGCCTTCATTCCGGTGTCCGAAGACAGCGCCATCGAGGCGGCCGCCCGTTCTGGCGCCCTGACCATGGAAAAGCTTGAAGCCATGACGTCCGTCTGCTCCGTGGGTCTCGACATGATCGCCATTCCGGGCGATACGTCCGCCGCGACGATCTCCGGCATGATCGCCGACGAAATGGCCATCGGCATGATCAACAGCAAGACGACTGCCGTGCGCGTCATCCCGGTGCCCGGCAAGACGGTCGGCGACAAGGCCGTCTTCGGCGGTCTGCTCGGCGAAGCGGCCATCATCCGCGTTCCGGGCGGCGATTCCGCAGGCTTCGTGAAACTTGGCGGCCGCATCCCGGCGCCGATTCACTCGCTGAAGAACTGACGTCTTATCAGTAGCGGCAAAACAACAGCGCCCCGCAGGCAGAGTCCGGCGGGGCGCTGTTTTCTATCCGGAAGGTATTTATCGGTCGAGCGATCCTGATAACGCGCGAAGGAGAGGCGTTTGCGGGTTTAAATTTTTATAGGTGATCTTCGTTTTTCAATTAGATGAATATCAAAGAGAAACTTTTCTCTATGTGTATACAGCTGGCAACAGAAGGAAGATGCGGCGGAAAATTTGCCGGAGCCATTTGTGCGGGATTACCTTTAGGCCTTTACCCCGATGACGGCCGATATCGGCTCTTATAAAAATGTCCCCCTTCACGGTCAAAAAAATTGCTTTTTTCACAATTGCCTTTCTGAGCGTACAAGGCAGCGCTCTGGCGTATACAGACGCCTACGGAATTCCTCTGGTCAGACCGGGCGATGATCCGGATCCAATCATTCACTTGGACGGGCGAGGCGCCTTTCTTTCTGACGGAACAGACGACGGCTGCTGCAGCGCGACGCTGTCGCAGGATGTCAGACTGACGCTGAAGGGTATTTCGGACCTGCCGGACGACAATGGCATTGGCATGGGGCCGATCCTGCTGATCCCGGATCTGGATACGGCGGGCCGCGAGCTGAGCGTGCGGGTGGATGGCAATGCTCGTCACCCCGACTCCAATTGGTCTTTCGGAGCTGCATTGGCAGTAAATGCATACCGACAGCCGAACATCAAAATCATCGCTTCCGGCGGCACGCTGACCTACTGGGGTCGCATGGACCCTGAATCCGACGGCAGCGGCATGGAGTCTGGAGATAGTAGCGGCGCAGTCTCCCCGGAGGCCTTCATTGACTCGGTGCAGATGGCCGTGAATGCCGATTCGCGTGCCCGTGCGGCGCTTCATGCCGCGGGACGAATGCCGGCGGACGTCCTGGTTCTCGGAAGCACGCTCGACGTCACTGCGCAGACCCGGATTTCCATCGGCGCAACGGACGAGGAAGCCGCCCGCGGCGCCAACTTCACACTTGGAAGTTACGGCGCCATGGTTGTTGACAAAGGACTGCTCTACAGCCTGGAAAGCGAAGAAACGGAGGCTTTGGCGCCGGCGCTGCGCGCGCACAGCGGTTCGAAACTCTTTTTCGCCGAAGGTTCGACAATCGTGATCGATTGGCTGAACAGCGTCAGTTCGGACGACAGTGATTGGTCGGAAGGCGAAGGCGAGGATACGGATGTTTTTGCAGCGCGCGTCATGACTGCGGAAGATGAGGAGCCGGAGCTGATGCCTGTTCTGATCCGCATGGCCGAGGACAGCCGCGTCGAAGGAGCCTTTAATCTGACTGTCGTTGATATTTCAGAAGAAACGCCCTATGAGTACCGACTTGTTCGGGAGGATGACTCCTGGGTGCTGGGACAGACGGTATGGGAGGCTGAAGGGCCTCTGGCCGCACCCGTCAATGCGCTGGCACTGCAGGTCTTTGAGGGGCGTGCTTCCGAGCCGCTGCGAGCGCTCTTCAGGGGGACCGCGACGACGAGATATTTTTCTCAGTATGTCCTCTACAGTACACTTATGGCGAAGTCGCTCGGCACGACGGATGCGATGGATGCTCTTATGGCCGGCACGGTTCGGCATGCCGTGCGTTCGGCGCTCGCCGACGAATGGTCAAATCCTGTTTCAATAGAAATCCTGGGTACGAAGCGCCGCGGCAGATTTGCCGTGCTCGATTTTCAGGCTGAAGACGCTTTCGGCATTGCCCGGGGACGCCGCGAGCGTCGGGCATCCGGCATCGCCTTGTCTGCAGATACCCGTTTCGGGGACTGGTTTGCCGGAGCCCGGATCTCTTATGAAGATGCTGACGTCGAATTGGAATTCGACGGGCTGCGAAATTCGTCGGGACTGAAGGCGGAGTCGACGGCGGCGGCCGCCGGCCTCTGGCTCGGCAGGTTTACGTCATGGGGATTCGTGACGGCGGATGCTGCATACTCGGGCGGCGAAGATAAGCTGCGGGATGCTGCGCCCCAGACTGACACGGCTTATCCTCTCCTGATCGGCAGTGAACGGATACGGCGCCGGGCCTGCTCGGCGGGCGTCACGGCCGCGCTGCTTCCGGAAACGTTCGCCGGATGGACGCCGAGCATCACAACAGGGCTGTCAATCCAGTACTTCATGCCGGCGGACTACAGCATCGACGGCAACGGAACGGCGCTCTGGCAGGTGCGTGAAAAGAGCCGCATTCTCGGAACAGCGTCGGTGTCGGCAGGAATGACGAAACGCTGGTCGGACGAAGAGGTGAAGGATACGGTCCGTTTCACGCTTGAAGGCGGCCTCCGCATGAGGGCTGGCGATCTGGACGCAACACAGACTGTGTCGGCCGACGGCGTTTCGGCGGACATTGCGACCGATGATCTGGAAAGAGGCGACGCCTTCCTGACGGCGGACGTCACCGGCCGCTGGAAGGGCAGCGTCTTCGGCATTCGGGCGTCGGGAACGCTCGGACCGTCGGGCACGCGTTCTCTCTGCGGAGACGTTCATGTGACCTATGAATTCTGACGGCCGGCGGACCGTCCGGGTGACATTCTGTTGCAGGCGGGCGGGCCGTCTTGCCGATGCTTCTCGGTACAATTGTAAGAAACGACTGCGGGCGACGGGATGAGATGAGCGCCCGCAGCTGTGGATAAGAGAAGAGACAGAGGCATCGCGGAGGCAGGAGAGCCTTCGGGGATGCCAGGGAGGAATGTCAATGGAGGAAACTGCAGCTCTCAATGCGGTGGACGCCGCGCTTGCCAGAAGCATGGTCGAACCGCTTTACAGGGATCTCACGCTGCCGACGGGCGAAAGCACCATGTCGCATGCCGACGGCGTGGCGAGCATTCTGCGCGTCGTGCGCGATGACCCTGAACTGATTGCCGCTGCTTATCTCTTCAGCGTGCCGGGTGTTGTTCAGAATTCCGGCGAGTGGATTGAAAAGAGCTTCGGACCCGCCGTCAACGGTCTGGTTCAGGAACTCGGACGCCTCAATGAGCTTTCGCAGCGCGCACGCTCGGAAAGCGACGAGGCCAATACCCGCCATCAGGTCGAAGCCATGCGCCGCATGTTGCTCGCCATGTGCCAGGACCTGCGCGTGGTGCTGCTCAAGCTGGCGAGCCGTCTGCAGACGCTTCGCTGGTTTGCGTCGTCCAAGCGGGAGGGCGCCGACAAATTCGGCGCTGAAACGCTGGATCTGTACGCGCCGCTGGCGAACCGTCTCGGCATCTGGCAGCTCAAGTGGGAGCTGGAAGACCTGTCGCTTCGCTTTACCCGTCCCGATGAATACCGGGACATCGCGGTGCAGCTCGACGAATCCCGCGAGGAACGCATTGAATTCATGCAGGGAGCGGTGATCCGAATCCGCGGCCTGCTCGCCGACAACGGCATTGAAGCCGATGTGTCGGGCCGTCCGAAGCACATCTATTCCATCTGGAAGAAGATGCAGAGAAAGCATCTGCGCTTTGACCAGCTTTTCGACGTTCGCGCGCTTCGCATCATCGTCGATACGGTCGAGCACTGCTATCAGGTGCTCTCGATCGTGCATGAGAACTTCCCCGTTCTCAGCAAGGAGTACGACGACTACATCGCCAAGCCCAAGCCCAACGGCTATCAGTCGCTCCATACGGTCGTTACCGACAAGGCGGGACGTCCGATTGAAATTCAGATCCGCACCCGTGCTATGCATGAGTTCGCCGAACTCGGCGTGGCGGCTCACTGGCGCTACAAGGAAGCGGGAAACTCCAACGGCGCGACGAGCGCCGAAGAGCAGCGCGTCGCCTGGCTGCGCCAGCTGCTTGCCTGGGGTTCCGACATGCAGCATCAGGCGGCCGAAGGCAAGGCCGTGACCGACGACCGCGTGTATGTGCTGACGCCGCAGGGCCGCGTGGTCGAACTGCCTCAGGGCGCGACGCCGGTCGATTTTGCGTATGCCGTGCATACGCAGCTCGGTCACCGTACCAAGGGCGCCAAGGTCGACGGCACGATGGTGCCGCTCAATACGCCGCTTGCCACCGGTCAGACCGTCGAAATCATTGCCGCCAAGGTGGGCCAGCCGTCGCGCGACTGGCTGACGCCGGAGCTCGGCTACGCCGTCAGCGCCCGCACCCGCAACAAGGTTCGTCAGTGGTTCAATGCGCAGCACACGGCCGAACTCATCGGTCAGGGCCGCGACAAGGTCGACAGGGAGCTTGCCCGTCTGGGCAAGACCGCCGTGAAGCTGGAGGATCTCGCCAAGCGTCTCGGCTACGACAGCGTGGACGACCTCTGCCTCGCGTACGCGAAGGAAGAGGTGACCCAGACGGCCATCGCCACGGCCGTTCAGCCGCCGAAGCCTGTCCAGCCCGAACCCGAAGTGCAGGTCCGCGCATCCCGCCAGAAGCAGGGCAAGAGCGACGTGCTAGTGGTCGGCGTCGATTCGCTCCTCACGCAGCTCGCCCGCTGCTGCCATCCCGTTCCCCCCGATGACATCGTGGGCTACGTCACCCGGGGCCGCGGCGTGACGATTCACCGCGCCGACTGTCCGAACATCCGCAACATGTCCGAGCAGGATCACGGACGCCTGATCGAAGTGAGCTGGGGACGCGCCGGCGCCGACAGCGTCTTCCCGGCCGAAGTGCTCGTCGTGGCTGCAGATCGTCCGGGTCTGCTGCGCGACATTTCCGAAATCTTCATGAAGGCCAAGCAGAACATCACGGGCATGCAGAGCCAGAACATCCGTTCCGACGCCCACATGCGCTTTACGGTCGAAATCACGTCCGCGGAAAGCCTGCGGCCGTCGCTGAAGGCCATCCGCGAGCTGCCGGGCGTTCTGTCCGCACGACGCTGCTGACATCCCATAAATGCGGTACTAAGGCGCTGACCCCGGTGGTTCGGCGCCTTTTTTATTGTTTATCAATGGCATTTTGGATTTTCCGGTGGACGGGCGAAAAGAAAAGTCAAAATTTTTTTTCAGAGCCCTTGCTTTTTGAAAAATCTCAGGCATAATACGTGCCTCACACAGGCACGTAGCTCAGTTGGTTAGAGCATCACCTTGACATGGTGGGGGTCGTTGGTTCGAGTCCAATCGTGCCTACCA
>JAGBFJ010000075.1 GCA_017936545.1 Sutterella sp.
ATGTCGGTGTCGCAGCCGCTGTCTTCGATGTAGTTGAGGTCGAGCACCGGACGGCCGTTCACCACGCCCGCCGACACCGCGCTCACCTGCGTCAGAATCGGATCTTCGGTGAACTGGATGCTTGAAAAGGGCATGATCGCCGAAGATCCGATTCTGACGCAGGTGAGCGCGGTGTCGGCGGGCGTGGTGAACGGCCGTCCGGTGCTCGACCTCAACTACATCGAAGACAGCGGCTGCGACACCGACATGAACGTCGTCATGACGGGCGAAGGCGCCTTCGTGGAAATTCAGGGCACCGCCGAAGGCGCCCCGTTCAGCCGGGCGGAACTCTCGGAGCTTCTGCGTCTGGCGGAAAAGGGCAATCTTGAAATCATGGCCGCGCAGAGGGCGGCTTTCGAAGCGTAAAGGCGGATCAAATGGAAAAGACTCTGGTGCTGGCTTCCAACAACAAGGGGAAGCTTCGTGAATTTCAGGCCATGTTCGGCGAACTCGGCGTCGAAGTGATCAATCAGGGCGCGCTCGGCGTCGGCTCCTGCGAGGAGCCCTTCGGAACCTTCCTGGAAAACGGTCTCGCCAAGGCGCGCCATGCGGCCCGCGAAACCGGCCGTCCCGCCATGGCGGACGACTCCGGCATCTGCGCCGATGCGCTGGGCGGCATGCCCGGCGTGTATTCCGCCCGCTTTGCCGGCGAACCCTGCGACGACGATGCAAACAACCGCCTGCTCGTCGAGAAGCTTCGCGAAAAGAACGACCGCCGCGCGCACTACACCTGCGTGCTCGTCGCCGTGCGCACGCCCGAGGATCCCGAACCGCTGGTGGCGGTCGGCCGCTGGTTCGGTGAAATCCAGGACGAGCCCGCCGGCACGGGCGGCTTCGGCTACGACCCGTATTTCCGTCTGCCTGAATTCGGCAAGACGGCCGCCGAACTGACGGCCGAGGAAAAGAACGGTCTGAGCCACCGCGGTCAGGCGCTTCGCCGCATGATCGAAATGATCCGCGAAAGCTGGGGCTGGTAAATGTCTCCGGTGAGGCCCGCCGATCTGCCGCTGTCGCTCTATCTCCACTGGCCCTGGTGCGTGCGCAAGTGCCCCTACTGCGACTTCAACTCCCATGCCGCGCCGCGCTCGCTCGACGCGGAAGAATATGTCGACTTAGTGCTGAGGGATCTGAAGAATTGGGCGGGACGAACGTCGGGGAGGCCGCTTTCCTCGGTCTTCATCGGCGGCGGCACGCCGAGTCTGATGCCGCCCGAGGCGCTCGGCAGGCTCCTCGAGGGCGCCGACAGGCTCTTTCCCTTCGAGGCCGGCTGCGAGGTGACGCTCGAAGCCAATCCGGGCACGGTCGACGAAGTCCGCTTCCGGGGTTTCCGGGCGGCGGGCGTCAATCGTCTGTCGCTCGGCGTTCAGAGCTTCATGGATGAAAAGCTCCGCACGCTCGGACGCATCCATTCCTCGGCCGAGGCGCTTAGGGCCGCGCATCATGCGGCGGACGTGTTCGACAACTTCAATCTCGACCTGATGTTCGCGCTTCCGGGCGAGACGCTCGATGAAGTGAGGCGGGAAGTGGAGACGGCCGTGTCGACGGGCGCAGCGCATCTTTCCTTCTACCAGCTCACCATCGAGGCCGGCACGGCCTTCGCCAAACGTACGCCCGAAGGTCTCCCCGACGAGGATCTGTCCGCCGACATGGCCGATGCGGTCGCGTCGGGCCTCGAAGCTGCCGGGTTCGAGCATTACGAAGTGTCGGGCTATGCCAGACCCGGACGGCGCTGCCGGCACAATCTCAACTACTGGACTTTCGGAGACTATCTGGCAGCCGGCGCGGGCGCCCACGGCAAGCTCACAGAGCCGGGCGGCATCGTGCGCGAAATGCGGATTCTCTCGCCCGCCCGCTGGCGCGAAGCCGTGCTGAGCACGGGGTCGGGCGTCGATGAAGCGCATGCCGTGCCGGCGGAGGATCTGCCGTTTGAATTCATGCTCAATGCGCTCCGTCTCGCTGAAGGCGTACCGGCATCGCTTTTCGAAGCCCGCACGGGGCTCCTGCTTCGAACGATCGAGCCGGCGCTCTCCGAACTTCGCGCCGGAGGCTTCCTTGCGCCGGACCCGGATCTGATCCGCCCGACGGCTCGCGGCCGCGCCTTTCTCTCGGACGTGCAGGAAGCCTTTCTCTGACGCTGGACGTCCGGGCTTATCGCGGAAAATCCCACAAACGCTACGCCGCCGGCTTCGTCAGCCGTCAAAACATGCTGAATGCACTAATTAGGTGCGATAATGGCTCGAATTTGGTTTGAAATGGTGCGTCGGACGGTCTGCCGTCCGACGGTGCGGTGCATCTTCGGGGAGAGGGCGTTTTGCGGGCCTCTTCAGGCTTTTCGACGCTCTGTGCCGTTTCTCGGAGTCCGGTGAGTTCTCTCCCGTTTGGGATGAGTTTGGCATGACTCTTGCTACGAAGAGTGGCAACTCACTTCGGATACCGGCCGAAGCACCTCAACTCTCATCGGGTCCGGCAACAGCGCCGTCCCTGACACTACTAGGAGACTACACAAATGACGTCCGCTTCTGATGTTCTGCAGATGATCAAGGACAATGATGTCAAGTTCGTCGACATGCGTCTGACGGATACGCGCGGCAAGGAAATGCATCTCACGGTGCCGGCCGCCACTATCGACGAAGACACGTTCGAACTCGGCCAGCCCTTTGACGGTTCGTCCTTTGCCGGCTGGCGCGGCATCGAAGCCTCCGACATGCTTCTCATTCCGGATCCGAATACGGCCCGCATGGATCCCTTCCGCGAAGTCAACACGCTCATTCTCCAGTGCGACGTGCATGAACCGTCCACGGGCAAGGGCTACGACCGCGACCCGCGTTCCATCGCCAACCGTGCCGAAGCCTATCTGAAGTCCACCGGCATCGGCGACACCGCCTATTTCGGTCCGGAACCCGAATTCTTCATCTTCGACGAGGTGAAGTGGGAACACCGCATGGGCAAGAGCGGCTTCGAAATCAAGAGCGAGGAAGGTCCCTGGTCGACCGGTCTCGACATCGAAGGCGGCAACCTCGGCTATCACAACCATGTGAAGGGCGGCTACTTCCCGGTTTCTCCGGTCGACTCCTTCGCCGACATGCGCGCCGAAATGTGCCTGCTCCTCGAACAGCAGGGCGTTCCGGTTGAAATTCATCACCACGAAGTGGGCGGCGCCGGCCAGTGCGAAATCGGCACGAAGTTCGGCACCCTCGTGCAGCGCGCCGACTGGACGCAGATCCTCAAGTACACCGTTCACAACGTGGCTGCCGCCTACGGCAAGACCGCGACCTTC
>JAGBFJ010000076.1 GCA_017936545.1 Sutterella sp.
AACAGGAAACGATCATGTCTCAGTACTACATGAAAAAGCTCGATCTGGAATCGGGAACCGTCGACATGACGCACGGTGCGGGCGGCCGGGCCACCAATCAGCTCATTGCGGAAATCTTCGCCCGGCATCTGACGAACGAATGGCTCGATCTCGGTCATGACGGCGCCATTCTGCCCCCTATTGCTTCGCCGGTCGTCATGTCCTGCGACGCGCACGTCGTAAGGCCGCTCTTTTTCCCGGGCGGCGACATCGGACGCCTCGCCGTTGCCGGAACCGTCAACGACGTTGCCATGTGCGGCGCCAGGCCGCTCTGGATCGCCGCCTCCTTCATCATCGAGGAAGGCTTCCCCTTCAAAGAACTCGACCGCATCGTCGAGAGCATGGCCCGTACGGCCCGCGAGGCCGGCGTCGCCGTCGTGACGGGCGATACGAAGGTCGTTGAGCGCGGGCACGGAGACGGACTTTATATTTCCACGGCCGGCGTCGGCGAACGGATTTCCCTTCATCCGATCTCAGGACGCGAAGCCCGGCCGGGCGACGCCGTTCTGGTCTCCGGTTCGATGGGCGACCACGGTACGGCGGTTCTTGCCGTTCGCGAGGGCATGGGCTTCGACACCGCGCTGCGAAGCGATGCCGCGCCGCTCGCCGCCATGACCGAAGCCGTCCTTCGGGCGGCGCCCGACGTTCACGTGCTGCGCGATCCGACCCGGGGAGGTCTTGCTGCCACGCTCAATGAAATCGCCTCGCAGAGCGGCGTCGGCATCCTGCTCGACGAAGCATCGATTCCCGTGCGCCCGGAAGTGGCGTCCGCCTGCGAGTTCCTGGGACTTGATCCGCTTTATGCCGCCAATGAGGGAAAAATGATCGTCATCTGCCCTCAGGACGAGGCGAATGCCGCGCTGGCGGCAATGAGATCGTTCCCTGAAGGCAGCATGGCCGTTCAGATCGGACGGATCGACGATTCGGGTTCCGTTCCGGCATCTGCTGTCGAGATGATGACTGTCTTCGGAGGACGCCGGACGGTCGATTGGCTGGCCGGAGAACAGCTTCCGCGTATTTGCTGAGTGTTTTTTGACCTGAATCATAAAAGGCGCAATTACTGCCGTACGCGGCCGATAGGGCTGAAGATGCCGAAAGGCTTAGGGGAGAACGGATTTCAGCCGTTTTCCCTGCCTTTCCCCGACGTCGGATGATCAATTTTCGCGCAAAAACCGTCAGAAATATCACCGAACCGTCCGCTGCTGCCGTTTCCTGCGGCCGGGAGAGGGGAAAGATCGTATTCTATATATCAAATTAGGAAATCCTTTAGAACTATGGTCGCCATTCAGGTCATGTCTTATAGTCTCTCCTCGTCAGCTGATATCCCTCTCCTGCCCGTCTTTTCAGGCATTTCGCGGATTTGTCGGGCCATTATGGGGAAACGTCAGTCCGATATCGCGCCGGCCGCCTTCCGCACTGCATTCCGGCGATGGGGCGCCAGGTTTTAACTGAGGGTTGAGCAACCCAATTAGGAGATACTAATGAACAAGTCCGAACTCATTGATGCCATCGCCGCCAAGTCCGGTGCTTCCAAGGCCGAAGCCGGCAAGATCGTCGATGCCTTTATCGCTACCGTTGTTGAAACGGTCGCCAAGGGCGATGAAGTTCGTCTGATCGGTTTCGGCACCTTCGGTGTTTCCGAACGCGCTGAACGCACGGGCCGCAATCCCCGCTCCGGCGAATCGATCAAGATCCCGGCCTGCAAGGCTCCGAAGTTCACTGCCGGTGCTCAGTTCAAGGCTGCCGTCAAGTAATCTGCCCGGCCGGGACAGACTCTGAGGTCTGTCCTCCGTCTGAAAAAGGAGACTGTTCTTCGCGACAGTCTCTTTTTTTGTGCTCGTTTGCCGGCGTGCTGAGTCTGATGTCGGACGGCGGACGGCTTTTCCTGATCTTAAGGCCGTGCTGCGGTTTCCTTCTTATAATTATTCGTCCCAGCCTAATAGGAGTACCGATGTCCGCCGCCCCTCAGAATACGCTTCTCGGCAAAACCACCGATTACGTCGATACGTACAACCCCGGTCTTCTGACGCCGATTCCCCGTTCGCTCGGCCGAGATTCGGTCGGCATGTCGGACTTCAGGGGAACAGACATCTGGCGTCTCTACGAGATCACCTGGATCAATGAACGCGGCATTCCCCAGGCCGCCGCCGGGGAAATTCATGTGCCCGCGGCCTCTCCCTTCATCGTTGAGTCGAAGTCGCTGAAGCTTTACATCGGCAGCCTGACGCAGACCGTGATCGCTTCGCCGGAAGCTGCCGCCGAGCTGATCCGCAGGGACGTCGGCGCCTGCGTCGGCGCCGGGATCGGCGTGCATCTTTCTCTTCTTTCTGATTGGAAGAGCAAAGTGGCGCCCATGCCCGGCATCCTTCTTGAAGAGGATCCCGGCGATCTCGTCTGCACGGTCTACGAACCGGATGCGTCTCTTCTCAGACATGCCGACGGCGCCGGGGAGACGATCGAGGAAACGCTGGTCTCCAACCTTCTGCGCTCGCGCTGCCCGGTGACCGGACAGCCCGATCACGCAAGCGTTTCCGTGAAATACCGAGGTCGCGCCATTGACCGTCGGGCGCTTCTTGCGTATATCATTTCCTACAGGCGCCATCAGGGTTTCCATGAGCAGTGCGTCGAGCAGATGTATGCCGACATCATGAACCGTCTTCATCCGGAATCCCTGTCCGTCTTCGCCTGTTTTACCCGCCGCGGCGGCATCGACATCAGCCCGTTCCGTTCGAGCGATGCCGACATGCCGGCCGAGGTCATCCGGACGCTTCGCCAATGAGTCTCATAAAAATCACCACGAAGGGCCGTTATGCACTGCGCATGATGGTGGACCTTGCCGAACAGGAAACGAGGAACTACATCTCGCTCAAGGATGTGGCCGGCCGTCAGGACATTTCCAAAAAGTATCTGGAGCAGATCGTGCCGGCGCTGACTCAGGCCGGCCTGCTGACAACGGAGCGCGGCCCGCTCGGCGGCTACCGTCTTGCCCGTTCGCCCGACCAGATCACGGCGGGCGACATTCTGCGCGTGACGGAAGGTTCCTTTACCCACGTGACCTGCGTCGACGTGCCTGGCAGCTGCGAGCGCAGCAGCGAGTGTCCGACCATCAGCATCTGGCAGGGGCTCTCCGACGTGGTAGAGAAGTATCTCGACGGCATCACGCTGCGCGACATCGTCGACCGTCAGAAGGAGAGTTATTCGAACAGCTGGATCATCTGATCGCCTGCGGCCCGGAAAACCGAAGGGGGTGCTGCAAAAGTCCGTTCCGACGGATCTTTGCAGCACCCCCTTTTGCTGCGGCCGTTCACGGCGGTTCGGGCCTGCCTCGACAGAAGCCCGAATCTGAACGAAAGCCCGAGAAATCCCCGCTTCAGTCCGAGCTTCTTTCGAAGGATTCGACGCATCTCGGATGCGGTCATCCGCTGACGAAGGCTTCGCAGTCGCCTCTTTCCGCGTTCGGCGTTTCTTTTTCGACACGGACGCCGGCATCGTGTTAAATACGAAGTTTCCGCGTATGGATTCTTCCTATTCGCACGGTCGTGCGCTACACTCGAGGCACCCGTTTAAATGACAATCATTCTTAAAATTAGGGGAAGCTTCAGGCCGCAGCATGTCGGTCGGGCAGTTCCCCGGATGTTCTGCACCCTGAAGAAACAGCGTCCTGCGAGGCGCCGTTTTCTGAGCCGGCATTTTTCAGCGGCGCAGATTTGGAGTTGAACATGGCACGAAATAAGATGAGCGTTCTTCAGCTCACGTTTCTCACGGCTCTCAACATGATGGGTTCCGGCATCATCATGCTTCCGGCCAAAATCGCCGACGTCGGCATGATCTCGCTGCTCGGCTGGGCCTTCACCATCGTCGGCGTCATCGCCCTCACCTATTCCTTCGCCAAGTGCGGCATGCTCACGGACCGCACGGGCGGTCTCGGCGGCTTCGCTACCTACGCCTTCGGCGAAGCGGGCTCGTTTCTGACCAATCTGACCTATGCGATCGCGCTTCTGATTTCCAACGTTGCGGTCGCCATGACCTCCATCGGCTATCTGATGGAGTGCACGGGCATCGAAGCCTCGCCGTTCGTCGGGGATATTCTGATTACGCTGCTGCTGGTCGTTTCCTGTCTGGTCAATGCGGGCGGCGCCCGACTGACGGGTCTGCTGTCGGCGACGGTCATCTGGGGCGTGTTTCTCCCGGTGCTGGCCTTCGTCTGCGCGGCGCCCTTTCATTTCGACCCGGCGCTCTTCGCAGCCAACTGGAATCCCGACGACGTCACGCTGATGAGTTCCGTGTCCGATACGGTGCCGATGCTGTTATGGTGCTTCCTCGGTCTGGAATCCGCCTGCGCCAATTCGGACGCGGTCGACAATCCGCAGAAAAATGTGCCGATTGCCGTGACGCTGGCCACGCTCGGCGTCGGATTCTTCTACGTGGTGACGACGCTGCTGATCGGCGGCATCGTGCCCAATGCGAATCTGGTCAATGCATCCGCGCCCTTTGCGGTCATCTTCTCGATGATGTTCGGCAGTCAGGCGAGCGCAGTGATGACCTTCCTGATGGCGCTTGCCTGCGCGGGCTCCCTTATTTCCTGGCAGTTCACGGCCTCCTGCGTCTTCAAGTCGACGGCGGACTCGGGCTTTCTGCCCGGGTTCTTCAGCAGGGTCAACCGCTTCAGCGCGCCCGTGCAGGGCATGATCGTCATTCTGATCGTGCAGATCATTCTGCTCGGCGTGTCGGCGACACCTCAGCTCTTCGGTCATTTCGCCGTGCTGGTCGACCTGGCGGTGGTGACGAACGTCACGACCTACATGCTCTGCATGTCGTCGCTTTTTGTGATGCTGGCCGTGGAGGAAAAGGATCTTTCCAGCCTGACGCTGAGCCGCGTTCTCGCCGGTCTCAGTCTGGTCTACATCTTCTACGTCTTCTCTACCTTCGAACACGTGACGATGACCGCCAATGCCGTGATCTTCTTCGCCGGCATGACGGGCTACGCGCTCATCGCCGCATGGCGCAGCAAAAAAGGCACGGGCGCGGCCTGACGGCTCTTTCAGGACATTCCGCAGGGGCTCCCGGTTCAGAACCGGGAGCCCGTTTTTTATGACGATCGGCGCGCTCTCCGGTCTTGTCCGCCGGCATCCGGGTGCCGGTGCGCCCCGACGTCGGGACGTCATCAATCGGCATCGCGGCTTCGCCGACGGTCCCCGCTTTTATCGGGCAGTAAAAAAGCCGGCTCTGTCGGAGCCGACCTAGGGGCTCTGTTCTTCAGTAGCGGGTCTTCTTGAACCCGAGAACGCTTTCATTAAGCCAGAAGTTTCTCGCAAACTCAGCGACCTTCGAGCCGAACCCTTCCTTCGCTTCGTCGGCCTCTTCAGCGTCGTCAGCCTCATCACGGGAGGCGGATGCTGCGGCGGAGGGTTCGGGCGGGGGCGCCGTACGGACAGCCGCGGTCGCTTCGGGTGCTTCGGCGGGCGCAGACGGCCCGGCGGAAGCCGGGACGCTTGCCGGGGCCGCAGGCGCCTCGATGAAGCGCACAGGCGCAACCAGCCGGTATCCCCGTTTCGGAATAGTCTGAATGTACTCCCGGGCCTCCCTTGCCGAGCGTCCGTCCCTCAGACTCTTTCTCAGTTCGAAGATGCTCTGCGTGACGGCCTGATCCGTCACGATGGAGCGGTCCCACACGCTTTCAACAAGCGTATTTCGGCTGACGACTTCTCCGGGATGCTGAGCAAGGTAGACGAGAAGGTCGATCAGTCTGGGGGCGAGCGAAACGGTGCGGTCTTCTTTAAGAAGAGTGTTGGTGGAAGGGTCAACGGTCCATTCTCCGACAATAAAGCGTTTGTGGCGCATTTCGGCGGCTCTCTCTTTGGTTTGGATGGCGTGCTGCGGCCGGACTTCGGCGGGCCGGTCCGCCCGGTCCCGTCCGGCTTCGGTTCGCGGCCCCGCGCCCGACTCTTCGGCTTGCATCTGAGCCGACAAAGGGCGTCCTGATCTCTGCCCCGCTCCGGTCTCGAGCGGTCGGCGGGCTCGGCGAAACAGCACGAATTTATTTTACACACTCGGGCCGTCAATTGGCGTCGGACACCGTCTCCTTCCCTTGGGGGAGTAAGCCCTCGGGCCGACAGGCGTTTTCGGGCCGTCCGATCGGCCGAACGGAGGAGGCACCGTGATTTTTTCCTGTTCCATCAGCCTGATCCTCTCTCGGGAAAACTGTTCCCGTCCTGATTTTCGCCTGAGACGTTTTCCTCAGATTAATATCAGGAAAATATCAACGCATTGATGAACAAGAAGAATTCTTGATTTCATCATTATTCAATCAGATTTTTCGCGGTGATCCGGCTTTGATGATTCCGGATCTCAAAAAGCTCATTCTCTCACTCGTGCCGGTTGTCCCGCGTTTTTGATCGCACCGGGGCCGACCGGCTTCCTGAAGTACCGGCGGGCGGTTTGATTGCAGCTGCCTATTAAGAAATGCCGGGCCTTCAGGATCCGGACGGCGGTCGGAGAAGTCTCCTCCGGTCCGTCCGGCATATGTCCCCGATCCGAAGGCGGAGGGTTCCGCCTTCGGACGAATCCAACAACATCGAAGTGAGAAAAATGCGAAATCTTCAAATTGCTGCAACTCCGTCGACCCGCAACGCCTTCGTGTCCGAACGCAAGGTTGTTGATCTGGACGGTGCCGATCTGACTCAGGTTTCCGCCGTCGTCGTGACGGCCGAGGAAGCCCGCAACGGCAAGCTTGCCCAGGTTGAAGCCACGGCTTTCGGCATCCCTGTCATCCTCCTCAATGAAGGCGGCGTTCTGCCGGCCGACCTTTTCGGCAAGGCCGTTTCCGTTATCGATACCAAGGCCGACGACGCCGCGCTCTACGGCCGTCAGATCGATGCTGCCGCGAAGAAGTACGAAGACCGCATCCTTCCTCCGTTCTTCGGCTCTCTTGAAGAGTACGTCCAGCAGGGCTACGCGCAGTTCGACTGCCCGGGCCACCAGGGCGGCGCCTTCTACCGCCGTCATCCGGCTGGCCGCGAATTCACGGAATTCTTCGGCGAAAACGTCTTCCGCGCCGACCTCTGCAACGCCGACGTCTCGATGGGCGACCTTCTGATTCACGAAGGTGCTCCCTGCGCCGCTCAGCAGGCTGCCGCCAAGGTCTACAACGCCGACAAGACCTACTTCGTTCTCAACGGCACGTCCGCTTCCAACAAGGTCGTTCTGAACGCCCTTCTCGCCCCGGGCGACCTCGTTCTCTTCGACCGCAACAACCACAAGTCGAACCATCACGGCGCTCTGCTGCAGGCCGGCGCCACCCCGATCTACCTTGAAACCGCCCGCAACGGCTACGGCTTCATCGGCGGCATCGATGACCACTGCTTCGACGAACAGTATCTGCGCGGCCTCATCCGCGAACAGGCTCCGGAAAAGGCCGATCTGCCCCGTCCGTTCCGCTGCGCCGTGATTCAGCTCGGCACCTACGACGGTACGATCTACAACGCCCGTCAGGTCGTCGACCGCATCGGCCACCTCTGCGACTACATCCTCTTCGACTCCGCCTGGGTGGGCTACGAACAGTTCATCCCGATGATGAAGGACTGCTCTCCGCTCCTTCTCGAACTCGGCCCGAACGATCCCGGAATCTTCGTCACGCAGTCCGTGCACAAGCAGCAGGCCGGCTTCTCCCAGACCTCGCAGATCCACAAGAAGGACAGCCACATCAAGGGTCAGAGCCGCTACTGCCCGCACAAGCGCCTCAACAACGCCTTCATGATGCACGCTTCCACGAGCCCGTTCTACGCGCTCTTCGCCGCACTTGACGTCAACGCCAAGATGCACGAAGGCGAAGCCGGCCGCCGTCTCTGGGCCGACTGCGTGCGCGTCGTGATCGACGCCCGCAAGCAGCTCCTTGCCTCCTGCCACTACATCAAGCCGTTCATCCCGGCTGAAATCGACGGCAAGCCCTGGGAAAGCTATCCGACCGAACAGATCGCCAACGACCTGCGCTTCTTCGCCTTTGAACCGGGCCAGCAGTGGCACAACTTCGAAGGCTACGGCGCTCACCAGTACTTCGTCGACCCCTGCAAGTTCCTTCTCACGACCCCGGGCATCGACACCGCCACCGGCAAGTACAGCGACTTCGGCATTCCCGCCACGATTCTCGCGAACTTCCTGCGCGACAACGGCATCGTTCCGGAAAAGTGCGACCTGAACTCGATTCTGTTCCTGATGACCCCGGCCGAAGACGAAGCCAAGATGCAGCATCTGATCACCCAGATCGCCCGCTTCGAACGCTACGTCGACGAAGACGCTCCGCTCGCCGAAGTGCTGCCCTCCGTCTACAAGAACAACGAAGAACGCTACCGCGGCTACACGATCCGCCAGCTCTGCCAGGAAATGCACGACTTCTACAAGTCCGGCAACGTCAAGCAGCTGCAGAAGGAAATGTTCCGCAAGGCCCACTTCCCGCGCCGCGCGCTCGAACCGCAGCAGGCCAACTACGAATTCATCCGCGGCAACGCCGAACTCGTTTCTCTCGAAAACGCCGCCGGCCGCGTCGCTGTTGAAGGTGCTCTCCCCTACCCGCCGGGCGTTCTCTGCGTCGTCCCGGGCGAAGTCTGGGGTGACTCCGTCCTCAAGTACTTCCTCGCTCTCGAGGAAGGCATCAACCGCTTCCCCGGCTTCTCTCCGGAACTCCAGGGTGTCTACATCCAGACGGATCCGGACGGCCGCAAGCGTGCATACGGCTACGTGCTCACCAAGGCCCGTGAAGCCGAACTCTGCAAATAACTAACTAATAACACGGGAGCCAAGGCGGCGCCGTCCGAAAGGACCGCACCGCCGCGGCCCGTATCCTCAAACCAATCTTGGAGGCTTTAATGTCTACCAACAGCAAAATGAGCGTCACTCAGCTGACGCTGCTGACGGCCCTCAACATGATGGGTTCGGGCATCATCATGCTCCCGACCAAACTGGCTGAAGTGGGCACGTTCTCGATCGTTTCCTGGCTCGTGACCGCTACCGGCTCCACCGCTCTCGCATACGCCTTCGCCAAGTGCGGCATGCTTTCGCGCAACAAGGCCGGCATGGGCGGCTATGCCGAATACGCCTTCGGCAAGTCCGGCTCCTTCATGGCCAACTACACCTACTGCGTTTCGCTGCTGATCGCCAACATCGCCATCGCGATTTCGGCCGTCGGCTACGGCATCGCCTTCTTCGGTCTCGAACTCTCGCCGGTTCAGACCTGCATCGCCACGATCGCCGTCCTCTGGATCTGCACGGTCCTCAACTTCAAGGGCGCCAGCATCACGGGCCTCATCTCGAGCTTCACCGCCTGGGGCGTGATCATTCCCGTGGCCTTCCTTTCCTTCTTCGGCTGGTTCTGGTTCTCCGGCGACCTCTATATGGCGTCCTGGAACCCCAACAACATCCCGACCTTCGACGCTGTTTCCGCTTCGATCTCCATGACCCTGTGGTCCTTCCTCGGTCTGGAATCCGCCTGCGCCAACTCCGAAGCCGTGGACAATCCTGAAAAGAACGTGCCGAAGGCCGTGATGTGCGCTACGATCGGCGTGGCCATCATCTACATCCTTTCCACGAACGTCGCTGCCGGCATCGTCGGCAACGCCGACCTCGTGAAGTCGACCGCTCCGTTCGGCCTCGTCTTCTCCACGATCTTCAACGACACCGCCGGCAAGATCGTCATGGGTCTGATGGTTCTCTCCTGCTCCGGTTCGCTCCTTTCCTGGCAGTTCACGATCGCCCGCGTGTTCAAGTCCTCCGCTGACGACGGCTACTTCCCGCGCTGGTTCTCCAAGGTCACGAAGGACGACGCTCCCGTGGTCGGCATGCTGATCATCGTTTCCATCCAGACGCTCATGTCCCTGATGACGATCAGCCCGTCCCTCTACAAGCAGTTCAACACCCTGGTCGACCTGGCCGTCGTGACGAACATCATGCCGTACCTCCTCTCCATGGCCGCCGTGTTCGTGATGCTCAAGGCCGAAAACGTGGCCGGAAGCCAGATCAAGGTCATCAAGATCATGGCCGTCATCGGTTCGATCTACAGCCTCTACGCTCTGTACGCCGCCGGCTTCGAAGCCATGATGTACGGCTCCCTCGCCACCTTCATCGGCTGGACCTTCTACGGCTTTGCTGCCGAGCACCTCTACAGGAAGCCTGCTCTGACGGCATAAACCCAGTGCCCCTTGGGGGGCCGTAAGTCCGAGCCCTGCGGCCCCCCCTTTTTACCTCTTTGAGACAACCCCGGCGGGACCGGCTGCGAATGCCGGTTCCCTGGAAAAACCGCCGATTTAAACGGGTTCGGCAGTTTTTCAAGTTCCTGCCGGTTCTGCCGGGGAAGTCTCCTCAACAGCTCGAACAAAATTCGGTTTGTTGAGAAGCCCGGCCGTGCAGCTGCTAATTCATCGCTGCTCACCCGCCCGGAAAAGGCTGCTCTCCCCTTTTCCGGCAGACACACGGACAGACGGCTTCTCTCCCTTGTGAACTTCCGACGTTCATGCCGCCCGACGAGCAGCGTGCTCCTCCGGTCTCCGATGCACTGCCGGGCTTCTCAACAGACTGGGTCTCAGCAGGACTCCTGCAGCTTTCAGACGGTAATACCTCGCGTTTACCCTGAGAACCGCTACAATGTCATTCTTCCCGGACGGTTCGCCGCCCGTTTTCTTTTCGGCAGTGCACTGAGGTCTGAATGTTTTCGGGTTTTCTTTACGGAGTGGGAGCCTGCCTCATCTGGGGCACGGTCTACGTCATCCCCGAGCTTCTCAGTGACCATTCGCCGCTCTGGATCTCGCTGCTGCGATATGCCGTCTTCGGTTTCTTCAGCGCTCTCCTCCTTCTGGCCAAGCATCGCGAGGCCGCCCGTCTCTCGAAAAGCGACTGGCTTGAAGCCGCTCTGCTCGGCGTCATCGGCAATCTGCTTTACTACTGGGTGCTTTCCGCCGCCGTGGTCCGCATCGGCGCGTCGCTCGCCGCCGTCTTTTCCGCACTCATCCCGCTGACCGCCTCGCTCACCGCCTGCCTGACCGACCGCAGCCGCCGAGGCAGCGCCAGACGTCTGGCCGTTCCCTTCGTGCTCATTGCGCTCGGTCTTTTCCTTCTCAACAGCCAACGCCTTCAGCTCATCGGCACGGTAGCCGCCGGCGTCTCCGCGGCCGAATACGGCTTCGGTCTTCTGCTTGCCGTGCTTTCCGTGGTGATCTGGACCTGGTTTCCGCTCGCCAACGCCGCCTGGCT
>JAGBFJ010000077.1 GCA_017936545.1 Sutterella sp.
CCTACCTGAATCTTGGCCTGAACGTAGGACCGCTTTTTCTCCACGTCCCATGCATTGCGGTAAGCGCGGATGTAGACGCGGCCGACGGAGTCCTTGGCTGCCATGAGTGCCCAATCGGTTCCGGTGGAGTCAACGATTCTTGCCACAATAGATGTCTTTATATAAATACGTATCTATTATAGCGAAAATAAAAATTCCTGCTTCTTCCGGAAGCAGAAAAAGCAGGAATTTCATTGATTAAAGAAAATTATTCGTTGCTTTGTTGATGACAATCAATCTGTTTGGGAACTAGCTGGGCGGGAGTTCCCCTTGGGAAAGCGGCATTTTTCCAATCTGAAACGGTGTCGAATTACGGCACCATTTCGTCGACTTCGTCCTTCTTGACCGCCTTGACGAGGTCTTCACGCTTCACGCCGAGGTAAAGCGCAATGGCAGCCGACACGAAAACCGACGAATACACGCCGAGGCAGATGCCGATTGTCAGGGCCAGCGCGAAGAAATGAAGCGCAGGACCGCCGAAGAAGAACATCGAAAGCGTCATGCAGAGCGTCGACGTATGCGTGATCACCGTACGGGAAATCGTCGCGGTAATGGCCGAGTTGATGACTTCAATCGTATCGGCGCGGCGCATCGTACGGAAGTGCTCGCGGACACGGTCGAAAATAATCACCGACTCGTTCACGGAGTAGCCGAGCACGGCCAGCACGGCAGCGAGCACCGGCAGCGAGAACTCCCACTGCATCACCGAGACGATGCCGAGCACGATGAAGATGTCGTGCAGGTTGGCGATGATTGCAGCCACCGAGAACTTCCATTCGAAGCGGAAGGCCAGGTAGATCATGATGCCCACCACCACGAGCGCCAGCGCAGTGCCGCCGTCGCGGGCGAGTTCCTCACCCACCTGCGGACCGACGTACTCGGTTCTCGTCAGCTGCGCATCGGGCGTCGCCTGATGAATAACCTTCATCACTTCCTCAGCCACCTGACCGGACGTATAGCCGGACTTGGTCGGCACTCGGATCACGATATCGGATGCCGTGCCGAAAGTCTGCACGAGCACTTCATTCGACACCGGCTTCAGATCGTTGCGCACCTGTTCGGTATTCACAGCCGACGGATAGTGAACTTCCATCTGAGTGCCGCCCGTAAACTCTATCGAGAAGGCGAGACCGTGCATGAAAATCCAGAACACGGCAACGATGAAGCTCACCAGAGAGATCAGATTCAGCACATGCCTGTACTGCATGAACGGAATCGTCTTTTTAATGCGGAAAAATTCCATGGTTGTCCTCTCCCGTTATCACCTGGCCGTCTTCTTGGCGCCGTCAGGACGCCAGATCTGACCGATGTGAATCGCCGTGAGCTTCTTGCGGCGGCCGTAAATCAGATTGATCATCGAACGCGACACCACCACCGACGTGAAGATCGACGTCATGATGCCGAGACAGTGCACCACGGCAAAGCCGCGGACCGGACCGGAACCGAAAATCAGCAGCGCCAGACCGGCGATCAGACTCGTGATATTCGAGTCAAGAATCGTGGCAAATGCTCGGTCGTAACCTTCACTGATGGCGAGCTGCGGCAGTCTGCCGGCACGCAGTTCCTCACGGATGCGTTCGTTGATCAGCACGTTCGAGTCAACAGCCATGCCGAGCGTCAGAGCAATAGCCGCAATACCCGGCAGGGTCAGCGTAGCCTGCAGCATCGACAGCACGGCGATCAGCATCATCACGTTGCAGATCAGAGAGACCGCACTCACCACACCGAAGACCTGATAGTAGACGGCCATGAAGAGCGCGATCACCACGAAGCCGTAAAGCGTCGAACGGAATCCGGCAGAAATATTGGCTTCGCCGAGGCTCGGGCCGATCAGACGTTCTTCAACAATTTCCATCGGAGCAGCAAGCGAACCGGCGCGCAGAAGAAGCGCCGTATCCGTGGCTTCGATGGTCGTCATGCGGCCGGAGATCTGAACGCGGCCGCCGCCGATTTCCTGACGGACCACAGGCGCCGTCACCACTTCGCCCTTGCCCTTTTCGAAAAGCAGAATAGCGATGCGCTTGCCGACGTTGTCGCGGGTCACATCCTGGAAAATGCGAGCGCCGCGGTTGTCGAGTTCAAGATTGACGGTCGGCTCCTGCGTCTGGCTGTCGAAACCCGGCTGAGCGTCGTTGAGGTTTTCGCCCGTCAGGATGACACGGCGCTTGACCAGAAGAGCGTTGCCCTCGCGGTCATAGAACTTTTCGTCGCCGAAAGGCACGTTGCCCTGAGCGAGCTGGGCCAGCGCCTCGGGCGAGTCGTCCACCAGACGGACTTCCAGCGTCGCAGTACGGCCGAGAATGTCCTTGGCCTTGGCGGTATCCTGAACGCCGGGGAGCTGAACCACGATGCGGTCGGCACCCTGCTGAGCAATCACCGGTTCGGCCACGCCGAGTTCGTTGATTCGGTTGTGAAGCGTCGAGATGTTCTGCTTCAGCGCATAGGACTGAACGTTCTGAACCGCCTTCTGGGACAGTTCGGCATGAATGATGAAGGGCGCAGCGGAAGCTTCCGGCAGCGTCAGCACCAGATCCGGCTGAGTATTGCGCAGCAGGTCGTTCGCACGGCCGCGTTCCTCTTCCGTCGCGAAGCTCATTTCAACCGCATTGCCGACACGGCTGATGCCAGTATGGCGGATGCGCTTGTCGCGAAGCTGAGTGCGGAGGTCGGCCAGCGTCGCCTCGGCACGCTTGGAAATAGCCGCACGCATGTCGACCTGAAGCAGGAAGTGGACGCCGCCGCGAAGGTCAAGACCGAGATACATCGGCAGAGCATTGATCGACAGCAGCCACTGCGGCGTGTTGGGCACCAGATTCAGCGCCACGATGTACTGGGGATCTTCACGGTTCGGGTTGAGCGCCTTTTCCAGCACTTCACGGGCCTGAAGCTGCTTTTCAGCTTCGGTCGGGTCAAAGCGGACGCGAATCGTGTTCTGCTGAGCGCCCTGCTCATAGAACACGCCGTTCGGGTGCAGATCCGCCCCCTTCAGAAGGTCTTCCACCCTCTGGAGCGTCTGTTCCGTCACCTTGACCGTTGCCTTGCCGGAGGAAACCTGCACGGCGGGCGATTCACCGTAGAAGTTCGGCAGCGTGTAGACGATGCCGATGATGAGCGCAACAACGATGACGATGTATTTCCAAAGTGGATAGCGATTCATCGCATGTGTTCTCCGTCGTTCCCGGGGCCGGACTGACATCCGGTCAAGGGAACGACCGTTGAGAGCCGCGCCAGAAGCGGAGCGGCCGGTAAAAAACGGGATAATGCCCGGACTGTGCCGGGCATAGAAAAAAGCGCCGGGAGCTCCCGGCTCACGGCGCCAGTCCTGCCGGATGCGCTTAGAACTTCAGCGAACCCTTCGGAAGGACCATCTGAACGGAAGCGCGCTGCATGCGGACGACGACGGCCTTGCCGTCGACGGAGGCAACCTGCAGAGCGATCGTCTGGTCGTCCACGCTTTCGATGCGGCCGGAAAGACCGCCGAGCGTCATGACTTCGTCACCGCGGGTGAGGCTTTCGCACATCTTCATGTGTTCCTTTTGGCGCTTCTGTTGCGGACGGATCAGGAAGAACCAGAACACCGCAAAGATGACGATGAGCGGCACAACCTGCATCAGGAAGCCTTCCATGCCGCCGGCCTGAGCAGCGTCGGCTGCGAGCGCGTCACTAATAAAAAACATTTGAACTCCAGTGATTCAAAATTGAGAAAAGACTCCGCATCGGCTCAAGCCGACACTGAGAGCAATCTAGTAATTATAAAAGGAACCTCTGGCTCTTAACGAGTCTCTCTGAGGTTATTCCACGCCGCGGGCGCGGTTTTCAGCAAACGTCTTCTTCCATTCCTCAAACGTGCCGGCCTCAAGCGCATCACGCATTTCCTGCATGAGATTGAGGTAGTACGAGAGATTGTGAATGGTGTTGAGACGCGCGCCGAGAATTTCACCGACCTTGTGCAGATGATGCAGATACGAGCGCGTGAAGTTGCGGCAGGTATAGCACTGGCACGTCGGATCAAGCGGACGGAGGTCGCTGCGGTAGCGGCTGTTCTTCAGCTTGATATCGCCAAAGCGGGTGAAAAGCCAACCGTTGCGAGCGTTGCGGGTCGGCATTACGCAGTCGAACATATCGATGCCGTTCGAGACTCCGGCCACCAGATCCTCGGGCGTGCCGACGCCCATCAGATAGCGCGGCCGGTCTTCCGGGAGCTTCGGAACAATATGTTCCATGATGCGGAGCATTTCTTCCTTCGGCTCGCCGACGGAGAGACCGCCGACGGCATAACCGTGGAAACCGATGTCCTTGAGTCCTTCAAGCGATTCATCGCGAAGATGCTCGTACATGCCGCCCTGAACAATGCCGAAAAGCGAATTCGGATTTTCCAGGCGGTCGAACTCATCGCGCGATCGCTTGGCCCAGCGCAGACTCATGCGCATGGACTTGGCCGCTTCAAGCTCGGTCGCCGGACGGTCGCCGATCTTGTACGGCGTGCATTCGTCGAGCACCATGACGACGTCAGAATTCAGAACCCGCTGAATCTTCATCGACACTTCGGGCGAGAGGAAGAGCTTGTCGCCGTTGATCGGGTTGCTGAACTTCACGCCCTCTTCGGTGATCTTGCGAAGTTCGCCGAGACTGAAGACCTGAAAGCCGCCCGAGTCCGTCAGGATCGGCTTGTCCCACTGCATGAAGTCATGAAGGCCCTTGTGCGCCTCAATAACCTCCAGTCCGGGGCGAAGCCAGAGATGAAACGTATTGCCGAGAATAATCTGCGAGCCGATCTCCTTCAGCTCGTAAGGCGCCATCGCCTTGACCGAGCCGTAGGTTCCCACCGGCATGAAGATCGGCGTCTGAATGACGCCGTGGTTGAGCGTCAGTTCGCCGCGGCGGGCCCGGCCGCACGTCGTCTTGACCTTGAAAGAAAATGCCATTCTTGTGAATGTCCTGAAAATGTTGATCAGTCCGCCATGTGCGCGTTTTCAATGAAGCACGCATCGCCGTAGCTGAAGAAGCGGTACTTTTCCGCAACGGCATGACGATAGGCTTCGAGGATGCGCTCACGGCCGGCCAAAGCCGACACCAGCATCACGAGAGTCGATTTCGGCAGATGGAAATTCGTCACCAGTGCGTCGATGATGCGGAAGCGATAGCCGGGCGTGATGAAGAGCGCCGTATCGCGGGAACCGGCCTCCACATGACCGATGCGGTCCGCCGCGCTTTCAATCGTGCGCAGCGACGTCGTGCCGACGGCAATCACGCGTCGGCCTTCGGACTTGGCCTGATTGATGCGAGCCGCCACGTTCTCGGGCATGCAGTACCACTCGGAATGCATATGATGCTCGGAAAGATTTTCCACGCGCACCGGCTGGAAGGTGCCTGCGCCTACATGGAGCGTCACGTATTCGATGTCGATGCCTTTATCGGCAAGTCGTCCCAGCAGTTCTTCCGTGAAATGAAGACCCGCCGTCGGGGCTGCCACCGCTCCCGGATACTTGGCGTACACCGTCTGGTAGCGGCTCTCGTCGCTCTTCTGAGCGGCGTGAGTGATATAGGGAGGAAGCGGCACTTTGCCGAACTCTTCGAGTACATCGAGAACCGGACGATTGAAGGCCAGTTCGAAGAACTGCCCCTGACGCCCCGTCACCGTGACGGACTCCGTACAGCCGCCCTCGGCTTCGAACTGGATCTCCGTGCCGGGTTTGGGCGACTTGCTCGCTCTGATCATGGAAATCGCGGTATTTTCCCCCGTCACGCGCTCGATCAGCGCTTCAATGCTGCCTCCCGTCGCTTTGTGACCGAGCAGACGCGCCTTGATGACCTTGGTATTGTTGGCGATCAGCAGGTCGCCGGGACGGAGAAACTTTTCAATATCCGTAAAGCAGCAGTCCTCGATCACATCCTTCGTAATGTGAAGAAGACGGGATGCCGAGCGGTTTTCGAGCGGATACTGAGCAATGAGCTCGGGCGGGAGCTCAAAATCAAAATCTGAAAGATGTTGTTCCTGCATGGCTTGACAGGCCAGGTAGATAAAAGAAAGCGGGCATTCTACCTGCTTTGTCTGCGTCTGTCCCTTCACGAACAGGCTTTTTACACGCTGACATGTCTCGGCACGATCGACTGAGAATCATCGCGAAGGCGGCGTACCCAATTCAGCCCGGTCCTTCCTCCGGCACCGACTGTCAATGCATTCGACGACCGGCTGACAACAGCACTCCCTGTCGCGATGATCACCATATTTCGGATAATTCCTCGGAAAATCACACTTCCGGGATTCTTACAGTTGCCTTAAGATCATGAGAATCAGTCGCGTTTATTGCGTCAGATCAAAACCTGAGTAAATTAGTCGGATATTTTCAGCAATACCGTTGCGATCGTCTCAGGCTTCCCCTATATTGACTTCAACGCGAAACGACGCGGTCGAATAACTGCCTAGGGGTCGGCGGTGACCGCCGGCGGAACCGATGCTTGGACGGGTTCCTGCCGATGATGCTTATCTCCGGCATCCAGTTTCGGAACCTTCAGAGGCGGATGAGTATGACAGGGCTCATCCGCCTTTTTCCTGTTTCAGACAGCATCGCCAGCCAGCATGAGATCCGGCACGATGATGCTCCCTGTTCTGCGGCAGCCTTCGTAGACATCGCTTCCCACAGCCTCGATATTGCGCATCATGTCGAGAATATTCGACGCGATGGTGACTCCCTCAACCGGCACTTCTATGCGGCCGTTTTCCACCCAGAATCCCGAAGCACCCCGAGAATAGTCGCCGGTGACGCTGTTGAGTCCCTGGCCGATCAGTTCTGTGACGAGGAATCCGGTTCCCAGACGGGCCAGCATGGCCTCGCGCGTGTCTTCCCTGCGGGTTTGATCACTGACGAGCGTCAGCGTATAAGCACCTCCGAGATTACCAGTCGTGCGCATGCCGAGTTTGCGTGCGCTGTAACTGGAGAGGAAGAGCCCGTCCAGTCTGCCCGCATCCACGACCCGTCTGATGTGTCCGGCGCAGCCCTCATCGTCAAAGACACCTGATCCGATGGCACCGGGCAGATACGGATGCTCTTCAACCGAAATATGCCGGGGAAGAATCATCTCGCCCAGTCTGCCCTCCAGACAGCTGGCACGTCTGTACCAGGCGCGGCCGCTGAGAAGTTCTTCCAGAATGTCAAGCAATCCTGTTGCAACAGGTGCATCAAACATCACGCGGGCCTGTCGGTTGCTGAGTGTCTTTGCGCCCAGTCTGGCTGCCGCTCGTTCACCAGCGATTCTGCCGACCTCCTCCGGATCGGTCATGTCTGCCAGACTGCGTCCCTGCGTCCACCAGCCGTCCCTCTGCATGCCGCTTTCATCCTCGGCAATCGGCGCGCAGTCGAGATCATGCCGGGAGTAGCGATAGCCGGCTTTAAAGCCCAGCGTATTGGCGAGCGTGAACTCGCCCGACGATGTGGAAAAATTCGTGCCGTCGGAATTCACAATTCTGCCGTCGGCTGCAAACGCTGCTTCTTCCGCGCGTGCAGCAATCTCGACGGCATCCTCCGCCGTACCTTCAAAGGGATGCCAGAGATCCAGTTCCCGAAAAGTCGTCTGAAGGTCCTTTTCATCGGGCAGCCCCGTCGTCGGATCCTCGGCTGATACGCGTGCGATATCCACCGCGGCCCGCACGGCTTCATCCAACGCAGCCTCCGACAAATCCGACGAACTGGCGCATCCGCGGCGCTTGCCTATCCACACCGACAGCGAAAGAACACGCTCTTCGGTATGCTCGACAGCATCGACTTCTCCCTGACGCACTGTAACGCTCAGTCCCCGGTCATGACAAACCTCTGCCGAGGCGCTGTCCGCTCCAAGTGCTTTGGCACGCCTGATGGTCCATTCGGCAATATCGGCAGTTGCCGACGTCCCTGATTCGTTCATGTTTCTTCCCGTCCGTGCGGCTTCAAACCCGCCTCGATGATTCACAGGCGCATAGCGCCGGATCCCGCTATCATAAGGGTTTTGCTGACTTTCAATACTTTACTCCGCCATGCGCCAGGAACAGATTTACGAAGACGATGATGACGAAGACTTCTACCGAGGTCCCTCCAAGTCCCAGCTCAAGCGCGAGCAGGACGAACTTCAGAACCTCGGCAAGGAGATGACGAAGCTCGGCGACGACCAGCTCAAGCGCATCGGTCTGCCCGAGGAAGTGCTGGCGGAAATTGTTGAATTCCGCCGCATGAAGAGCTTCGGCGCGCAGCGCCGCCAACTGCAGCTCATCGGCAAGAAGATGCGCAACATGGATCCCAAGGCCGTGCGCGAAGCGATCGACCGCGTGACCGGCGACTCCAAGGCCGCCGTCGCTCTGCTTCACCGCTGCGAAACCCTGCGCGACCAGATGCTCGCCGGCGACGACGCCGTCACCCGCTTCATCGGCGACAACCCTGAAGTCGACATTCCGAAGCTGCGCACGCTGGTGCGCAACGCCCGCAAGGAACGCGAACTGCAGAAGGCGCCCAAGGCTGCTCGCGAACTCTACCGCTACCTTCATGAGCTCCTCGAAGAGCCGCTGAGCCTTTTTGCTCCCGACGAAGACGCCGCAGAAGAATAAAGAGAGTCCCCTATGAAGCCGCCGCGCAAATCCGAGAACGAACTGATTCTGGGTCTGGTTTCCATTTCGGACAGAGCCAGCAAAGGCGTCTATGACGACCGAGGCATCCCGGAACTGGAAGCATGGTGCCGAAAAGCCATTACCAACCCGCTTACCGTCCACAAGCGTCTGATCGCCGACGAACGTTTTGATATCGAGAAAACACTTCGCGAACTTGTCGACATAATCGGCTGCGACCTTATTCTCACAACCGGCGGCACCGGACCTTCCCGCAGAGACGTGACGCCCGAAGCTACGCTGGCAGTCGGTACTCGAGAAATGCCGGGCTTCGGCGAGCAGATGCGCGCAATTTCCGGTCATTTCGTTCCGACAGCCATTCTGTCGCGTCAGGTTGCCGTGCTTCGCGAAACGCCCGATCACGCCGCTCTGATCATCAATCTTCCCGGCCAGCCCAAGGCCATCGCAGAAACGCTCGAAGGTCTGAAGGATGAGTCCGGCAAATCCGTCGTCAACGGAATTTTTGCGGCTGTTCCCTACTGCATTGATCTGATCGGCGGTCCCTACATCGAAACCGATGAAACCGTCGTCAAGGCCTTTCGTCCCAAGAGCGCGCGCCGTCCGAACCCCGAGGATGCCGCCAAGCCGGCCGTGTCCGACATGCGCACGGAATCAGCCAAACCCTCGGCTCCTGCAGTCAGGCCGTTCGAAGCCAAGGACATTCTGATGGTGACGCCCCGCCGAGCCCAGACTCAGCCTGAAGCCGCCGTCATTTGGCTCCACGGCATGGGTGTCGACAATACGGATTTCGCACCGTTCCCGGACGAAATTCTGGATTTCGGCGGTCCGGTCTGCCGTTTTGTCATGCCCAATGCGCCGGTCCGTGAAATTTCCGCACATCCCGGCTATCCGCTTCGCGCCTGGTACGACGTTCGTTCAGACAAGATTGACGACCGGGAAGACCGTCTCGGCATTCGAGAAACGGCAGCCAAAGTGTCTCTGCTGATCGACAGCATTGAAAAGACGGGTGTTCCTCGTGACCGAATCTTCCTCGGAGGATTCTCACAGGGCGCTGCCCTGGCTCTGTATGCCGGTCTGAGAGAAGAACGCGCCATCGGCGGTATCATCGCGCTGTCGGGCTACCTGCCCCTGGCCGGCTCACTCTTCTCTGAAATCACACCTGCCGGCCGCAGAACACCGGTCTTCATGGCCCACGGTCTGTTCGACTCCGTGATCTCCCCTGTTATCGCTCAGCGAAGCGCTCAGGTTGTGAAGGAGCTGAATTCTGCCTTCCTGTGGCAGCCGTTCGATATGGATCACGAGATCTGTCCGGATGAACTCTCCGCACTTTCGCAGTTCCTTCGCAGACTTCTGTAATCTTTCTTTAACCATTCCCGCATGAAGCAGCCGCGCTCGCCGCGGCTGTTTTTGCGCAATAAAAAATCCTGCATCATCACTGATACAGGACGTTTTCCGACTCCCAGAACGGAGAGGTTCTCTGCTCCCATTGGGGCCTCTGCTGTAAAGCCGCTGTATATCTGCAGTAATCGAACATCGCAGAGAGCAGCCGGCATACCATATGTCGTAGGTCACGGGCTAAACAGCCACAACCAGTTGAAAACTGGTCCCCGGAGAGGGACTCGAACCCTCAAGGTTTTACCCGGCGGATTTTGAATCCGCTGCGTCTACCAATTCCGCCATCCGGGGAAGCAAATTGTGAGAGTGGCATTATGCCACACTTTCCTGCCGCAGCAGACGAATCTGCTGATCGGGATGTGTCTTTCTGACTCTGGCCACGGCTTCAGTCACTGTTTCACCGCCGGAAAGAACATACGACGGACACACATCCGAGATAGGAACCAGGACGAAGAGCCTCTCATGCATCCGAGGATGAGGCAGAGTCAGAACAGGATCATCCTGTTCCACGCCCTCATAAGAAATCACATCCAGATCCAGCGTGCGGGGTGCATTGACAACCCCCGCCGGCCGGATACGTCCGTGTTCATTCTCGATCCTCTGACATGCCTTCAGGAGCTCCATAGGCGTCAGCGACGTTTCAACCAGCGCAACCGCATTGACATAGTCGGGGCCGGAAGAATCAACCGGACTCGTCGTATAAAACCGGCTCAGCGCTTTGACCGTTATGCCGGGAACCGCATGGAGTTCCTCGGCAGCTTCTGAGAGCGCCCTGACGGGATCGCCGAGATTCGCACCGAGCGCGACGACAGCCTCAGGCATTGCGGTCCGCCTCCGTGCGCGGGCGGGAGGAGCGGCGGGAAGGACGCCGGCGACGGCGCGGTCTGGACTCGCCGGGGACAGTCTGAGATGCCGGGGCATCCGTACGAGGACCGCGGCGGCGAGTACGGGCGCGATCGCCGGTCTGACGCGCTTCCTGCTGAGCCGCTTCGATCATGGCCGCACGGCGGTCTGAATCGGCTGCCACGAATTCTTCCCACCAGGTCACCTGACTCACGGGCACATGGCCGAGCATGGAGCGCAGCAGCATGAAGTCGTATGCTGCACGATAGCGGGGATGCTGCACCAGAGACCAGGGATTCTTGCCGGTACGGCGCTCAAAACGTGCCTGAAGCATCCAGAGATCGTGGATGTCGGCCTGATAGCGGCGCTGAATATTAAGCTGCTGGCACTGCGTTTCGAGGACGTCCACGCTGGCGGCATGAAGCGCCTGCATGCGGCTCATGCCCTTTTCCTCTTCGTTGTAGCGCCAGCGCTTGACGACCTGCGGCCACAGAAGCGTGCCGAACAGGAAAGAGGGAGAAATCTTCTTGCCGACGGCAATGCGCTCGTCGGTGCGCTGAAGCGCCAACATCAGGAACTTTTCGCCGTCAGGCTCCGAGACGATGACGTCAAGCATCGGCAGCAGCGCACGATGAAGCCCTTCCGCCCGCAGCTGCGTCATGCAGGTCACGGCATGCCCGCAGGTCAGAAGCTTCAGAACTTCGTCGACCAGCCGGGCGGAAGGCACGTTTTCCAGAAGCTTCGCCATCTGAGGGATAGGACGCTCGGTCTGAGGTTCGATCGTAAAACCGAGCTTGGACGAAATACGGACGGCACGCATCATGCGGACAGGATCTTCGCGATAGCGCACGGCCGGATCGCCGATCATGCGAAGGCGCTTGGCAGCGATGTCCTCAAAGCCCTTGTGATAGTCAAAGAGCTCTTCGGTCTGCGGATCGTAATAAAGCGCATTGATGGTGAAGTCGCGGCGGGCCGCATCTTCCCACATTTCGCCGAAAACATTGTCGGAGACCACGCGGCCGGTCGCGTCCTTGCGCTGACCTTCGCCTTCCAGCGCTCTGAAGGTCGAGCACTCGATGATTTCACGTCCGAAAATCACGTGAACCAGCTGAAAGCGGCGGCCGATGATGACTGCGCGGCGCTGACAGCGCTTCACCTGCTCGGGCGTGGCGTCCGTTGCCACGTCAAAGTCCTTCGGCGTAACGCCGAGCAGCAGATCGCGTACCGCGCCGCCCACGATGTAGGCCTTGAACCCGCGGCGCTGAAGCGCTTCGCAGGTCTTTCTCGCCTCCACCGAAACCAGAGACGGATCAATGCCGTGTTCATCCCTGCTGATAATGCGCGGGGTTTTCACAATCTCATAACGGGGCGCGAACATGTCCCGCACCCGGTTGACCAGACGACTGAACATGGTTAATCGTCAACCTTTTCAAAAATATCTGTAATCAGCCAGCCGCGGCGCCGTGCTTCCTTCCGAAGCGCATCGTCGGGATTGACTGCGACGGCCCGGCCGCGGGCAGCTGCAAAATCAAGAAGCGGCAGGTCATTGACGGAGTCGCTGTAGGCTTCGATCTCCTCGGCAGGCTCGCCCCGCCGTGCAGCTTCGTTTTCCAGAAACGCCTTCACGAGGATGAGCTTGCCTTCCTGATAAGAGTGCGACCCCGTGAGACGGCCGGTGAATTCCCCGTCATCCGTCTCCTCGGGCCTGGCCGCCACGAGATGAGGAATACCGAAAAGACGTGCAATCGGTCCGGTCACGAAACCGTGCGTTCCCGACGCAAGCACCAGTTCGAATCCGGCCTGACGGCGGCTCTCCAAGAGGGCCAGCGCTTCTGGACGGATGTTCGGCCGAATGACCGTCTTAAGAAAGCCGCTCATCCAGCGGTCCAGATCCTCACGGCGGCATTTGGCAAGAAGGCCGAGCTGAAAGGCCATGAAGCCGTCAATATCGAAGCTTCCTTCCGAATAACCCTTCGCATACGCCTTCTCCTCGCGCATGACGGCTGCGGCATCCATGCGGGCCGCATTGGCAAGCCATCGCGTCCATCCGCCGCAGCTGTCGACGGGGAGAAGCGTATGGTCGAGGTCGAAAATGGCAAATTTCATGAATGCAAAATCTTTGTTGGAGCGCCGTCAGTCGGCGCCCGCAGCACGGCGGCGTTCGTCAAGATTCATCACCGCCTCGCGCAGGAGCGGCAGGGTCACGCGGCGCTGCTTCAGCAGGCCGAGACGATCCGCCTCATCAAGCACGCAGGTCAGCGTCCGCATATCGCGCGGCAGATTGACGCCGATCCAGTGAAGCATGTCGGGCGTGAGATCAATGCCGCGGTGAGCGGCCTGACGCTTCAGCTCGGCAAGCTGCTCTTCATCATCAAGCGGCTTGATGGCATAGCAGAGCCCCCAGGCCAGCCGGCTTCTCACCACCTCCGGCAGCTGCAGAAGCTGGTTTGCAGGCTGGCGTCCGGCGCAGACCAGATGCATGCCCGGCGAGTTGCGCACGGCATTCTGAAGCGACAGAAGCTGCAGCGCCCAGCCCGGGTCCAGATCATCCACGTCGTCCACCGTGTAAAGCGGCACATACGGACTGAAAAGCGGAACCCGGAAAGATTCCTCCGGTACCAAACTTCTCAGAAGGTGCGTCAGCCCGGCCCCCTTCGGTCCGTAAAGATAAACGAACGTAGGGCCGCAGCCCGCCGCCACCTCGCGAAGCACGGAAACGGCTTCGGCATTCGCGCCGACAACGAAGTTGTCAAGCGTCGGCCGCTCTCGTTCCTGTAGATCAAGCAGATACTGGTCGGGTTCGTTCATATGTCTCGGTCAAAGGTCATCCGGCGCCGCTGGCACACGCGTTCGGAATTTAAAAGTTTACCGCGAAAAACAGAACTGCGTCACAGCTCTGCGAACACAGTCGGATGCCCCGCCGCATGTCTCCCGGGGCTGAAAAAGTCCGCATCGGCAGGCGCCTTTGAGAGCGCTTTGGCTTATACTTTCGCCAATTCTTTTCAGGCAACCCGTCCCCGCGGTCCGAAAGCGCCGGAAAAGCACTTTCGGACAGGCATTTCCTGTTTTTCTTCCGCGCGGACCCTCTTCACTTGAGATTTTTTCCATGAGCCAACTTTCCTACGCGGCTGCCGGCGTTTCCATCGATGCCGGCGACGAACTCGTTGAACGCATCAAGCCCGCTGCCAAGCGCACCATGATCCCGGGCGTGCTCGGCTCGATCGGCGGCTTCGGCGCGCTCTTTGAAGTCAGCAAGGAATACAAGAATCCGGTGCTCGTCACCGGCACGGACGGTGTGGGCACGAAGCTCATGCTCGCCTTCAAGCTCGGCCGTCACGACACCGTCGGTCAGGACCTCGTGGCCATGAGCGTCAACGACATTCTCGTTCAGGGCGCCAAGAGCCTCTTCTTCCTTGACTACTATGCCTGCGGCAAGCTCGACGTCGACGTCGCCAGCCGCGTGGTCGCCGGCGTTGCGAAGGGCTGCGAACTTGCGGGCTGCGCGCTCATCGGCGGTGAAACCGCCGAAATGCCGGGCATGTACCCGGAAGGCGAATACGACCTTGCCGGCTTTGCCGTCGGCGTCGTGGAAAAGGATCAGATCATCGACGGCCGCACGATTCAGCCGGGCGACACGATTCTCGGTCTGGCTTCGAGCGGTCCGCACTCCAACGGCTTCTCGCTCATCCGCAAGGTGGTTGAAGTTGCCGGCGCCGACTGGAACATGCCGTTCGACGGCGCCACGCTCGCCGACCGTGCGATGGAACCGACCCGCATCTACGTGAAGCAGGTTCTGGAAGTCATGAAGTCCGTGAAGATCAAGGGCATGGCCCACATCACGGGCGGCGGTCTCGTTGAAAACGTGCCCCGCGTTCTTCCCGAAGGCGTTCAGGCCGTCATCGACGGCAAGTCGTGGACCCGTCCGGCCATCTTCGACTGGCTCCAGGAACAGGGCAACATCGACAGCCACGAAATGCACCGCGTCTTCAACAACGGCATCGGCCTCGTCGTGATCGTTGCGAAGGAAGACGCCGAAAAGGCCCGAGCCGCCTTCGAAGCTCAGGGCGAAACGGTCTTCACGATCGGTACGATCGGCACGCTTCCCGAAGGCGAAGCCCCCTGCGTCGTCCGCTGAAACTGAATCGCGAACCGGCCGCAAGGCCGGTTCAGATGATCCCGGGCATCCGAGTCGGATGCCCTTTTTATTTTCCGCAGCCTATCTGGCCGGCGCAAAAGGACGAATCATCACGGAGAGTGCCTCCAGCGTGCCTTCCGCCTCCGGATCCATCAGGGTGAGATCCTGCATGCCGCGCATCCAGGTCATCTGCCGCTTGGCAAGCTGCCTCGTGGCTGCTACGCCGGCGAGGTGAAAGGCCGCCGCATCGGTCCGTCCTTCCAGAAAATCGATCGCCTGCCGGTAGCCCACCGCCCGCATTGCCGGGCTGTCGGGATCGTAGTCGGGACGCGCCATCAGACGGCGCATTTCATCAAGGAAACCGTCGGCCAGCATCTGATCGAAACGCTTTTCAATGCGCTCGTGAAGCCGTTTCCGGTCGGGAGGAAGCAGACCCGCAGCGATCATGGCGAAGGCGGGGCCCGACGAACCCGCCGCATGAAAGTCGGAAATCGGCCGCCCCGTCATGCGAAGCACCTCAAGAGCCCGGCCGATGCGCTGACTGTCGTTCGGACTGAGTCTCGCCGCCGTCAAAGGATCCGCCTCGGCGAGTCTGGCATGCATGGCCGGCCAGCCGAGCTCGGCCGCTTCGGCCGCCACGGCGGCACGCACGGCCGGATCCGTGCTCGGCATCTCGTTGATGCCGTCCCGAAGCGCTTTGGCGTAAAGCATGGTGCCGCCGACAATCAGCGGAAACCGGCCCCGCTGGCGGATTTCTCCGACAAGCCTGACGGTATCCGTCAGAAAATCTGCCGCGCTGTAGCTCTCGCCGATGTCCCGGATATCAATGAGATGATGGGGACATACCGCCCTTTCGGCCAGAGAAGGCTTCGCCGTCCCGATGTCCATGCCGCGGTAGACCAAGGCCGAATCCATCGAAATGATCTCGACGTCGAACCGACGGGCCAGTTCCAGCGACAGCCCGGATTTTCCCGATGCCGTGGGACCGATGAGCAGAAGCGCCTGAGGCGTCGTATCCGTCATTACTGTCCCCTCAGAAAAAGCTTGTCGAGGTCGGACAGCGTCATCTGACGCCAGGTCGGACGCCCGTGATTGCACTGATCCGCTCGTTCGGTCTTTTCCATATCCCGAAGAAGACGGTCCATTTCCAATACCGTAAGCTGCCGGTTGGCACGCACCGAGCCGTGGCAGGCCACGGTCGCGAGCAGCCGGTTGCGCATTTCCTCGACCAAGCTGGTTTCTCCGTAGTCGGCCAGATCTGCAAGCAGATTCCTCACCATGGATTCGATCGCCGGCACCGGCGCATCCTTGCAGAGCGCCGGCAGCGCCCGCAGAGTCAGCATGCCGTCGCCCGCCGATGAGAGATCGAACCCGAGACCGGCAAGCGCGTCGCGCTTTTCCTCAAAGGCGGCATAAGCCACCGGCGTGACACGAAAGACCTGAGGAATGAGCAGCGTCTGAACGGCAATGCCGTGCGAGTCCATTTCCCGCTTCAGACGCTCGTAGGTAATGCGCTCCGCCGCGGCATGCATGTCGACGATCACCAGCCCCTGAGCATTCTCCGCCAGAATGTAGATGCCGCCGATCTGAGCAATCGCCCGTCCGAGAGCACCGGCCGCCAGAGTTTCGGAGACCGCCTTCCGCCCGCAGGAATCGGGACGGGACGGTTCGGACGTTTCTGCAGGCTTTTGTTCCGGCACAGCGGGAGAAGAAGTCTCCCGCACAAAGGAGCCGCCCGTCAGCGGCAGCACGGTCTCCTCGGGAAGCGGTTCGGCTTTCGGCATCGACTGTGCTTCGAGCACCAGCGCTTCGTCTATTTCAGCGGGCGGCGGGCACTCGCCGCGCGCGGCAGCCAGCGCGGTATCCTGATCCGCGCCGAAAAGCCGCATCGCCACACTGACGTCGGGCATCGGCTGCGAAGCCAGACGCAAACCGGCGGGACGGCCCGAGAAAAGCGTGTCGCCGGCGGAGTGCCCGCGTGAAGCAGCCGTGTCAGACGCCGTTCTGAAGGACGGCAGCTGAGTCGGACGGGGCGCTGCGCCCTGAGGAAAGGCAAAGCGGGCCGACGGCTGCTCAGCCGCCGGTTCCTCCGAGGACATCAGGGAAGATGCGGACGGGGCCAGCGCGGCCTTGACGGCACGGGTGATGAACTGATGAACACGGCTCGACTCCCGGAACCGCACCTCCATCTTGGTCGGATGCACGTTGACGTCCACCGCCGTCGGATCCATCGTCAGGTACAGACAGAATACCGGCTGACTCTGCCCGTGCATCACGTCCTGATAGGCCGTTCGCACGGCGTGCGAGAGCACCTTGTCGCGCACGAAGCGGCCGTTGACAAAGAAATACTGGGCATCCGCCCTGCTCCGGGAAACGGTCGGCAGACCGACGAGCCCCTGAAGCGTCATGCCGCCCTCCGTCACGGACACCTCGCGGTTGGCCCCGCGGAACTCCTTGGGCATCAGCGCTTCGATGCGGTCGGCCGCATTGAGGGCTGGCTCCAGCTTCATCACGGGCCGGCCGTTGGCGATCAGCGTAAAGCCGACGTCGGGATTGGCAAGCGCCAGACGATCGATCTGATCGACGATGTGAGCGGTTTCAGTCGCTTCCGACTTCATGAATTTCCGCCGGGCGGGCGTCTTGTAGAAGAGGTCGGCCACTTCCACGCGGGTTCCGACCAGTCCCGCCGCCGGATGCACGTCGCCGTCTTCAATCTGCCAGGCAGACTCCGCATCGGCCGTGCGGCTCGTCATGCGAAGTTCCGCCACGGCATCGACTGAAGCCAGCGCCTCGCCGCGAAAACCCAGGCTTTCCACGTTTTCCAGCTCGAGCAGATTGCGGATCTTGCTCGTCGCATGACGCTTCAGCGCGAGAGGAAGCTCGTCCTTGGGAATGCCGCAGCCGTTGTCCGTGACGACGATCCGCTTGAGACCGCCGCCGTCGACTCGGACTTCAATCGATCCCGCTCCTGCATCGACGGCATTTTCAACGAGCTCCTTGACGACGGAGGCCGGACGCTCGATCACCTCCCCGGCAGCAATCTGACTGATCAGCTGATTCGGCAGCTCGGCAATTGACCGTCTCGGCGCTCCCGTCCGCGGCACCAGTTTCTCCATAACGCTTTGATTTCCCGTAACACAATGAAAAAATCGCCCCCTCAAAACGAGGCGGCTTTTCAGTATGATATCGGGCAAACTTCATTTTGTGCACCGGCGCTCATCGTCCCTCTGTCAGCGCCCGGCCGCTGACACAGAAAAGGACCTACTCCGATGGATATCTTCGGACTTCTCGTCGACCTCTTCACCAATACCGACCGTTTTCTTGTTTCTCTGGCCACGGACTACGGCACGCTCATCTACGTCGCCATGTTCCTGATCTTTTTTCTGGAAACGGGCTTTGTCGTCATGTCGTTCCTGCCGGGCGATTCGCTGCTCTTTGTCGCCGGCACGGTTGCCGCATCCGGCACGGCCAGTCCCTGGCTCATCATGCTCGCCGTCATCGTCGGTGCAATCGCCGGCAATTCCGTAGGCTACGAACAGGGACGCTGGCTCGGCAAGCGCATCTACGACGGCAGCATTCCCTGGATCAATGAGAAGAAGCTTCGCCATGCGCATGACTTCTATTTGCGCCACGGCGGTAAGACCGTGTTCCTCGCCCGCTTCGTGCCGATCGTTCGCGCCTTTGCCCCGCTGATTGCCGGTGCCGCCCGCATGAACGGACTTCGATTCGAGCTCTTCAGCGGCACCGGAGCCATTGCCTGGGCCGTCTCGATCGTGGGCGCAGGCTATCTCTTCGGCAATATTCCCTTCATCAAGAACAACCTTTCCCTGATTCTGGTGCTGGGCATCATCTCCGCCATCAGCGGTCCGATCATCGTCGGCGCTGCCTGGAAGTACATTCAGAAGAGAAAGGAAGCTGCCGCCGGCCTATCCGGCGAGTAATGACCGGCCATCAAGGAAGACGGCGCAGTCCGCGAAGACTGCGCCGTTTTTTTGTCCTGTCAGAGAAAGGGCGCTGCCTCATCCTTGGCTGAGAGAATCGGCCTGTCCGTTCCCCAGTCGATCGCTAGCGTCGGATCATTCCACCGGCAGGCGGCCTCCGCTTCGGGATGCCACGGCACGTCGACACGGTAGCTGACCAGCGTTTCATCCGCCAGCGTCAGATACCCGTGACCGTAGCCGGCGGGAATGAAGAGCGAGTCCCCTTTTGCAGCATCCAGCACAGCCGTGGCGACCTGCCCGAAAGTCGGACTCCCGGTCCGGATGTCCGCGGCCACGTCGAGCACCGCACCGGTCAGGCAGCGGATCAGCTTCGCCTGTCCGAACGGCGCTTTCTGCCAGTGAATGCCCCTCAGCGTGCCGCTGCGGGCGTTGAAGACCAGATTGTCCTGCACGAAGACGGCCGGAATGCCGAGAGCCCGCCAGTCCTCCGCCTGCCAGGTTTCGCAGAACCAGCCGCGGTCGTCGGAATACCGCCGGGGCGTAATCAGTCTGACACCGGGAAGCGCGAGCTCCGTGACGTTGGGAAGCGTTTTTTGCATCGCTCTTTCATCCGTAAAAAACAAAGGCGCAGCCGCTGCAAGCGGCGTGCGCCCTATTCTAACCGCTGGATGCTGCGGCTCAGTGCTTCGTTCCGGCGATCAGATCCACCAGCGCCAGCGTCACCTGCGTGCTCTTTTCCACGGCGGAAAGCGGCATGAATTCGCAGCTGCTGTGGAAGTTGAGCGCGCCCGTGAAGTAGTTGGGCGTGATGATGCCCTGCGTCGAAATGTAGGAACCGTCCGTACCGCCGCGCATGGCGATGGTCTTCGGCTGCACGCCTTCGATTTCGAGAGCGCGGTAGAGCATGTCGATGGAAGCGCGGTTTTCATCAGTCAGCGCATCCTCGATGTTGCCGTAGACGTCGCTCATCGTGAGTTCGATGACGGCTCTCGGATAACGGGTCTTCAAGTACTCGACAGCTCGTGCGATCGTCGCCTTCTTTTCCTCATACTTCGCACGGTTGTGGTCGCGGATCTTGATCGACACCGTCGCACGGGCCGGGCTCGAAACAATGCTGTTCACCCAGATGAAGCCTTCCGTGCCTTCCGTGCATTCGGGTGTGGCCGTACGGTCCATCATCTGCACGAAGTCGGTGGCGATCAGCGTCGGATTGACGAGGACCCCCTTCGAAGACATCGGATGCGCCGTCACGCCCTTGATCGAAATGGTTGCGCCGCCCGCGTTGAAAGTCTGATAGACCACCTCGCCGAGCGCGCAGCAGTCGATCGTGTAGGCGAAGTCGACGGGGAACTTCGAGAAGTCCATCTTCTTTGCGCCGCAGAGACCGATTTCCTCGTCCGGCACGAAGGCGAGATAGATGTTGCCGTGAGGACGGTTTTCCTTCACGATGCGCGTGAAGGCCGTCATGACGTTGGCGATGGCCGACTTGTTGTCAGCACCCAGCACCGAGGTGCCGTCCGTCACGACGAGATCGTCGCCGATGTAGTCCTCGACTTCGGGGTGCTCGGCCGTGCGCATCCAAAGATCCTTTTCGGCGTTGAGGCAGATGTCGCCGCCCTGATAGCCGCGGATCACCTGCGGATGAACGTCGGGCGACAGACCGGCGTCGACGGTATCCAGATGAGCCACCCAGCCGACCGTCGGCACAGCGCTGTTGTCGGGCAGATTGCCCGGCAGGAAGGCCGTCAGCACCGAGTATTCGGAAATCTCAATCTTCTGAAAGCCGAGTTTGCCGAGTTCGGACGCCAGAAGCTCGGCAAGCCTGCGCTGGCCGGGCGAGCTCGGGACCGTACCCGCCTTGGCGTTGCTCTGACTCGTCACAGCGGCATAACGCAGAAATCGTTCAAGCAGTTCTTCCTTCATTTCCGAATACCTCATTGGTGGCAGTCTTCTATAAGACCCAGACTCTTAAAAACAGTTCGGGCAGTCCATTTCTCATCGAAATGACTGCCCGAATGCATTTGTTTATTTTAGCGCGCGCTGTCAGTCCGCGGCACGTTCTTCAAGAACAGCCACGGCGGGGAGCTTCTTGCCTTCGAGGAACTCAAGGAACGCGCCGCCGCCCGTCGAAATGTAGCTCACGCGGTCGGCAATGCCGAACTGCGTCACGGCCGACACCGTATCGCCGCCGCCGGCGATCGAGAACGCGCCCTTGTCGGTCGCCTCGGCAATGGCTTCGGCCATCACGCGGGTGCCTTCGGCATAGGGAGCCATTTCAAAAACGCCGACCGGACCGTTCCAGACGATCGTGCCCGCGCTCTTGAGAATCTCAGCAAGATTGGCCGCCGTCTTCGGACCGACGTCGAGAATCATTTCGTCGTCGCGCACATCGTCCACGTCGGCAACGCGGTGTTCGGCATCGGCCGAGAAGGCCTTGGCCACCACGACGTCGACCGGCATCGGCAGACTGGCTCCCTTCGCCGCGAGGACGGCGAGAACCTTGCGGCATTCGTCGACGAGCTCGGGCTCAGCGAGCGACTTGCCGATCGGCTTGCCGGCAGCGAGGAGGAAAGTGTTGAGAATGCCGCCGCCGACGATGAGACGGTCGACCTTTTCAGCAAGATTCGACAGAATCGTCAGCTTCGTGGAGACCTTCGAGCCGCCGACGATGGCGGCAAGCGGATGACGGGCTTCTTCGACGGACTTCGTGAGAGCGTCGATTTCAGCCGCCATCAGCGGACCGGCGCAGGCAACGGACACATGACGGGCCACGCCCACGGTCGAAGCCTGAGCGCGGTGAGCCGTGCCGAAGGCGTCGTTGACGTAGACGTCGCAGAGCGCGGCGTACTTCTTCGAAAGCTCGTCGCCGCACTTCTTTTCACCGACGTTGCAGCGGCAGTTTTCCAGCATGACGGCCTTGCCGGGCTCGACCCGGGCATTTTCCCAGTCCGACACGAGCGGCATGTCGCAGCCGAGCAGTTCGCCCATGCGGCGGGCGATGCCTTCGAGCGAATCGGCCGGAGTCACCGTGCCTTCGGTCGGGCGGCCGAGATGGCTCATGACCATCACGGCAGCGCCGGCATCGAGCGCCAGACGGACGGCGGGCACGCTCGCAACCAGACGGGTTTCGTTCGTGATGCGGCCGTTTTCGTCGCGCGGGGCGTTGAGGTCACTGCGGATAAGCACGCGCTTGCCGGCAAGAAGGCCGTCGCGGGCGAGCTGTTCGAGTGTCTTGACGTGCATGTCTGTCTCCAAAGAGAAAACCGGGAGCGGAGACGGCGTCCGGCTCCGCCCGGATAAAAACTGACGAAAGCCACGCCGTTTCCGGCATGGCTTTCTGAAAAAAGGGCTGACGAATTACTTGGCGGCCATCATGGCGCATGCCGTGTCAAGCATGCGGTTGGAGAAGCCCCATTCGTTGTCGTACCAGGACGTGACCTTCACGAGGCGGCTGCCCGACACCTTGGTGAGCGTCGAATCAAAGGTCGAACTGTGCGGATCGTGATTGAAGTCGCAGGACACGAGCGGCAGATCGTTGTAGCCGAGAATGCCGGCGAGATCGGGCGCTTCGGACGCGGCCTTCATGAGTTCGTTCACTTCCTCGACGCTCGTGTCGCGCTTGGCGATGAAGGTGAGGTCGACGAAGCTCACGTTGATGGTCGGCACGCGGACCGCAAAGCCGTCGAGACGGCCGTTCAGATCCGGAAGCACCAGACCCACGGCCTTGGCAGCGCCCGTCTTCGTCGGGATCATCGACTGCGTGGCGGCGCGGGCGCGGCGCATGTCCTTGTGATAGACGTCTGTGAGCACCTGGTCGTTCGTGTAGGCGTGGACGGTGGTCATCAGACCGCGTTCAATGCCGACCGTGCGGTGCAGCGCCTTGGCCATCGGAGCAAGGCAGTTCGTCGTGCAGGACGCGTTCGAGACGACGAGGTCGGAAGCCTTGAGCACGTCCTGATTGACGCCGTAGACCACGGTCGCGTCAGCCGTCTTGCCGGGAGCGGAGAGAAGCACCTTCTTCGCGCCCTGTTCGATGTGCACCATGCTCTTTTCCTTCGAGTTGAAGGCACCGGTGCATTCCATCACGACGTCGACGCCCAGATCGCCCCAGGGAATTTCCTTCGGATCACGGGTGGCGAACACATGGATGCGGTCGCCGTTCACATAGAGCGTATCCGAGCCCTGCTGCTCGACCTGAATGTTGAACGGGCCGTGGCAGGAGTCGTACTTCAGCAGATGGGAATGAATGGCCAGATCGCCGGGCGCGTTGATCGCAACGATTTCAAGGTCGTGCTTCTTGGCGTACTCGTAGTGAGCGCGAAGCACATTGCGGCCGATGCGGCCGAACCCGGTAATGGCAACACGAATTGTCATGTCAAATCCTTCTGTCTGAGTTTTTACTTGAGAAGTTCTTCAGCCTTGGCGACGACATTGTCGACCGTGAAGCCGAAGCGCTCCCACAGAACGCCGGCCGGCGCGCTTTCGCCGAAGGTATCGACGCCGATCACAGCGCCGCGGCCGGAGAAATACTTGTACCAGAGATCCGTCTTGGCGGCTTCGACGGCGAGAACCGGCACGCCTTCGGGGAGAACCGAACGGCGGTACTCGGCATCCTGTTCGTCGAAGACGTTCGTGCAGGGCATCGACACCACGCGAACCTGAATGTTGCGGGCGGTCAGTTCGGCACGAGCCTTCATGGCGAGACCGACTTCGGAACCCGTTGCAAGAATGATGAGCTGGGCTTCGCCTTCGCCGGCCGGCGCTTCCGCAGCCACATAGCCGCCGCGGGCGATGGCATCGGCGTCGACGTCGTCGCGGTCCAGGAAGGGCGTCGTCTGACGCGTGAAGATGAGGGACGACGGGCCGTCGCGGCGTTCGATGGCGCTCGCCCAGGCCACGATCGATTCGATCGTGTCGGCCGGACGCCAGACGTGCATGCCAGGAATCAGGCGCAGGCTCGGCACGTGTTCGACGGACTGATGCGTCGGACCGTCTTCGCCGAGACCGATGGAGTCATGGGTGAAGACGTTGATCACGCGCTGCTTCATGAGCGCGGACATGCGGAGCGCATTGCGGGAATAGTCGGAGAAGGTGAGGAACGTCGCCGCAAACGGAATGAAGCCGCCGTAGAGCGCGATGCCGTTCATGATGGCGGACATGCCGAATTCGCGCACGCCGTAGCTGATGTGGCGGGACAGGAAGTCGCCCGTGTTGAGGGACTTCACGCCGGACCAGTTGGTCAGGTTCGAGCCCGTCAGGTCGGCAGAACCGCCGAGCAGCTCGGGAAGGACCGGCGCAAGCGCGTTGAGCGCCTTCTGGCTGGCCTTGCGGGTGGCCACGGATTCGGCGGCCTCTTCGGCGGCGCAGAGCGCATCCATCACGGCGGCGGACCAGTTCTCGGGCAGATCGCCGGCGAGGCGGCGCTTCAGTTCGGCGGCAAGTTCCGGATACTTCGCTTCATAGCCGGCGAACATGGCCTGCCATTCATCTTCGATGCGCTTGCCTTCGGCACGGTGATCCCATGCATCGTAGATTTCCTGCGGAATTTCAAACGGACCGTAGGGCCAGCCGATCGCAGCGCGCGTGGCAGCGATTTCTTCGTCGCCGAGCGCTTCGCCGTGCACCTTGGCCGTACCCTGGCGGTTGGGCGAACCCTTGCCGATGGTGGTCTTCGCGATGATGAGCGTCGGCTTGTCTTCGGAGCGCTTCGCTTCGGCGATCGCCGCATCCACAGCGTCGATGTCGTGGCCGTCGACCGGACCGATCACGTTCCAGCCGTAGGCTTCGAAACGGCCGCGGGTATCGTCGCCGAACCAGCCCTTGACGTCGCCGTCGATCGAAATGCCGTTGTCGTCGTAAATGGCGATGAGCTTGTTGAGCTTCCAGACGCCCGCGAGCGAGCAGACCTCATGGCTGATGCCTTCCATCAGGCAGCCGTCGCCGAGGAAGACGTACGTGCGGTTGTCGAAGACCGGGAAGCCTTCACGGTTGAATTCGGCGGCGAGCATCTTTTCGGCAAGCGCCATGCCCACGCCGTTGGCAATGCCCTGGCCGAGCGGACCCGTCGTCGTTTCAACGCCCGGCGTCACATCCACTTCGGGATGACCGGGCGTCTTGCTGTGAAGCTGTCGGAAGGCCTTCAGATCGTCGATGGAAAGATCAAACCCCGCCAGATGAAGAAGCGAGTACTGCAGCATCGAACCGTGGCCGTTCGAAAGAATGAAGCGGTCGCGGCCGACCCACTTCGGATCGACGGGATTGAAGCGGAGGTGGCGCGACCAGAGAGCCGTGGCGATGTCGGCCATGCCCATCGGCATGCCCGGGTGGCCGGACTTGGCCTTCTGGACGGCGTCCATGCTGAGCGCACGGATGGCATTGGCCATCATCTGAGCGGAGACTTGAGAGGTCATAATGAATTCGAAAAGGCTGATTGATAAAACCTTGAAGACTTAGGCGTGCCGTCGGATCTGCGGAAAGCATCCGGAGCCGACTTAAACTAAGATTTTACCAAACATGCATGAGCACTTCCGCTTAGGACCCTGCATTTCCTCATGCCGATGCCGTTCCCGCAAGGAGTTTCCCCCATCATGGCCGACCCACGCTTTTTCCTTCCCGCCGATGCCGCCCTCTTCGACGACGCTCTCCGAAACGGCACAGAGATCACGCTTTCCGAAAAAGCCTCGCATCATGCCATGCGCGCGCTGCGCCTGCGCAACGGAGAAACCGTGACGGTCTTCTGCGGAACGGGCCGCGAATGGCGGGGCACCGTCCGCTTCGACGCGAAGGCGGGCTATGTCGCACTGACCGAATCGTCGGATCCTCAGCGGGAGCCGCCCGTCCGTCTGACGCTTGTGCAGGCGCTCGTTTCGCCGGAAAAACTCGACTGGATCGTTGAGAAGGCGGTGGAGACCGGCGTCTCGGAAATCGTTCTCACGCCTGCGGCCCGAAGCGTGACCCGTCTCGCGGGCGACCGTCTGGAAAAACGTCTTCAGAAGCTGCGCGACATCGCCGTGAGCGCCGCCGAACAGTGCGGCCGCAACGTTGTGCCCCTCATCCGGGCGGAAGCCTCCGCCGCAGCGGCCTTTCAGAATACGCAGGCCGATCTGAGGCTGCTGCTGGCTCCGGGCGCACCCAGACCCGCAGCCGCGGCTGGCGGCATTCGCTCAGCCGCCTTCGCGGTCGGTCCGGAAGGCGGTTTTTCGCCCGAAGAAATTGCGTCGGGCGAAGAGGCGGGATGGTCGGCGGTTCTGCTCGGACCGCGCGTCCTGAGAACGGAAACGGCGGGCATTGCCGCCGCCGTCTGGCTCAATACCGTGCTCGGAGACTATCCGAGAGCGTAGTTCCTCAGCTTTCGGGAGAGCGTTCGCCGCGGTCGGCTTCGGTCGTCATGCCGACCGTGCGGGCTCGCGCCGCATGTTCCTTCTCATAGAGGCTCGCCCAGCGGGAGAAGCCGAGACGCTTCACGCTCTTCTTGGCCTCTTCGGGCGCACGCTGCTTGGCACGCGAAAGCCTGACCGCAAGATCCGAATTGCCCTGCGCAGCGACAGAGAGCAGGCCGTGTTCCTTCAGCACTCTCGCACCGTAGCCGTTGTCGGACGCCATGTTGGCGGCACCGCTGTACCACTTGAGCGCGTTGCCGACGCTGCCGGTGCGCTTGATCAGATAGGAGAGAATTTCCGTGCCGACCACGATGTTGGCATACGGATCGAATGCCGCCTCAGGGCCGCCGAAGGCCTTGAACTTCTCCGCGTGCACCTTCGTCATCACCTGCATGAGGCCTTCGGCACCCGCCCCCGAACGCGCGTCGGGACGAAAACTCGACTCCGTGCCGATGACGGCCAGAATCAGCAGCGGATCAAGGTCGCGCGCTTCGCCGATTTCGATCGCCCAGTCGGTCACCTGACGCGCTTCGCGCATCGGCACCCGGAAGGTGCGGTTCACGTAGACCGCCACCTCATGACGGGGACTTCCCTTCGCCGGAAGCTGAACTTCAGGCGCCTTTTGCACGGTTTCGACGGCGGCTTCAGGCTCGGAGGGCTTCGGAATCATGCCGAGGAGCTCGGCGATGTCCACTTCGGCCGGTCTATAGGACGCGGGCACCACGGCAGCTTCAAGACCCTGTTCGCCGGCGGCCGGCTGATCCGCTTCGTGGGAGGAACCCGAGAAAAGCGCAAGCGATCCCATTGCCGTCCCGACGACAAACACGGGCAGCAGGGGAGAAAGAAAAGCGTTTCGAAGGAAGCGGACGGTATTCATAATCAGGGTTGCGGTTTCGGCGCAGCCGGGGTGTCATCCCCGCCGCGGAGGGCTCGATGGCTCTCGGCAGACGGCACTCAAAATACGCCGTCCGGCCCCGTCAGATCTGGGTAAGTTGCGGACAAAACCCGATCCTAACAACAATCTCTTTTAAAAATCAAGCAAAGAGCACGATTTCCTGAGTTTTTCCGTGCTTCAGGCACCACATCATCCCGCCTCGGCGTACCTCGGCATCCTCTCTCCGGATGAGCGCCGGAGCGGCCGACGGCCCATGACGCCTCGGCGTCATGCCTCTTTCAACTGTCCGCCGGCGCGTCTACAATGGTCGGATATCCGTCTTTCGGAGGAATTTTTCGAATGAAGCGCAGACCGATCCACCGCGGCGGCATTCTTTCCGCCGGCTACGACCCGAAGGGGCGCTGCCTTGATGTGGAATTCGATACCAAGCGTCTCGTGCGCGCCGAAGGCGTCGGCTTTGAAACCGCCGAACGTTTTCTCAACTCCGGCTCGCCCATGAGCTACTGGCGTGACGAGATTGAGGAAAACTACACGGTACGGGAAATTTCCAAAAAGGAAAGCGAAGCCGAAACCAGCCGCCCAAAAAAGACCATGGACGACCTGAAGCGTCTCTTCGGCGACCTCTGAGCCGTTCGCCCGGACTCTTCACAATCTTTGAACCGAAACAAAAAGGACACGGTTTTCGGCCGCGTCCTTTTTTTGTCAGGTGTCTGTTCCGCGATCAGGCAAAGAAGACCGTCGCCAGACCGAGGAAGATCAGGAAGCCGCCCGAGTCGGTGGTGAACGTCAGCAGCACTGATCCGCCCATGGCGGGATCGCGGCCGAAATACCGCAGGATGAGCGGAACGGCCAGACCGACCACGGCACCCTGAATGATGTTGAGCAGCATGGCCAGGAACATCACGATGCCGAGCGTCATGCCCTGCGGGGAATCGTAGTAGAGGCCCCAGGCGCAGGCACCCGAAATCGCGCCCCAGATAATGCCGTTGATGATGGAGACCAGCACTTCCTTTTTCAGAAGGTCGCGCTTGTTGGCCTCGGTCACCTGCCCCATGGCCAGAGAACGAACGAGAAGCGTCAGCGTCTGATTGCCCGAGTTGCCGGCCATGCCGGCCACGATCGGCATCAGTGCGGCGAGCGCCACGACGCGCTCGATCGTGCCATCGAAGGCCGTAATCACGCGCGAAGCGAAGAAGGCGGTGCAGAGGTTGACCCCTAGCCAGAGCCAGCGGCTTCTCGCCGTTTCCCACACGCTGCCGAAAATGTCCTGTTCGTCGTCAAGACCGACGGCCGCGAGAGCGTCTTCTTCGTTTTCTTCACGGATGACGTCGAGAATTTCGTTGACGGTGATTCGGCCGACCAGTCGTCCCGCTTCGTCGACCACCGGAGCGCTCACCAGGTCGTAGCGTTCGAAGGCCTGCGCCGCCTGCTCGGATTTTTCGAGCGGGTTGAGCGTCATCATGTCGGTCTGCATCAGATCCCGGACGGCCACGGCAGGATCGGTCGTCAGAATCTGGGAGAGCGAAAGCGCCCCCTTGAGGTGTCCCATGCGGTCGACCACGAAGATCTGGTCGGTATGGTCGGGAAGCGTTTCGAAGCGGCGCAGATAGCGAAGCACCAGCTCGATCGTCGTCTCCTCGCGGATCGACACCATTTCGAAGTCCATGCGAGCGCCGACGCTTTCTTCCGGATACGACATGGCCGCGCGCAGCTGGGCTCTCTCTTCATGCGAGAGGCCTTCCTGCACCTCGGCCATCACGTCGGGCGGAAGGTCGTCGACCAGGTCGGCGATTTCGTCGGTATCCAGCGTTTCGACCGCGTCGACGAGTTCGTCGCGGTCCATGGCGTCGATCAGGGTTTCGCGGACGCCGTCGTTGACTTCCACCAGAATGTCGCCGTCGGATTCGCTCTTGACGAGGTTCCAGACCGCGAGACGTTCATCCAGCGGAAGGGCTTCAAGAATCCAGGCGATGTCGGCCGGATGAAGGGGTTCGAGGACTTCCCTCAGCTCGGCGGCGGTCTCCGGCGTGATCTGAAGCGCTTCGTCGTCCTTGTCCTCTTTTTCCGGACGCTCGGCCCTGTCGCCGATTTCCTCGTCCTTCTCAAGGAGCTGATGCACCCATTCCAGTGCACGCGACGCTTCTTCGGAGTCCCGGACGAGATGCCCCTGAGCGTTCTTCAGTTCTTCCTGCTCTCTCAGACTGTGAGGCATCCGCGTCTCCGTTGTGTGATGCAGGCTCCTGGAGGGAGGAGCCCGAAACCCTGTTTTTTGTCGAGGTGGAGCCTAACACGGTAGGCTCCGGATTTGTGCCCCGAAAGCTCAAAAACTGTTCGAAGAAAACCGGTCTCCGAGCGCTTCATTGTCGGACATCAAGCCGCCGGACGCCCCGGCCGGACGTCTCTGGGCGTTAACCCTAGGATCAGACGGCAGGCGAACCCGGCATTTCCGAATCGCCGTTCCCCCCGTCGTTTTCGGGCGTCTCCCCGGCTGCAGCAGCCTCTTCCTCAAGCGCTTCTTCGATGGCGGCCTCTTCTTCGGCGCTCGCCGACTCGTCCAGCACGCGCACGAGCCGCGAATCCATGATGAGATCGACCAGATCGCAGCCGAGAATGCGAAGCTCGACCTTTCGGCCGCGCTCGAGATCCTCGGGCAGTCCAGGAACGCGCTGCATGAAGGGCAGTCCCTCGATACGAACCAGATCGCCCTTCACGACGATCGCCTCGATGATCTGCAGATTTTCCTGAAGAATCCAGCGCAGCGACCAGTAGCGCTCCATGCGCGTCTGGAAGTCGCCGTAGAGCGTATACAGATTGTCGAACTGACTGACGATCGTGAAGAGATCCGAATCGTTGCCGAGATACACCGGCGCTTCGCCGAGCACGACCGAGATCATCTGACGCTGATTGACGAGGTCGACGTAGCGGCGCAAGGGCGAGGTGCTCCACGCATAGCGGATGACGCCCAGCCCGTCGTGCGGCCCCGGCGTCGTGCTCATGCGCACGCGGCCCATCCGCTGCGAGCGGTAGATGCCGGCCGTACCGTGCTCCTCGAGCCAGAGGCCCCAGGTGCTGTTGGCGAGAATCATCAGTTCGGCGACGAGAAGATCGAGCGGCGCGCCGCGGCGGCGGCCCCTGACACGGATCACCGCATCCTCGCCCTCGCCTTCAAGCGCGAAGTACCAGTCGATGCGGCCCGTCGGTTCGGGACGGCCGCGTTCTTCTTCGCGGTTTCGCAGGAGCTTTCTGGCAAACCGCCAGAGCCAGCAGATCTCGTCGGCAAACTCGATGTCGAGCGTGCCGGCCTCGATCGCCTCCTCCGTCACGAAGGCGTCGATCTTGTCATAGCGCAGGTTGCGCACGACCGACACTCGCTCGATGCGGGTTTCGGTCTTCTCGACGGAAAGCGTCTCATCGTCGACCGTCACGTAAAGCGAGAGGCAGGGAACTGGCCGGCCTTCGTCCAGCGAAAACGCCTTGATCCATTCCTCGGGCAGCATCGTCGTCTTGAGCCCGGGCGCATAGACCGTGCTCATGCGGGCGCGCGCCGCCCTGTCGAGCGGATCATCGCGAAGAATGCCGAGCGCAGGGGCGGCAATATGAATGCCGACGCGCGTGCGTCCGTCGCCAAGATGCTCGACGCTGGCCGCATCGTCGACCTCGGTCGTATCGGAGTCGTCGATCGAAAAAGCGCGCACGTCCGCGAGCGGGAAGCGAGACCAGTCGTCAGCGGGAGGCTTCGGGAGGTCGGCGGGAAAGCCGCGACCCTGAGGGAAGTTCTGCGCGTAGAAGCTGTCGACGTGCCAGCGCCAGGGCGACTGAATGCCGCCGAGCTCAAGCAGCATGCGAAGCGGCGTCTGCCGTCTTTCGCTCGCCGCATCGGAAAGCGCCTTCCATTCAATGCCGTTCTTGTCCGGACGGATCAGAAGCGGCATCGCCTGACGTGCGATCACCTCCGGCAAACTGCCTCCGACCATCTCGCGGACCCAGGCCTTCTTCTGCTCTTCCAGGCGGCGCTTCTTCTCCAGCGCCTCGAGCGCCTTGGCGAGAATGTCCGCCGGTGCGCGGCGGTAGCCGCCGCGGCCCTTGCGGTAGAAGTAGACGGGATTGCCGTGAAGCGCCCAGAGGAGCGCGGCCTTTTCCACCGGCCCCTCTTCGCCGCCCCAGTATTCCTTGGCGAGATCCGCATAAATGAAATCACCTTCGGGAGCGACCTCCCACAGGAAGGAGGGATCAAGCTCGGGCACCATGGCCTGGGCCCGTTCGACGAGCTCCGCCGGCGAGGGCTGCTCGAAGGAGAAAAAGGAATGCGAGGCCTTGATTTTGGTGCGTCGGCCCGTCGTGAGCTGAACCTGATAGGCGTTTCCGGCCTGTGCGAGAACTGTGCCCGCCTTGAAGGAGCCGTCCTCTTCAAAAAAGAGATGCATGAATACTCTGCTTTAGTCTGCCCTCGCCCTTTGGGGCCGCAGACGAATGATTTTTCAATGGGGTGCGTTCAATTGTGCCAAATCACGAGCACGGCGGCTCGGATTTCTCATCGGGATCATCCGCAAGGACGAAATCAAGGACGCGGGGCACGACGCCGGCAAAGTCGGAGATGCGGTGATCGCTCCCCGGAATGATGAACTGACGGCATGCCGCATAGGCCTTCATGGCATCCCGCCAGGGAAGCACTTCATCGCCGGTGGTGAGCACCACAAGCGTTTCGCGGGGCCGAACGGCGACGGGCGACACCTCGGCGGCAAGCGTCAGAAAATCGTCCGAATACGAGGGTTTCACCTCCACGGTCCGGTCCGTGCCGTAAATCGTCCGCATACCGGTCTGGCCGGCTGCGAAAGTCCAGGGAGTCAGACACGGATTGAGGAGCACCGAGCGCCGTCCGAACCGGACGGCCGCCCTCGCCGCATAAAAGCCGCCTAGACTCGAGCCGACGACCGGCGTATCCCTGGGAAGCGACGCCAGCGTTTCGCAGATGATCCTGTCCGCCTCAAGCGGCGGCAGATTAAGATCCGGCGCAATCACGTCGGCCCGTCCCTGCGCCGTCCGTCTCAGGATATCGACCTTGGCGGAGAGCGGCGAGGAAAGAAAGCCGTGAAAATAAAGAATCGCCGGCATCAGCGGACCTCTCCGCCGCGGGCGCGAAGCCCCTCCAGGAGCTTCCCGTGAATGCCGCCGAAAGCGCCGTTGCTCATGCAGAGGATCGTATCCCCCGCACGCGCTTCGGCAAGCACGGCGCGGATCAGCTCGTCGAGATCGTGCGTCGCAAAGGCTTCTCCGCCCAGCGCAGCCAGCGCTTCGGCGGGCTCCCAGGCCACGCCCCTGCCGGCATAGCAGTAGACGCGGTCCGCTTCGGCGAGCGATCCGGCCAGACGGTCCTTCATCGTGCCGAGCTTCATCGTGTTGCTGCGCGGCTCAAGCACGGCCAGAATCCGGTGGCCGCCGACGCGCGTGCGCAGCGCGTGAATGGTTTCGGCAATCGCCGTCGGATGATGCGCGAAATCGTCGATCACGGTCACGCCGCTCTCGACGCCCTTCACTTCCAGGCGCCGCTTCACGCCGGCGAAGTCCGCGAGCAGCGCAAGCGACTTTTCGGGAGGCACGCCGACGCTGCGCGCAGCGGCTGCCGCGGCCACGGCGTTGAGCGCGTTGTAGCGCCCCGGCATGCCGAGCGTCAGCACGCCGATCCGTTCTCCGGCAAAGGACACCGTGCCGTCGCCGGCCAGAGACCAGCCGGCATCCGCATCAAATCGTTCGAGCTTCGACCAGCAGCCTTTGGCGAGCACCCGGTCGAGCGCCTCGCAGCGGCCGTTGGCCACGACCAGACCTTCCGAAGGCATGATGCGAACCAGATGATGGAACTGCTTCTCGATCGCGGCCAGGTTTTCAAAGATGTCGGCGTGGTCGTATTCCAGATTGTTGAGAACGGCCGTGCGGGGGCGGTAGTGCACGAACTTGCTTCGCTTGTCGCAGAATGCCGTGTCGTATTCGTCGGCCTCGATGACAAAAGGCGATCCGGGCCGTGCGTCGCCGAGCGCCGCGGAACGGCCGCCCCACTGCGGCACGCCGCCGATCAGAAAGCCCGGATTGAGGCCGGCCTTCTGAAGAATCCATGTGAGCATCGAGGTCGTGGTTGTCTTGCCGTGAGTGCCCGCGACAGCCAGCACGTGCCGGCCCTGAAGCACGTGCTCGGAGAGCCACTGCGGCCCCGACGTATAGGGCAGCCCCCGGTTGAGAATCGCCTCGAGGAGCGGATTGCCGCGCGACACGGCATTGCCCACCACAAAAATGTCAGGATGCACCGCATCGAGCTGAGATGCGTCATACCCTTCGAGCAGATCGATGCCGGCATTGCGCAGCGCATCGCTCATCGGCGGATAGACATGCGCATCGCAGCCCGTGACGGTGTGACCCGCCTCTCTTGCGAGCTGGGCGACGCCGCCCATGAATGTGCCGCAGATGCCGAGAATATGAATATGCATGTCGCTTGTCCCCTGTGATGAACTGAGATCTGTGCTGCCGGCGCTTTGCGCGGAGCCGCTTCATTCTAGCGCGCGGACGCCTCGTCTCCCGCCGAGCCGCTATCATGACGGTCTGATCCGATACGAGGCGACAAAAATGGCAAAGGAACCCTCTTCAGCCGAACGCGAAGCCGCGGCAGCAGCGGCCGCGATGATTGCGGGCGGGCGCGAACGCTGGTCGAAGGCGCTGGCGCACGCCGAGGCCTCTTTCGGCGTGCGGCCCGCCGAAGCGCTCGTTGCCACTGAAATCCGCCGCTGGTGCGCGCTCTTCATGCCCGAAGAGCACCGGGCGCTGCTTCGGCGCAAGCGCGAAGCGGCGCTCTGCGTCATGCAGGCGCTCGCCGACTGGGAGCCCGTGCTCACCGGCCACGTTCTCTCGGGCGCGGCCACGGCGGATACCGCCGTCACCGTCGCCGTGCGCACCGACGACGAGAAGGGCGTCGAGCTCTCGCTTCTTTCGCTCGGCGTCGGCTTCGATGTGCTGGACGCCTCGGGGGAAGGCCGCCGATCGTCGGTCTCCCTGCTGAGCGAATGCCGAGGAGAAAACGTCGTGATCACCGTCTCCCCGTCCTATCCGCTGGGCAAAACCGCCGAACCCGACGCCTGGCAGCATCCTCTCGAAGCCCGAGCCCGGATCGATGCGGCGGCGCTCGAAAGACTTCTTCAGGAAGCCGGTTCAGAGGATTAGCCTTTTTTCGGCACGGGCATGAAGCGGACGACTCGGTATGATGTCTTCCGCTTTTCCGCCGGTCCGGAGTCCCTTCTGCATTTGCATACAATTTCGCGGCAGATGCCGTCAGTTCGCTCGATTATCATTGCGAACGCTGCGTTTTCGCGAAGCGGTCAAAGGCTAGGGGAACCCCCCATGCTCGAGCAAAATCCCGCCTTTACTTTTTTCTGTAAAGTATCGACAATTGCAGAGAATTTCGGCCGAGATAGCGGCATTTCCGCTCAAAACGCGGGTTTCGCTCCTTCGAAACACTCAATCCGCCCGCCGTCCCGAAACGCATCGGCATGCATTTAATAACAGACAATTATCCGAAGGGAGGTTCCCTCCGGGGCCGCTTTCAGAGCGCCCGGATGCTCCCGCAATCAAAAGGCAAATCATCATGGATCTGCGCAAACTGAAGACACTGATTGACCTCGTTAGCGAAAGCGGTGTGGCAGAACTCGAAATCACCGAAGGCGAGGACCGCGTGCGCATCGTCAATCGTTCCAACGCCGCGCCCGCTCCGGTTCACCAGCCGGTCGTCGTTGCGCCTCAGATGCCGCAGCCCGTTCCGGCCGCCGAGCCCGCCAAGGCTCCTGCGCAGCCCGCCGTGCCCGCCGGCACGCCGCTCAACAGCCCGATGGTCGGCACGTTCTACCGTGCGCCGTCCCCCGGTGCCGAACCTTTCGTCAAGGTCGGAGACACCGTGAAGAAGGGCCAGGTCGTCTGCATCATCGAGGCCATGAAGCTTCTCAATGAAGTTGAAGCCGATGCCGACGGCGTCGTCCGGGAAGTCTGCGTTGAAAACGGGCAGCCCGTCGAATTCGGTCAGGCGCTCTTCATCCTCGAATAATTCTTCCCTGCCTCCGTTATGTTTGGAAAAATTCTGATCGCCAACCGCGGCGAAATCGCCCTGCGCATTCAGCGCGCCTGCCGCGAGATGGGCATCAAGACCGTGGCCGTGCACTCGACGGCCGACGCCGATGCCAAGTACGTGCGTCTCGCCGACGAAAGCGTCTGCATCGGACCCGCTCAGTCCCAGCTCTCGTACCTCAGCATTCCGGCCATTATTTCGGCCGCTGAGGTGACGGACGCCGAAGCCATTCATCCCGGCTACGGCTTTCTTTCCGAAAATGCGGATTTTGCCGAACGCGTCGAGCGTTCCGGCTTCACCTTCATCGGACCGCGCGCCGAATCGATCCGCCTGATGGGCGACAAGGTCAGCGCCAAACAGGCCATGCGCGACGCCGGCGTTCCCTGCGTGCCCGGCTCCGACGGCGCTCTTCCCGAAGATCCTCAGGAAATCCTTCGCATCGCCCGACAGATTGGCTATCCGGTCATCATCAAGGCGTCCGGCGGTGGCGGCGGACGCGGCATGCGCGTCGTGCGCACCGAAGCGGCGCTTCTCACCTCCGTCAACATGACGAAGGAAGAGGCTCGCGTGGCTTTCGGCAATCCGACCGTCTATATGGAAAAGTTCCTTGAGAATCCGCGCCACATCGAGATTCAGGTTCTTTCCGACAACTTCCAGAACGCCGTCTATCTCGGCGAGCGCGACTGCTCGATGCAGC
>JAGBFJ010000078.1 GCA_017936545.1 Sutterella sp.
CTTTGCACCAAGCAAGACCTCCAATATTTGTTAGCCTTCTTCACTTGTCTCCGAAATCGATTTCCCGATGCCGATGCTTCACAGCTGGCCGAGGCTGACATCAGGCTTCCGAGCCAAAGAGAGATCAGCGCCTGGGATGCCGTGGCTCTTTTGGCAGGCAAGCAGCTCATTGAGGGAACCATGCTCAAAGGGCCGGGACGAAGAATTTGGTGGAAGAACTTGCTGCTCTTGAAAGCAACCTCAGCCGTGGCGGATCTGCTTGCAGCAATTGATGAGGCGGCCTCAATAAAAGTGGACAAACCTTTAGCCCCAGACAAATAATAAAGCCCTCACATAGCCAAAAAATTTAGCCCTTGTACAGATCTCCTTGCGGCTCCGGCATGCTCAATGACGCCCTTAGGCACCCGCGGACCCGCCGGTGCAAACGCCCGGACTTCTGCCTTTTGCCCAGCGCAGCAGCGTTTCTGCGTCAGCCGCCCGTCTCAGCGCCGGGCTGAACAGCCGAAAAACATCAGTGCGGCTTCGGCTCGTCGGATGACGTCCGGACGGCACTGCCGGCAAATTCTTCCTATGCCCGTTGGCCGCCGCAGGTCAAACTGGATCATAATCTCGATCAGCGGTCCGGCCTCACGGACCGGCATATACAAATCTTCCCCCTCATTTTCCTGGAGCAGACACCATGTCCTGGCTGGAGAATCAATTCAAACTGACGAAAAGCCGAACCTCGGTCCGCACCGAGCTCGCCGCCGGTCTGACCACGTTCATGGCGATGGCCTACATCATCGTCGTCAATCCCGGCATTCTGTCCGAAAGCGGCATGCCCTTCGGACCCGTTCTTGTGGCAACCTGCGTCGGCGCAGCCGTCGGCTGCTTCCTGATGGGCTTTCTGGCCAACTATCCCTTCGCGCTTGCGCCCGGCATGGGTCTGAACGCCTTTTTCACCTATTCGGTTGTCATGACCATGCACGTGCCCTGGCACGTCGCGCTGACCGCTGTCTTCGTCGAAGGCGTGATCTTCCTGCTGCTTACCTTCACCAACATCCGCGAGAAGGTCGTCAACACCATTCCCCTCAACATGAAGATCGGCATTTCGGCCGGCATCGGCCTCTTCATCGCCTTCATCGGTCTGAAAAGCGCCGGCATCGTCGTTTCGAATCCTGCCACGAGCGTCGGTCTGGGCAACCTCAAGTCCGTTGAAGCCCTGCTCGCTCTCTTCGGCCTCTTCCTGATGGTGCTGCTGCACATCCGCCGCGTCCGCGGTTCGATTCTGATCGGCATCGTCGCCGTGACGCTCCTCGGCATCCCCCTGGGCGTGACCAAGATGCCGGAAAGCTTCATGTCGATGCCGCCGAGCCTCGAGCCTATTCTCTTCAAGCTCGACTTCTCGCAGCTCCTGACGACCGGCTTCTGGGTCGTGGTGATCGCGTTCTTCTTCGTCGACTTCTTTGATACGGTCGGCACGCTCGTCGGCTGCGCGAGCCGCGGCGGCATGCTCAACGAAAAGGGCGAACTGCCCCGCGCCCGTCCGGCGCTCTTCTCCGACGCCATCGCGACCATCGCCGGCGCCTGCCTCGGCACCTCGACCGTGACCACCTACGTCGAAAGCGCCACGGGCATTGAAGAAGGCGGCCGCACCGGTCTGACCGCGATTGTCTGCGGCGTGCTCTTCCTTCTCGCCGTCTTCTTCTATCCGCTCTTCGTCGTCGTTCCCGCCTGCGCGACGGCGCCCGCACTGATCATGGTCGGCGCCTTCATGATGATGGGTCTCGACCAGCTCGACTTCAGCGACTGGACGGAAGGCTTCCCGGCCATTCTCGCCATGTTCATGATGCCGCTCGGCTACTCCATCTCGGTCGGCATTGAATTCGCCGTCGTGTCCTACGTCGTCCTCAAGCTCCTCACGGGCCGCGCCAAGGAAGTCAGCTGGCTGATGGGCATCATGGCGGTCGCCTTTATCCTCAATCGTTGCTTCATGTAGGCGGAACACTGAGTCCTTTCAGGTTCCCCGAAGCGCACGTTCGACAGAGCGTGCGCTTTTTCATGCTTACACAGACTCATCCATCTGTTCAATAAAACCTATTCAAAATTGCTCATTTTGGGGTTTCATTGACTTATCCGCACTCTGTTGAGTCCGAAGCGGAACTTCGGCCAACTAGAGCCTTCTGATGCTCAGTAGCACCGGAAGCCCTCTGCAGGAGAATC
>JAGBFJ010000079.1 GCA_017936545.1 Sutterella sp.
CCCGCAAGCATTGCTCCACTGAGGCTTTTGTCATCGGAGCTGTGGCTAAACGGTACAGGGACTGCCTCACGCTGCTCGGAATAGAAAAACTCCCGAAGACCGTCTGCCGGTATTAGGCATCTAGTCTGTCGGGAGCTCAGGCTGAAAGCTTGGGTTCTGAAGATGCAAGAAAGCCGGCTCTGCAGGATGCGGGGCCGGCTTTTTTATCAAGTATCTTTTCGGGGTCAGATATAGCGGCAGACGTGGTCGACGGCGATGTCCGAGAAGCCGAAGGCTTCGGCTTTGGTCGTGCGGCCGTTCGCCACGGCCACAACGTCGTTCAGAATCCGGCGGCCGGCTTCGGTGATGGTCAGCGTGCCGTCGACGATGCCGGAGACGTCCACGTCCATGTTGTCCTTCATGCGTTCGGCAGTTTCACGGTTGCCTGTGACTTTGAGTACGGGCGCCAGCGCATGTCCGGTCGGGGTTCCTCTGCCAGTGGTGAACACGACGACGGTTGCGCCGCCCGCCACCATGCTGGTGACTGAACTGATGTCGTACCCGGGCGTGTCCATGATGAGAGCGCCCTTCTTGGTCGGACGAACGCCTTCGGGCAGCACTTCGACGACGGGACGCGTGCCGCCCTTCTTGATGCAGCCGAGACTCTTTTCCTCGATGGTCGAGAGACCGCCCAACTTGTTTCCCGGCGTCGGCTGCCCGGCACGGCAGTCTTGTCCTGCAAGAGCTAGGTGCTTTTCGTAGTCCTCGCAGATCCGGATGATCTGATCGTGGATTTCAGGCGTCGCGCCGCGTCGGGCAAGCACATGTTCGGCACCGATGAATTCGACGGTTTCGCTCATCATGGTCGTTCCGCCGGCTTCTCCGATCAGATCGGCCATTTCACCCACGGCGGGATTGGAGGCAATGCCGCTAGTGGCGTCGGAGCCGCCGCATTCGATGGCAACGAAAAGATCGGCCAGCGTGCAGGGCGTGCGTTCCATGCGGCTCGCTTCTTCGACCATGGCGCGTGCGGCCTTAACGGCAAGTGCGGCAGTATTGACAGTGCCGCCCTCTTCCTGAATGCCGAAGGAGACGATCGGCTTGGTCGTAAGCTTCTCGAGCTTTTCCCGAAGCGCGCGGTGCCCGACGGTTTCGCATCCGAGCCCGATGATGACGACGCCGTAGACGTTGGCATTGAGGGCAAATCCGGTCAGAATGCGCTGGGTGAGTTCAGTATTGGCGGCGACGTCCGAGCACCCGACATTGATGATGACGTTGACTGCGCCCTTGACCTGAGCCGCGACGATGCGGCAGGTTTCCGATGCGCAGGCGCAGGCCGGAAGAATTAGCACGTGATTGCGTACGCCGACGGAACCGTCGGCTCGTCTGTAACCCATGAACTGCATGATCACTCCTTCTTCCCGAGCAGATATTCGTCGGCATAGGCGCGGGGCCGGCTGGCGATGTTGCGGTCGTTGGCGAGGCTGCCACGGGCGATGTCCTCGGAAGCCGTTCCGATGACTTCGCCGTATTTGATGACGTCGGCGCCCTTCGGAATATCCGTGAGCGCGATCTTGTTGCAGAAGGTGATGTCGGATACGGCGGCCGCGGTCGTATGACCGCCGTCCGCGGCCATGACGTCGACCGTATCGCCGGCATGAACCGCCGTGGTGCAGACGGCGACATTGTCCGACGGATGAAGCCGGAGTGCTCGAGCCTGAGGCATAAAGTCCCCTTTCGGTGCTGAATATTGGGAAACCGGCAGATGCCGACGATGGAGGCGTCTGCCGGGCGGGTCGCAGAGAATTATAGGCGCAGACGGATCTGACCACGGACGGCGACCTGTGCAAACGTCAAAGGGAGACGCATCGGCGTCTCCCTTCGTCGGCGGATTCCGAGTCTCAGCGGCGGGGCCCTTCTCCCTGTCCTGGCCCGCGGTGCTGGTCATTCTTCATCGGTTCGGCACGTTTGGCCGGCCCCTGGCCGCTGTTCGGGCGGGAAGCGCCGGACGGACCGTGCTGAGCCGGATGCTGCTGAGCCGGTCTCGGCGGCTGGGCCGGACGGGGCTGCGGCTGAGGTCTCGGCTTCGGCGGCTGACGGTGTTCACGTTCATATTCGTCGCGAAAATAGCGGCCGTATTCTTCCGGCGTGAAGTGCCGTCCGTCGCGGTACCAGTAGCGGCCGTCCCATTCTCCTTCGCGGTAGTGCTTGCGGACGTATTCACGAATCAGCGCATCGCTGATGCCGTAGAGGATGTCTTCAAGAAGCCGGTCGGACGCAAATGCAGGGACCGAAGAGCCGGTGCAGAGTGCGGCAGCAAAGCCGGCGGTAAGGAGTGTTCTTCTGGTCGTCATCTTGAAACCTCGGTGTGATGGCTGCCGGAGCTGCCGGCGTCGCTGTTGTTTTTTGCTGCGGTTATCTTCTCACTTTATGAAATGAACAAATGTTCAGTCCTGTTGAGACCTGTGAAAAGTTGTAACCCTGTTCGCTCAAAACCTCTTCTGCAGAGGCGACTCCAGAGAGCAGCCGATCGGGGCCCGCGTTTTTTTTCCTCGGACTGAAGCAGGTATTGCCCGATGAATGTCTCCGGGATGCGCTATTGTTCGAAGACACAGAGTTGAGTTTTATCCGACCAGCATGCCCGAAATCACTCTTCTACCCGATACCAATGTCTGCGTTCAGAATGCCCGCCGTCTGCTCACCGGCAGCGGAGACATCCATCAGCAGGGCGCACAGTACCGCAGCGTGACGCTTCGAGAAGCATCCGAACTGCTCGGCGTCAGCGCCGAGCGCGTGCGCCGGGTGCTCGAACCAGTCTGGGAGGATGACTTCAGCTTCGACTTCGAACCGAGGCGGCGCCGTCAGCATGCGCCGCGCTACGACATCGCGCATCTGATGGCCGTGAAGGAGAATGCCGGCTGTGAGGCCTTCGATCCGATCCCGCTGGTCGCTGCGGAAGAAGAGCTGAGACTCCTGCGGCTCCGGACCGAGCCCTCCGATGAGGATGTCAGGCGCTTTCGCTATGTTCACGTGACCAACATCTTCCGACAGCCTGCGCATTTCGTGCCGAAGTTCGGTTCGCGCGAAACGGCCGAGCTGGTACTTCGCCGCGCGCTCACTCGTGCCGTGGCATGGTCCGAAGACCGTTTTTTTGAAACCGGCTTTACCTGGGAGGGTCTGATCGCCTACGGCGATTTCGCTTCCGAACGGACGGTCGAGCGCGGTCTGAGGCTTTTCGCCGCTTTTGCGCCCTGCCCCGGGACGCTCTCTCCCGCCGAATATCGTCATCGTCTGACGGACATTCTGATGACGGCCGGCGAGGACTCAGGCGCCGAACTGAGCGAGGTGCCGGTGATTGCCGACTGGGTCATGGAGGAAAAGCGCTGTCAGTCGTTTGCCGCGGAGCTTGACGTGCGGCTCGAATCCATGCCGGAAGTGTCGGCGTGGTTCGCGCCGTGGCTCTGCGGAGCCTGGAAAGGCCGGGAGGAGGACCTGCAGGCTGCGCTTCGCCGGGCGCTTCACGACTATCCGATCGCAGGCAGTCTGAACCTTCG